>NZ_JAUBOY010000019.1:0-102042 GCF_036700465.1 Microcoleus sp. T3_A4 | reverse complement strand
TGCTGCTGTAAACTTTCGTAACTCGACTTCGCTACTGTTTCGGCTAATTGGCTTTCGAGATTTTGCTTTTCGGTAGCGAATTGCTGCTGCAAAGAAGCGATCGAACTTTCGCGTTCACTCAACTGCTGCTGTAAACTTTCGTAACTCGACTTCGCTACTGTTTCGGCTAATTGGCTTTCGAGATTTTGCTTTTCGGTAGCCAATTGCTGCTGTAAAGAAGCGATCGAACTTTCGCGTTCACTCAACTGCTGCTGTAAACTTTCGTAACTTTCTTGCAGCGGATTTGGCTTTACACTCACCGAGTCCGATAGAGTTTCTGCCGTTACAGCCTCATTAATTTCGGTTTCTTCGGCTGTTTCCCCTTGCAAGTGGGCTGCCTCTACCTCCGTTTCTTCACCTTTTTTCCAAGTGACAGTAACTTCCGTCTTGTCCTTAGAAATATCCAGAGCGCCTTGTGCCAAGCGTTCTAGGAGCTCCGACCTTGATATTCCGAGCTTGCGAGCGATCACGTTTAATCGATCGGCACTTGAAGAAGTCAGCGAAAGTCCGACTTTGACTTTACTTTCTGAATTGGAACTAACTACATTGCGATTTTTTTTGACCATTGGCATTTTCCTCATGCCAACCTACACTTATTAGTGTAGTGGCTGAAGCTTCTATTAAAATTAATTCTTGTTACTTACCAATTGTGCCAGCTTCTGTTCCCAATTGAACAAAAATCCGTGAATATACTCTTCGGTCCATTCCTCGCCGTAGAACCGCTTAAACATTCCCTGACCCGGGGTTTTTTCGGCACGATAGCGCAGATAGCACAGTTGAGCTTGTTAGATACTATCTAAGTTTGCGCCCCATGTCATCTGTTCGGCGCGATCGGCCAAATCGAAATAAGCCGCCAGATAGTCTTTGAACCCTCCAAAAACCGGAATTGCCACAATTTCCGTTTCCTTGGGGCGATCCCACAGAAACGCCAACGAGAAAAACTGCTTAGCTTCCTCTGGAAAGTCGCCACTCCAGGGAAGGTGCGGTTGATGAGCTTGAAAAATTTGTTCGATCGGCCCAGTACACTTAGCTTGGTAGTCAGCATCGCCGCCAAACAGAGGCTGCATATCCAGAGCAATTAAATGGCCACCCGGCAGCGTTACAAAACCCGCGCCAAAAAACGGTTGATAGAGATTACCTGAAATCTATTGCTCCTACTTTATATAATTTTAGACTGCGGCGTGCCGAACAGAAAAACAAGTAGAGAGGTGAAATTTTTCCAGCCAACTATCCAGCTAATGATTCGGGGACATCCTAGATAGACTTCTTTCAATTTGATATAAAAACAAATACACGTACAGGAATTATTGCTGTAAATTTACCAAGATGGAAACCATGACGATCAAAAATGAGCAACAATATCAGCACACCTTAGATTGGTTGCTGCGATTTTAGCAGTCTGTAGCTGAATTGGATAGTAATGAGAGTTTGAAAGACGAACCTGTGCGATGGCAGTTTCATAGAGATTCAGATCCGAATCAAGTAGACGAGCTAAAGTCAGAAGTTGCTGAATATGAGCGACTTGTTCAGTGAAACCCCAGCAAATTCCGCTCAAAGTTCATACTTTCAATAAGTTGCCAGGTACTTTAATTAAAGCTTGCATAGCCGCAAAAATTAGCAAACAAAAACTAGCCCCGATATTAGGAATTAATGCTGAGCGATTTAAGCAATATGAAGACACAGATTATCAATGCGCTATTTTTGTGGAAATCCTCGAAGTCAGCACAGCTTTGGGCGTAGAATTTGAAACGGCTGTGATTCTGGTAGGTTTTCAGGAAATAGAAGCCGTTAAAAAAACAGTAGAAAAATGGCGAAAAGAAAAAGTTAATTTAGCAACGGGTTCTCCAGCCCGTTCCACAATAATATTGACTTTTGACAGAAGGGGCCGGAACTCCCTTTCATAAGGTTGTATAACTATTTATATTGACTGTTTTTAAAGCGAAGCTTCCAAAGTCGCACCTGCAACCCGATGATCTCGATCTTTTGCCAAATAGCTCACAGCAGCGCGAGCTTGAGGATTGTCAAATCTGCTCAGCGCGCGAGCAACTCGCAGCCGAATTCCCCAGTAATCCGAACTTACTAGAGGTAATAATTGCTGCAATGCCTCTTCTTGCTTCTGGGTATTTGCCAGCAGACCAAATCCGTCAATTGCTGCTTCCTGAACTGGTACATCTTCGCCGCCAAGACCGATCGCACAAATTTCAAATACTGCATCAGGACACTGCATTTCATACAGAGGAGCCATAATGCTGCGGCGGACGAGCCAATTATCATCGCGACGAAAAGCTTCCACTAAATGAGAAATTGCCTCGGTTCCGAACCTTGACAAAGAGTTAGCGGCTTCGGCGCGCACGTTCGGATCGCGATCGAACTGCATCATTTTTAACAGCGCCGCAAAAGCTTCCGCAGTTTGAATCTGCCGCAATCCCATCGCCACGAACGATCGCACCATAAACTCGCGATCGTCCACTTTGCTCAGCAACATCGGTAGCGCCACCGCAGAATCGCAGTTTCTCAGAGCCGTTACCCCCCGCAGCCTCTCTTGAGAATCCGAACTTTGCAGCGCTGCTTGGATTTCGCTAATTTTCATAAGCCAATTATATATTTTTGTTACGTTTCTTTACAATTTTAGCAATTATTCCCGGATTTTGGGCAGATTAAAAAAAACTTCACTGCTGAATAAGAAATTTTGTGGGTATTTAAGCGAACTTTTGTATGAGTAATGAAGGCAATCAGTACCCTATTTATTTGAGTATGTGGAGGCATCATTATTATCTCGCGCGTAAAATCCCAAATGATTGGAAATTGGACGTTCCTGCATGGGAATTTTATTCTGAATCGGAGCATTCAACAGTTTCGCTCCTGACGGCGATGCTACTGCAAAAGTTACCGACCCGCCGCCATCTAAATTTAGCACTGTCTCGGCTCCCAACTGCATCGAAATATCAGTTATTTCGCTCAATTTCAGCCCTTCACTGTAAAGCCTCTGCTTGCCGTCTGCCAGAATTAACCACAACTTGTCGCCTGTTTTGTCAATCGCCGCAACGGCACGGGGATAGGGTTTATCCTGTTTGCGTTCTTCCTGACTTTGTGCTACGGGTTGACCATTTTTCACCAGCAAAGTATCTCCGGCAACTCCATAGGCTGTTCCCGAAGGACAAGTGCCGTTTTCGATTATTTGAGCGCGGTTTTTGGCATCAAAACAAAGGGCGGGGAAGCCTGAATGTGGTTGAGAATAAGCTTGGCTTTTGGCAAGGGCGTGTCCGACATTATTTACTCGATCGCCACTGCGGGGATAGTAATCCCAAGGTGCTTCCTCGATGCAGGGATAAAAAAAATTGCCGTTAACTGCTAATTGCAATTTAAATTCTTTCAGGAATTCAGTAGCAGTGCGGGCATTGGTTTCTGTTAAATCGGCTGTTGGGTTTCCGGGAGTGACAAAAATTCCTATTCCCGGCGCTTTTAGGTCGATGCTAACAATGTGAATGAGGGTGGGACGCGGATTAGTCCGAAATTCCCTGCGGTAGGCTATTCCTTGAAAGAGCGATCGGGCTTCGTTGGTTTGTTGGGGACGCAAAAAGTAGGGAATGTTGTAGAGTAGTATTGGTGCGAGCAATATTCCGAGACCGAGAATATGCCAAATTTGTTTGATAGTGGGCCGATAAGTCATACCATTTTAGATTTTAGATTGGGGACGGAAACACTAACAAATTTATATATTTTCCAGCATCCTATACTAATATGAAGTATTCGGATTCCCATAATTTTAGCAATCAAATTTTACGAAATCGATCGTTCCAAGGACAAGTTCTTAACGGTGCTGATTTTAGCGGCGCGGATGTTAGAGGCTGCAATTTTAGAAATGCTCAGTTAGCGGGTGCGAATTTTATCGGTGCGAAAATCGGGCTTTCTCGGCGACAGATAGCTGTTTTGAGTGCTGGGGCGATCGCGATTTGTTTGGTTGTGGGCGATGTTCTGACTCGAATGATTCTGGGAGCCCAAGGACAACTACCGGACTCTCCCAGTTGGCCTTTTGTTCTGTTGCTGTACGGGGTTTTGAGCGCTGCTGGTTTCGCTTCGGCGATCGCCAGCAAACAGCCAAAAACCTCAAAAGCGGGTAGATTGGCACGAACAATTTCTGCTATTCTATCAGGAGCTTTGTTGGGATTTTTCTATGCTGGCACTGCAACTAATAATAATTCCCAGGCTGCTCTTGCTGGAATGTCGATCGGCGGGGTGTTAATGTTTTTTGTGAGTTCCCGGATTCGCGGCCAATTTGCACAGGTGGCGATCGCATCGGCTGGAAGTGTGGCGACTTACGCAGCGGCTTTTTTGTTCAGTGCAACGGCGAGCGCTTTTCTGAGCACTCACAAACTGTTTTGGGGTATGTGTTTCGGTTTGCTGTCGCTGCTGTATCTTTGGTTTGCGTTTGTGTCTTTCTCGGCGATTGTTCGAGAGATTGGAAATGCTGAGGGTACTTCGTTCAGAGGGGCAAATCTCGCTGATGCTAAGTTCGATATAAATTACCTGTATCTAAAATCTAAAATTTAAAATCTAAAATTACGCCACTGATATTCAAACAGCAATTGATCCAGCAGAAAGCGACGCTTTGCTGCAAACGGTGGCGATTGGTGTAGGTCACTATGGTTTTCTAGTATTGGCATTATATCTGGGCGTTTATTCTCGGGGCGATCGCCCGTAATTTACACTCAAAAATATAAAAGCGAGATCCCTTGATTTTTCTAAAAAAATCAAGGGATCTCGCTCTAATCAAAGTATTTATCTCATATCAGAGATTTTTTTTGCAAGCTGTTTTTTTTGCCTAAACAGCTTGTTTAACGGAGAGGGAGGGATTCGAACCCTCGTTAAGTTGCCCTAAACACACTTTCCAGGCGTGCGCCTTCAACCGCTCGGCCACCTCTCCAGGGCTAAATTCATTCATTTAGCCACAGCTAAACTATATTAGCAGAACAAATCTGATTTGGGAAGGGGTAACGACATAAATTTGCGGTTTAATATGGGTAGGGTGTGAAACGGGCAGGCTTGGGTTCTCCTCCCTGGGTCGCAAACCCATTCATTTCAAGGATTTTGCCCCGCCAGCGCCAATCTAAAATCTAAAATCTAAAATCTAAAATTCCATGACTAACTCTTACACAATTAAAATTCATAACAGACAGACAGGCGATCGCCACACCGTGCGAGTACCCGAAGACCGCTACATCCTCCAAAGCGCCGAAAACCAAGGAGTAGAATTGCCCTTTTCCTGCCGCAACGGCGCTTGTACCGCCTGTGCGGTGCGCGTCAATTCGGGGGAACTGCACCAGCCAGAAGCAATGGGGCTGTCTGTGGAACTACAAAAAGAAGGTTATGCCCTGCTGTGCGTCAGCTATCCCCGTTCCAACATCGAGGTAGAGACGCAAGACGAAGACGAAGTGTACGAATTGCAATTCGGTCGTTACTTCGGCAAAGGTAAAGTTAAAGCCGGTTTGCCGTTGGATGAAGAGTGAGCAACTTGATAAATTATAAAATACCAATTATCCATGCTTTATCGATTATGTGCGATCGCCCTTTGTCTGTTGTTAGCTAGTTGCCAAAAACCAGAAATGCCCCAAGGTACGATCGCCAAAGTAGAAAGGGCCATCAGCGGCCAAACAATCGAAGTTATCAGTACAGCCGACAAAATAGCCTTATTAGAACAAATCAGGCTGATTGGTATTGATGCGCCGGATTTAAAACAGCAGCCTTGGGGAGAAGCAGCCAAACAAAGACTAGAACAGCTAACTAGGGGAAAACAGGTATTGTTAGAATCCGACATCGAACAAAAAGACCAGTTCGATCGCAAACTAGCCTACTTGTGGCAAGATAAAAATTTGCTCAACGAACAGCTAATCAAAGAAGGTTATGCCCTGGCCTCGGTGCGATCGCCCAACACCAAATACCAGCAGCGACTCATCAACGCTCAAGAATGGGCGAGACTCATGGGTAAAGGCCTGTGGAATCCAGAACGAGCATTGCGCCAAACTCCCGCAGAATTTCGCCAGCAAAATCGGAAATAGTCAGTTGACAGTTGACAGTTGACAGTTGGCAGTTGACAGTTGACAGTTGACAGTTGGCAGTTGGCAGTTGACAGTTGACAGGTGGCAGTTGTCATTGGAAGCAATTCTCAATTCCCAATTCCCAATTCCCAATTCCCAATTCCCAATTCCCAATTCCCAATTCCCAATTCCCAATTCCCAATGACTGACAATCAACTGCAAAACTTCTTAGAAATAGCCACCGAAGCAGCCCTAGCCGCCGGTTCCGTCCTGAAATCTTTCTGCGGAAAATTAGAAAAAATTCAAGAAAAAGGGCGATCGGGCGATTTAGTCACAGAAGCCGACAAAGCCTCAGAAGCCGTCATTTTAGAAATTCTCGGCCGCCACGTACCCCACCACGCCATCCTCGCCGAAGAATCCGGCAAATTAGGGGATGCCAGCAGCAAATACCTGTGGGCGATCGACCCTTTGGACGGCACAACCAATTATGCTCACCAATATCCTTTTTGGGCCGTGTCGATCGGACTTTTAATCGACGGGATACCACAAATTGGAGTAATTTACGACCCTTTTCATAACGAATTGTTTCGGGCAGGCAAAGGATTGGGAGCAACCTGCAACCGTTTGCCGATCGAAGTTTCCCAAATCTCAGAATTGAGAACCAGCTTGCTAGTCACTGGCTTTGCATACGATCGGCGGGAAACAGCAGACAATAACTATGCCGAATTCTGTCACCTTACCCACCTCACCCAAGGCGTGCGGCGCAGCGGTTCCGCATCCCTAGACCTCGCACACCTGGCGATGGGGCGATCGGACGGATACTGGGAACGGGGACTCGCCCCTTGGGACGTAGCAGCAGGCGTACTCATCGTCTCCGAAGCCGGAGGTCAAGTTACAGCTTATGACGGCAGTGCCTTTGAGATGAACTCCGGTCGGATTTTGGCCACAAACGGTAAAATACACGCCGAACTCAGCAGCGCATTGCTAGCCGTTCCTCCCTTATCTTCTTGGAAGTAGCGCCCCCCAGCAATAGATCGGGGGTAGTACGGGGGTCAGAACCCCTTGACTCAAGCTACATTAAAGAATAGTGAAAAGCCAGGAAAGGAAGAGTAAAAGTTATGTCTTTTGAAATGACAAAAGGGCTGTTCAAGTACGACTTTACAGATCAGCACGCAATTTTGGGAATTCCCTTAGACGCCGAGTTTAACGACATCCGCAAGCGCTACATGAAAATCGCCCGCCGGTTGCATTCGGATACTTGCTCTTTTGAAAGCCAAGCCGATAAAGATTGGGCTAACCAATTTTTGTCAAAAGTAGTCAATCCGGCTTACAACAAATTCTCTAAGGAAAGCGATCGCAAAGAATACAGCCTGCTATTAGCAGCCATCGCCAAGCGCGTCGTTAAAGAACAGGCGAAAATGCAAATTGAAAGCGCAGCAGCCAAACAGTTAGCTACCGCTAAAGATTGGGAAGAAGCTTACAAAACAGCAGTTAGCAAACTCGCTCTCAAGCAGTATGAATCAGTTAAGGAAACGCAAGAGGCGATCGATCAAATTAGCGAACTTAACATGGTTTATTTGCTGCGAAAAGAGCGCCTTGGTGGTGTTGGGGTTGCACCCGCTTCACCCATAAAAGATGCAACCCCACCCCCAACCCCACCCCCAACCCCAACCCCAACCCCAACTCCAACCCCAACTCCGCCCAAAGACGACCCGCGGATCGAAGCCTATTGCCGCCGAGCTCAAGGATTTATGGACAGCAAAAATTACGCTAAAGCAAGTTTGGAGTTGAGGGAAGCCCTGAAGGGCGCCCCGAAACACAGCAAGGCTCACGCTATGTTAGCAATGTGCTACCTTGAACAAAATCAAGCCACAATGGCAAAACTTGAGATGAACAAAGCTTTGGCATCAAATCCTGAAGAACCGACGGCTTTGGAAGTTAAGAAAAAGCTGGAACAAGCTTCCGCAAAAGCCAAAAAAGGTGACGAGAAACCAGGGTTTTTTGCAAGTTTGTTTGGCGGGAAGAAGAAGTGAGAAGTTGTGAGTTGTGAGTCAGGAATATTTAGAAATTGGTAAACTGCTCAGCAGTGAAGTGATCTCGCTCAAAAGCATCAATAGTTGGTGATATCACATCGGATCACAATCGGAATTATACCGTCAGTGCGATCGTCCCGCGATCGCGGCTGCTCCAGAAAGAGCGGGACGCTTGCACTTACGGGAAAAATGATTATTCCCATGCAAACCAAAACGCTATCACGCCTTAATTTGTTAAAGTCGAAGGTTAAGCTTGCCTGATTCGACTTTAACAGCCTCCCCTAAAGCTAAGCTTCTAAGCCCAATCTAAAATCTAAAATCTAAAATTGATATGACACCTTAATTTGTTAAAGTCAAATGTTAAGCTTGCCTCGTTAGACTTTAACACCGTCCATAAAGCTAAGCTTCTAAGCCCAATCTAAAATCTAAAGTCTAAAATCTAAAATTGATATGGTTCACCAACCCCCATCCGGTGCAAGAGATTTATTGCCCCTTGACGTTGCTCAAAAAATTTCGATCGAACGGCGCTTACAGCAGGTTTTTCACCGCTGGGGCTATCACCGGATTATTACCTCTACTCTAGAAAGGCTGGAGACATTGATGGCTGGGGGCGCGATCGACCGATCGACCTTAATTCAATTGCAAGACGCCGAGGATGGAGAACTGGGTTTGCGGCCGGAATTGACAGCATCTATCGCCCGCGCGGCTGCAATGCGGATGGCCGGGACTCGCTGGCAGCCTCAGCGCCTCTACTACAACGCCAACGTGTTCCGCAAAGGCCCAGATACTGGCTCAGGCGGGCAACAGGAGTTCTATCAAGCTGGCGTAGAGCTGCTCGGCGCGGGGGGGACGGTTGCGGATGCGGAAGTGCTGCTGCTGCTGTCTGAGTGCTTGCAGAGCTTGGAAATTGATGACTGGCATTTGGTTTTGGGAGAAGCGGGCTTGACTGCAAGATTGCTGGAACCGTTTCCCCCAAACGTGCGCCAAAAAGTTCGGGGGGCGATCGCCAATCTCGATCGAATTGCCTTGGAAACTTTGCCGCTGTCAACGGAATTGCGAGAAAGAGCTCTGCTGTTATTTGACTTGCGCGGTCGCCCAGAAGAAGTGTTGCCAATTGTTGCCAAGCTGGATTTAGATTTGCCGCAGCAAGCCGCGTTAAATAATCTCAAATCTGCGATCGAATTGCTGCACCAATATCAGTCAAAAATTCCCAATCTCAAATCTCACATTCACCTCGATTTGAGTTTAATTCAAACATTTGACTACTACACTGGAATTGTGTTTGAAGTTGTCAGCAGCAGCAAGACAGGACAGCGAGTTTTAGGACAAGGGGGACGCTACGACCAACTGTTGGGACTGTTCGATCCCCAAGGGCAAAATTCCCCCGGCATCGGGTTTTGTCTGAATATTGAAGATTTGCACCAAGTGTTGCTGACAGAAGGGCAATTGCCCACCCAGACGCCAGCTAGCGACTGGTTGGTTGTGGCTCAAACTCCTGAAGCTAGTGCCGCCGCGTTTGCTTACGCTCGCAAACTCCGAGAGTCTACTCACCTAGTTCGGGTGGAAATAGATTTAGAGAGTCGGGAGACAGCAGAGTCGGCGCGGGAATACGCGCGCGATCGACGAATTGCTCAAATTGCTTGGGTAAATGCCGAAGGATTGCCAACAATTGAAACGGTAAATTAGCCTAATTGGTAATTGGTAATTAGTAGTTGGTAATTGGTTAAAAATCACCCGATATGATATTATGTATCCTGCTGATTGAGAGAAGGTTTTGCCAATTGCTAATTGCTAATTCCCTATCTACCTAAAATCTTTTGAGAGAACACTATGGCACACACTATTGTTACGAATATTTGCGAGGGAATTGCTGATTGTGTCGGCGCTTGTCCGGTTGCTTGCATTCACCCCGGCCCCGGCAAAAATGTCAAGGGGACTGATTGGTTTTGGATTGATTTTGATACCTGTATTGACTGCGGTATTTGTTTGCAGGTGTGTCCTGTCGAAGGTGCGATCGTTCCAGATGAACGCCCTGAGTTGCAGCAAACTCCGACTTGATTGCATTAATTAACTTCATCCGTAAGGTGCGCTGCGGCGCACCCTAAATTTTTTTATGAACCGCAGAGGGCGCAGAGGACACAGAGAAGAAGAGTGAGAAATATTGGAAAAATCTAACGTTTAGATATCTAAGTCCAGGTAATTAATTATGTTACTTTTTTGAATTCTTTCTCTTCGCTTTTCTTGTCTTGCTACCCTACCCTTCGGGAACCCCTGCGGGGAACGGGAACGGCTTCGCCGAAAGTGTCCTAGCGCTTACGCGCGGCTTCGCCTAGCGCTTACGCGCGGCTTCGCCTAACGCGTCTTCGCGGTTCGTAAAAAAAGCCCGTGAAGCGTAGCTATCCCGCAGGGAATCGCACTTTACAAAAAAAACTACAATAAAATCCTATGCAGCCGATCGCACTTTCCGACTCTCATATTTTATCCATGCGTACCCACGCCGAAAGCGCTTATCCTGAAGAATGCTGCGGTTTGTTGCTCGGTCGAGTTACTGGCGGTGTTAAAACTTTGGTAGAAGTTTGGCCGACTGACAATGCTTGGAGTTCTGAGGCTGAAGAGAATTGGCCTGAACAAAAAGGATTGACAGAAAGACGCAGATATGCTATTAAGCCCGAAGATATGTTGCGGGCGATGAAACACGGGCGCGATCGCAGTCTGGATATTATCGGTATATATCATTCCCATACGGATTGTCCCGCAGTGCCCTCAGAGTGCGATCGGACATTGGCATGGGCCCAATACTCTTACATCATTGTGTCCGTCCGACAAGGCTGTTCAGAAGACCTCCGCAGTTGGAGTCTTGACGGAGAGGGGAACTTTCAAGCAGAGGAAATTCTCCCAGTGGAACCGACCGAGATTAAGAAATAATTAGTAAAAATAACAAACACGTAAAAATGCGAAAGATTCAGATAGGATATAATTCAAAATCTGCGCTACACACAATATCATGCTAAATCCTAATCTGGACGAGATCCAGCTCAACAAACAAGAATACGAACGCTACTCTCGCCACCTGATCCTGCCAGAAGTTGGATTGGATGGGCAGAAGCGTCTCAAAGCTGCCAGCGTGCTCTGCATCGGTACGGGAGGTCTCGGTTCGCCGCTGCTGCTGTATTTAGCAGCCGCCGGTGTTGGCCGCATTGGGATTGTGGACTTTGATGTTGTAGACCATTCTAATTTGCAGCGGCAAGTAATTCATGGCACTTCTTGGGTTGGGAAACCGAAGATTGAGTCGGCTAAAAATCGGATTTTAGAAATTAATCCTTTTTGCCAAGTTGATTTGTACGAAACTCGCGTTAGTTCGGAAAATGCGATCGACATTGCCACTCCTTACGATATCATTATCGACGGTACGGACAACTTCCCGACTCGCTATTTGATGAACGACGTTTGCGTGCTTTTAAACAAGCCCAACGTCTACGGTTCTATCTTCCGATTTGAAGGACAAGCAACAGTTTTCAACTACGAAGGCGGCCCGAATTATCGCGATTTGTACCCAGAGCCCCCGCCTCCTGGGATGGTTCCTTCTTGTGCAGAAGGCGGCGTTTTAGGCGTTTTGTGCGGAGTTGTCGGATCTATCCAAGCAACGGAAGCTATCAAAATTATCTTGGGTCAAGGCACTACTTTGAGCGGCAGATTGTTGCTTTACAATGCCTTAGATATGACTTTCCGGCAATTGAAACTGCGGCCTAATCCAGTGCGCCCGGTAATTGAAAAGTTAATCGATTACGAAGAATTCTGCGGCATTCCTCAATCAAAAGCGCAGGAAGCAAGTCAGCAAACGCAAATTCCTGAGATGACTGTCACGGAACTTAAGGAGTTAATCGACAGCGGTGCGAAGGATTTTGTATTGTTGGATGTTCGGAATCCCAATGAGTATCAAATTTGTCAAATTCCTGGGTCGGTTTTGGTTCCTTTGCCGGATATTGAACACGGCGCAGGTGTCGCTAAGGTCAAGGAATTGTTGAACGGCCATCGCTTGATTGCACACTGCAAAATGGGCGGGCGTTCTGCGAAGGCTTTGGGGATTTTGAAGGAAGCTGGAATTGAGGGGATTAATGTTAAGGGCGGGATTACTGCTTGGAGTGAAGAAGTAGACCCATCTGTACCTCAATATTAAGCTCAATCTTTTTCTGGGGCGGGTTTAGCTAATATCACGAGATACAAGCGAGTAGACTCTGGTCATTAGTGTCAACTTACGCTGAAAAACCTTTGTATCTTTCGTTCACAGCCGAGTCTAGAACCCTCTAAATTCCCCTTTTTTGAGGGGAATTTGACCTTTAGTAGTGAAGCAGGACACGGCAATGCCGTGTCCCTACAAAAAACGCAGATTACCCCAACCCTTCAACTAACAAATTCCGAGCACTTTCCAACGCTTCATGCAACTTACTTGCATCGCGTCCCCCAGCCTGCGCCAAATTAGGTCGCCCGCCGCCTTTTCCGCCGCAAATTTGAGCAATTCCCCCGATAAACTTGCCAGCTTGCAATCCTTTCTTATTGACTTCTGGACTAAAAGCAGCCACCAAACTTACCTTGTCCGGTTCAGGAATTGATGCCAAAACAACCGCAGCATTTCCTAACTTTTGCTGCAATCTTTCCGCCGCAGTTTTCAGCGCTTCTGTATCTACATCTCCCAATTGGGCGACAATGATTTTGAACTCCCCGATCGCCTCCGCCGCACTCAGCAACTGGTCGGATTTTGCGATCGCCAATTCCGACTTCACAGCAGCCAAATGTTTCTGAGTATCCTTCAACTCATTCTGCAAATTAGTAATCCGGTTCGGCAATTCTTCAGGCTTCGCCTTAAATCGATCGCCCAAATCGCGCACCACCTTATCCCGCACGTTCAAATAGTCCAAAACAGCTTGACCGGAAACCGCTTCAATCCTGCGAGTTCCCGCCGCTACTCCCGCTTCGGAAACAATCTTAAACAGCCCGATTTCTGCCGTATTGCTGACGTGAGTTCCGCCGCACAATTCCATCGAAACGCCGGGAAAATCGATAACCCGCACCACGTCGCCGTACTTCTCGCCAAACATGGCAGTCGCGCCTTTTTCTCTCGCAAGGGCGATCGGCATTTCTGCAACGACCGCAGCGTGCGCCTCAGCAATCCAACTATTAATTAAATCCTCAATTTTCTGCAACTCTTCTGCTGTGACAGCGCGCGGAGAATTGAAATCAAACCGCAATCTTTCTGACGATACCAGCGAACCAGCTTGCGAAATCGAATCATCCACAATTTTCCGCAAAGCTGATTGTAATAAGTGAGTTGCTGTGTGGTTAGCCTGAATTCGGCGGCGACCGCTATTGTCAATCTTCGCAGTAATACTATCGCCCACTCTCAGCGTTCCCCGTTCCACCAAGCCGAAATGCACGAAGAAATCCGATTCCTTCTTCACATCCTCAACTCTTACTAACAAACCATCACCATTATCTCCGCTTTTCAAATAACCTTTATCTCCAATTTGTCCGCCGGATTCAGCATAAAACGGCGTTTGGTTCAAAACAACTTGTACCTCAGTGCCGGCGGCTGCTTCTTCCACAGATTTGCCGTCAACTAAGATAACTTCCACCTCAGCTAAACTCGACAATTCAGCATAACCGACAAACTCAGTTCCCTGGATTGTTTCAGCCAACTTATCCAAAGAACCCTGCACGGTTAAATCGATTGTTTGGCGAGCATCTTTAGCGCGAGTTTGCTGTTCCTTCATCGCCGCTTCAAATCCGTCCAAATCCACAGAAATTCCCTGTTCCTCAGCAATTTCTTGAGTCAGTTCTAAAGGGAAACCGTAGGTATCGTAAAGAGTGAAAGCATCTTGACCGCTGATTTGTTGGTTTGCTTGCTGTTTTGTACGATCGACAATTTCCTCCAGCAGCTTCTCTCCGCGTTCCAAAGTCTTGAGAAACTGCGCTTCTTCCCTTGCCAATTCCGCCTTAATTTGAGCTTCCCGCTGCCGCACGTTCGGATAAGCAGCTTCCGAAAGGGCGATCGCACTTTCAGCCACCCGCACCGTAAATTCGCCCTGAATTCCAATCAGTCGCCCGTGGCGCACCACCCGGCGAATCAACCGGCGCAAAATGTAACCTCGACCAACATTCGACGCGCGAATTTCGTCCGCAATCATGTGCACCACAGCCCGAATATGGTCGCCAATTACTTTCAGCGAAACCTTGACTTTTTCATCGCTATTGTGGTAATCAATCCCGGCAAGTTCCGCCGCCGATTGAACGATCGGAAAAATCAAATCTGTTTCGTAATTATTGGGGACTTTCTGGAGGATTTGCGCCATCCGTTCCAGTCCCATGCCAGTATCAATATTTTGATTTTGCAGCGGTGTTAAATTGCCCTCTGCATCTTTATTGTACTGCATGAAAACCAGGTTGTAGAATTCAATAAACCTGGTATCATCTTCGAGGTCAATATTGTCGCCTCTCTCTGGGTGGAAATCATAGTAAATCTCTGAACACGGGCCGCAGGGGCCAGTCGGGCCGGATTGCCAGAAATTGTCATCTTCTCCCATGCGTTGAATGCGATCGCCCGGAATGCCAATTTCATCGCGCCAAATCGCAAAAGCTTCGTCATCTTCTCGGAAAACACTAACAACCAAATTAGACGCTGGTAAACCGAAAACTTCCGTGGAAAGTTCCCACGCCCAGGCGATCGCCTGTTTCTTGAAATAATCCCCGAAACTGAAATTACCCAACATTTCAAAAAACGTGTGGTGGCGGGCGGTGCGGCCGACGTTTTCGATGTCGTTGGTGCGGATGCACTTTTGAGAAGTGGTGGCGCGCGGTGATTCGGCGGCGCGCTGTCCGAGAAATATCGGCTTGAATTGTAGCATTCCGGCGATCGTCAGCAACACTGTCGGATCTTCGGGTACCAAAGAAGCACTCGGCAATATCTTATGTCCCCGCTGGGCGTAAAAGTCGAGGAATGTTTGGCGGATTTGGCTGCCACTGAGAAACTTAGGAGAAATAGACATGACAAGAAGTGTTAAGTATGTAAAGATGTAGCAACAATAGAATTTATAGGACTTTTGCACGGGTGTCCAGAAACCGGGTTTTTAAACCAAAATACTTGCTTAAAATCCTCAATCTCGGTGAAAAAACCCGGTTTCTTTGTTTGGAGTGCGTGAGTGCTAACTTACATCTATTTGGATATTCATATCATTATACTTAGTAATGTAAAGACCTATCAAGTTTTGCAAATTGTGCTTTACTCCTCGGAAAGCTCGTGCTAACTTAATAATAGACACCGGGACAGGAAGAGAAAGGAGGTCGCTATATTTAGAAAGAAAGTTCGAGGATATAGACATGGTGTCTCCGGTCTAGATTCCCAGGCGCAGCAGAAATTAACCGAACACAACTTGGAATAGTGGCGAACTGCCGATCGAGCAGTCAAGCCAAACCGCAGTCGAGTCAGACTTAGTTGTAGTTGCGGATTAACAGTAAAGCTGCACAAGTTGTACACCCTAGTAAGTAAAAGTTCTCCACCGGAAACACATCTCGTTTGTTAGAAAAAACAAAGTTCTCATATTATTGGGTCTGGTCGCTGTCGATCGGGCCCTATGAATTTTTATAGGGCGATCGCAGGAGAAGAGGCTTCGAGGGGGAGAAAGGGGCCGAGTTCGGCTGTATAAGTGCTTTCTGCTCAAAGGCAACATCCCTCGGAGTCGATCGGCGAGCGATCTGTGCAGCTTTTGAGTTATATATTATATATAATGCGACGTGGAGCAAGCCCGCCCGCTTTTGGCCGGGACTCAAGCGCTGTGGTAGGAGGCACTGTCAAGATGCGATATCATTGAGGATGTCAGTCAAGACATTAAAACCTACCCCGCTGTGCTCTATAGCAGCAAAATCTACGCTTCTATGAGCTTGCTGCAAGCCAAGGATAGCAAACCGCCATTTTTGGTGACAAGACCAGGCTCAAAAATTTGAATCTCAGGATATTTAGAGTCAAAACTCTAAAATATCCCATCCCCGACGCAGGGGTGAGAGTTCAAAAAATAAAAGCCCGCCCACTCAAAAAAGCTAGTGTCGCCAACAACTGTCGTAAATCACTAGCACACTTCTTAAACCCACAATCTGCGGAAATTATAGGTACAAGCATGGCCGAAATAACTAAAGAAGAAATGCGCGAACGGCTGGGAAATATCGACCAGATCCGGGATATAATTTTCGGAGCGCAGCTTAGAGAATACGACAATCGCTTCGATAAAATAGATTCCGACTTGTCGATGATGCAGCAAGATATGCAAACTCGCATTGAACAGGTGAAAACAGTTCTGTCCGCAGAAATGAAGGCGGCAGTTGATTCGTTAGAAAAGAAAGTTAAATCGCTCACCTCAAACACCCAAGAAGAAAGCGCAGACATCCGTCAGCAAGTCGATCGCATTAACCGCAAATTCTCCAGCAGCATGGAAGCCCTCGACGAGGCGATAGACAATCAAACCAGTTCGCTTCGTGACGAACTCTCCCAAACCAGAGAGCGACTATCTGAAGAAACCCGCACTTTGAAAACACAGGTTTTTGAAGAGCTCGATCGGCGCTTTTCCATGCTCAGAGATGTTAAAGTTTCTAGAGACGACATGGCAGAAATTCTCTTTGAACTCGGCATGAGGCTCAAAGGAACAGAATTTGTACCCGAACTTAAAGGCGTTGCGGATAATAAGTTAAATACCGAATTTCTGTTGCCGGAGCGCCACCATAACGGATAATAACGCATGGCTTTACCGAAAGAAAATCCGGCTGACGAAAATGAGTTAGAGGGTTTTGTTTCTCAACCTGACGAGTCTGCTGCCGATGCAGCAACCCAGCTAGAACCCTTGTTGAATCTGTTAGTCGATCTCAAAATTATTGCTGGTTCCAACCAGCAAAATGCAGAGTCCGAAGATGACAGCAGTGGCGAAAATAATCAAGCTGGGGCCCTCGGCGGGTTGATGGATTTGTTGGGTATTTCTGAGCAAGCACCAGAGGAAGTTGCAGCGAGTGTACCCGAAACTGGCGATCGCAAACCGGAGTCGGGCGATTCCCTGGCTGTTGCAGACAAGCTCAAAAGCTTGCTTTTCGCTACTCACAAAATCAACACTTCAGAACTGGAAAAAGACTATTCCTCAGCTAAAACTATAGATGTTTCCGCGATCGCCCAGCCGGATTTGGAGGAGGAATCAAAGCCTGTCGCAGAATTGTCTAACTTGACAATCAAAGATTCTCTACAGGAAGTACAGGCTCAAAAATCCCACAAGTTCGATCGGCATTTACAGGATGTTTCCCCTCCCGAAATCGAATCAACATCCTCGGAAATTCCCGATAACCCCATAGTTTCCCCAGTCTCAGAGCCACCAGAAACTGGATATTTAGATCCGGTGGTTGCTTCGCTTCAATCGATGCCAAACTTGGTAGAACAGCCCACACCGATATCGCAGCCAGGAGAAATATTAGGCCAAATTAAACAGGACTTAAATGAAGCCGATAGCGCGATGGAAAGGCTGCAAAATCTGATGTTCGGCTCGCAAATGTCGGATATCGAGCAAGTGAAAAGTTTGCTGGCAGAAAACGATTTGCCGGGGGTGCGCCACCTGATGGCAACAATCGACGATAAATTAGAAAAATTGGAGCACCAAATCTACGAGCCCCAAGAGTTGATTGAGTTGATGCTGCCTTGGATCGCAGAAATTCTCAGTCGCAAAATTGCCGATTCCAGAGAAGAAGTTGTCAACGCCATCGTCCCAATTATTGACGAAGTGATTAGGGCAAAAACTCACGAAAACAAGTCGGCAATGAGTTCGGCAATAGCTGAGCTGCTTCCCGACGCACTTGCTCAACAAATAGTGAATTCGCCAGCGGATATTGCTAAGGCGATCGCCCCCGAAATTGGTCTGGCAATTAAAGAGCAAATTCGCCTCGACCAAGAGTCGATCGCCCAAGCCCTCGCCCCGGAAATGGGCAAAGCGATTACAGCCCAAATAAAACTCGAACGCGACTCTATGGTGGATGCGCTCTATCCCGTAATTGGCAGTACAATTTCCCGATACATGGCAGAAGCTATCAAGACAATCAATGAAAAAGTGTCAAATGCCATCAGCGTCGAAGGATTTCAGCGAAAAATTCGCTCCAAAGTACAAGGAGTCTCCGAAGCCGAATTAATCCTCAAAGAATCAGTATCCTTCACCGTCCAAGCAGCCTTCTTAATTCACAAAGCATCAGGCTTGATAATTTCCGAAGTTCAAAACTCAGAAAGCTACCAGTTAGAATCAGAAATGGTAGCAGGAATGCTCACAGCTATTCGCAGCTTTGTTAACGAATGTATCGTGCAGCCGGGAGAATCTTCCGAACTAAATCAAATTGAATACGGCGACTCAAAAATTCTGCTAGAAGTAGCGGGATACTGCTACATGGCAGTCATGATTAAAGGAGAACCGCCAAACTTGTTCATCCAAAAAATACGACAAACAGTTAGTAATCTCATCCTTAATTACGGTAAATTAATTCACGAGTTTAACGGAGACCCCGATACTATACCGGAGTCGCTGCACCCGTGTATAAAAACTTTATTTGAACCGCTGCCCAGGGAAAAATCAACAAAACCTCCGATCGCCCTTGCGGCGATCAGTTTAGCCGCCCTGAGCTTAATCTTAGTACCTTGGGGAATTTATCAGTACCGCAGCAGCGTTGAGCGCCGCCTCGAAGCAAATGCCGTCGCAGCTTTAGCCTCCACTCCCGAATTAGCAGTTTACCGCTTAGATGTTTCAGTAGATGGCAAAACTTTAAAGCTAAGCGGTAAGTTGCCAAATCAAGAATTGCGGTCACAAGCCGAAAAAATAGCCGCATCAACTGCACCGAAATTGCAATTAGATAATAGAATTGTAGCTGTAGATGTCCCCCCAGATCCAGTTTTGACGGCGGCTGAGGTGCAGCGGATTACCGCCGTTTTGAACCAGAGGGAGGGCGTTTCTATTTCTACGCGGTATGGCGATCGTAAAGTGACTGTAGAAGGTACAGTTAGAGACGGTGCAGAGGCACAGAAAATAGCTCAGTCGATGAAGCAAATTCCCGGCGTTCAATCGGTGATTAGCACAGTTAAATTAGAGCCGCTGAAAATTACCACCCGCATCTACTTCCAGCAAGGAATGGCAACATTAGACTCAACATACGGAGAAATGATCGCCAGTGTCAAAAATTTCATGGATCAATATCCTCAAAAACAGATTAAGATAATTGGGCACAGCGATCGAAGCGGAGAACTTGCTACAAATCAACATTTGTCGCTGAAGCGTGCCGCAGCAGTGCGAGATGCTTTAGTGCAGCAAGGTGCTGACCCAAAGCGCCTCCAAACGGTTGGCATCCCCCATCCTCCTGGCGACGTGGAACCCAATCAACCACGACTTTTAAGCAGATGCGTGGTATTTGAACCAATAACTAAGACCATAAAAAGTAAATAATTATGTCAGTTGCTATATCTAAAAAAATGTGTATGATCGGCGATTTTGGCGTGGGTAAAACTAGCCTAATCCGCCGTTTTGTAGATCGGCAATTCAGCGACCAATACCTCTCCACTGTGGGAGTAAAAATTTCCAGCAAAATCGTAGAGTTAGAAGGGGTCAAACAGCGGGAAAACGTGACTGCAAAGTTGCTGATTTGGGACTTAGAAGGACATACAAAATTCAAAGGAATAGCACCGACTTACTTGCAGGGAGCTAGCGGCGTTTTAATAGTTGCCGATGTCAGCCGCTCCGAAACAGTTGAGCGAATCTCCGAACACATTCAGCTTTATTCTTCAGTCAATCCTAAAGGGTCAATTATCGTCGCTTTGAACAAAGTAGACTTGATTGACGAGGAAAAATTGGCGCTGCTAGTGGAAATGTCCCATTCGATAGGTCAAGACAAAGTAATAGGAGTTTACACGACATCTGCTAAAACAGGCAAAGACGTTGACGAAATTTTCTACAAACTAGCTTACACAATGGTAGAACAAGTATGAATCCACTGTTAAGAAAGCTGTTAGGCCCGCGACAAACACAGTATTTTCTAGTAAATCACCATTTCATCATTCAGGAAACCTCCGCCGAAGTGCAGCATTATGCCGATATTCCGGGCGACGCTATACCCGGTGCAGATGCTCGCCTGAGTTTTCCCGAACTGATTGGCATTGAAAATATCCTCATGTCTATCATTATGGGACGGCTGCCGGGTTTTGAAGTCAAAGGTATCGCTCGGTTTGCCGACCAGAACCGCCCTTTATACTTTGATATGTTGGCTATCAAATATGAAGAGGAACAAGAAGAGGTGCCAAGTAAATTGCTAATTTTGATTGAAGATACCACCGAAAAGATGGTAATGAAGCAATCGTTGATTCAGAGGGCGAATGAAGCTAATCTTTTGGTTAGTGCCTTAGCCGCTTCTAAAGATTATATAGATAAAGTTATTCGTTCGATGGGCGATGCTTTGTTGGTGACAACAACATTAGGAACTATCAAAACAGTCAATCAATCGGCACAATGGTTATTTGGGTACAGCGAAGCAGAATTGATCGGCAACCCACTGTCTTTAATAGTAGTCGAAGAAAAATTAATTTACCAAGCTCGCCACCGCTATATTTTGTCTCAGAAAGAGCTGCGTAGAGAACTAGAAATAGTCTGCACTACTAAAGCAGGAGAAGAAATTTGGGTAGAATTTTCCTGTGCGGCAATTCAGACAGAATTACAGGAACTTTACGATTTCATCTATGTCGGCAGGGACATCACAGAACGCAAACAACAAGAAAGAGAAATTCGCGGCTCTTTGGCAAAAGAGCAAGAACTCAGACAGGTAAAATCTCGTTTTTTCTCGATGATTGCTCACGAATTCGCCAATCCTTTAAGTACAGTATTATTTGCGACTAAAATCCTCCAAGACTACGGCGACGAAATCACCCACGCGGAAAAACAACAATACCTGCAACACGTTAAATCAGCATCTCAACAAATGGCTCAGCTATTAGATGACGTGCGGTTACTCAGCAGCGCCGAAGCCGGAAAACTCGAATTCTATCCCGCACCAGTCAACTTAAAAAATTTTTGCAGCGAGTTAGTAGAATCAATTAAAATTAGTTATGGAAAAAATCATACAATTAACTTTATTTATCAAGAATTAGTTACGCCCGCGCAAAAAAATGATACTGACTCGCAGGAAACGGAACAGTTGCCCGTACTAGATGCAAAATTGCTGCGGCACATTTTGACAAATTTGCTGTCAAATGCTGTCAAATATTCGCCCCTCGACAGCCATATTTATTTTGAATTAAATTGTCAGAATAATGAAGAAGCTATATTTAAAATTAAAGACGCCGGCATTGGCATTCCTCTAGAAGACCAAGAACAACTATTTGAATCTTATTATCGAGCCAAAAATGTCGGAAAAATACCCGGTACAGGACTGGGTTTATCCATAGTCAAGCAGTGTGTAGATTTGCACGGAGCTCAAATCGAATTTTCCAGCGAGATAGGGGTAGGCACTACCTTTATAGTCAGCATTCCATTTAAGAAACAGAGATAAATAGATTGATTTTAGATAATTCGATCCAAAGGGCGCATTCACTACTAAGAATCTCACATGAAAACCCTGTTAAAAAAACTGTTAGTTCCCCACCACTTGGAGTACCTAGCACTGGATAAAGATTTTTTAATCCAAGAAATCTCTCTGCAAGTGCAGCGGTTTGCCGACTGTCCCGAAGAAGTAGTCGCCGGCAAGGATGTCCGCATTCCCTTTCCAGAATTGGTGGGAACTGAAGAAATTTTAATCGATATTTTTGAAAAACGTTTGCCAAATTTTGAATTAAAAGCGATGACGCGACTATTAGAAAATGGTTCGCGGCTTTATTTTGATATGTATATCGTGGAGTTCACCAATGACGAGAATTATCAGAGATTAATTATATTTTTTCAAGACGTAAGCGACAGGATGGCTTTAGAACAAACTCTCGTCCAAGCTACCAATGAAATGGATATTTTATTGAGTACCTTAGCGGCTACTAATAATTATGTTGAAAAAATTATTAGTTCAATGGCCGAAGTTTTGTTGGTAACAACAGCATCGGGAAAGATTAAAAAAGTCAATCAAGCTGCTCAAGATTTGTTCGGTTACAGCGAATCAGAATTAGTAGGCCAGCAAATAGACGCTCTTGCTGCTTTTGGCTCCTCTTTGCAAGCAGTTAGCCAAGATGAGCCTCAACAATCGCAAACTCACGCGGAAGTAATTTGCACGGCAAAAACCGGAGAAAAGCTAACAGTTTCGTTTTCCTGTACGGCGATTTCGACTGACATTAAAGGTATTTCTGGCTCTGGGCCCGCCCTTCAAGATTTCGTTTACATCGGCCGCGATGTCACAGATAGACAGCGCGCCCGCAAGCGACAAATAACTCAGTACGTCGCCACTCGCATCCTGTCGGCATCCGAAACAATCAAAAAAGCTATAGCAGCAATTCTCCCCGTAATTTGCGACAGTTTGGGATGGGATACCGCCGAACTTTGGATGCCAGAAGCTGGGGAAAAACTGCTGTCAGAAACTAAGAGAATAACTGCAGTGTCCGACCCCAATTTGCTTCGCTGTGTCGCCAGTTGGACAAAACGCTCACTTTCTATCCCTAAATTTGTCGAATTTACCGAACAAATGACTTGTGCGTTTGGCGAAGGATTGCCCGGTTTCGTTTGGGCCAGCGGTTCCTCTCAGTGGATTGCAGATGTCACAAAAAGCGACAGTTGTCTGCGTCGAGAAATTGCTGCTGAAGAAGGACTGCACGGAGCTTTTGGTTTCCCAATTTTGGGCGGCTACGAGCCGGAAAAATCTGCAAAGTCTGTTTTGGGGGTGATAATTTTCTTCAGTCGCGAAGTGCAGTATTTTGATGAAGAATTGCTCCAGACAATGGCAACAATCGGTAGCCAAATCGGTCAATTTATCCAGCGTAAGCAAGCGGAAATAGCTTTGCGGGAAAGCGAAGAACAACTGCGAGACTTATTTGAAAATGCTACTGATTTAATTCAAAGTATAGGAGCGGACGGTCATTTTTTGTATGTGAATCGGGCTTGGCGGGAAACTCTGGGCTACAGCGAAGCAGAAATTGCTCAAATGACTGTTTTTGATATTATTCATCCGAACAGTTTCCCCGAAAGTTTGGATATATTATATCAAGCTATCACTCAAAAAACAGTCAATGAAAATACATTATATCCAGACTCTATTGAACTAATATTTGTTACTAAACATTATGAAAAAATTTTGCTAGAAGGTAGCATAAGCTGTAAATTTGCGGCAGGTTCGCTAGTAGCAATTCGCGCTATTTTGCGAGACATTACTGCTCGAAAAATGGCCGAAGACGCCCTAGCAAAATCTGTGTCCCTGCTGCTAGCAACTTTTGATTCTACTGCGGACGGTATTTTAGCGATTGACAGGAGCGGAAAAATTGTCACTTTCAATCGACAATTTGTGGAAATGTGGGGCATACCCGATGAAGTGATGGCACTGCGAGACGACGCCACAACGATCGCCTTTGTCCTGAACCAACTCAAAGACCCCCAAGCATTCCAAGAGAGAATAGAATCGCTTTACGATCAGCCAGAAGCCGAAAGTTACGACTTGTTGGAATTTCAAGACGGCAGGTTTTTTGAACGCTATTCGCAACCGCAGCGGCTGGGAGATACAATTATCGGCAGAGTCTGGAGTTACCACGACATTACGGAACGCAAGCAAGCAGAAGATGCTCTGCGGGAAGAACAAGAAAAATCAGAAAAGCTGCTGTTAAATATCTTGCCCAAGGCAATAGCAGAACGCCTCAAGCAAAACGAAACTACTATTGCCGAATACTTTCCTGAAGTGACTGTTTTGTTCGCAGATATTGTGGGGTTTACTACTTTGTCTGCCGTCATGAATCCGATCGACCTTGTGGAGATCCTAAATAAGATTTTCTCAGTATTCGACCTTTTGTGTGAACAACATGGGTTAGAGAAAATTAAGACCATCGGCGACGCATACATGGCAGTAGGAGGACTGCCTGAACCCAGGGCAGATCACGCAGACGCGATCGCCCAAATGGCCCTAGATATGCAAGCAGAAATAGCCAGATTTAATGCTAGCCATAATAAATATTTTAGCATCCGCATCGGGATTCATAGCGGCCCGGTTGTTGCCGGAGTAATTGGCATCAAGAAGTTTATTTACGATTTGTGGGGTGATACGGTAAATATTGCTTCCCGCATGGAATCTCAGGGTTTGCCTTGGCGGATTCAAGTCAGCGAAACTACTTATAAGTTATTGGAACACAAATATTTGTTTCAGGAGCGAGGAATGATTGAAGTTAAAGGCAAAGGGAGAATGAAAACTTATATTCTCCTTGGCATAAAATAAGGCAGCTCATCAGTCATCAGTCATCTGGCTGATGACGAAAAGTGTTGCTAAAGTTAATTAGCAATACTTTTTGACCAAGACTAATGGAACTTGCTAATTTGTCGGCCAATTTACGATCGCCCGACGAAGCTGTCGATCGCCACCCTGTGACGGTTGATCCCTCAACTTCGCTCCCAGAGGCGATCGCCCTGATGCGTCGGGCGATCGACCCTTGCCCACTGCCTAATGCCCCTGCACTTCCCGACTCAAACGAAACTTTAAAAGCATCGATTAGTTGCGTCTTAGTTGTCGATGAAAATCAGCTAGTCGGACTGCTAAGCCCGGAAGATTTGCTGAACTTAGCCGCGGTCGAATACGGATGGCAAGGCATGAAAGTTGCCGAGGCAATGACGCGGAATTTAATTGTCTTACAAGAATCAGAATTTACAGATATTACTACCGCATTCAAGCTATTTTGTCAATACTCGATCGATTGCTTGCCAATTGTAGATGAACGGGGTCAGCCAGTAGGTATAGTCAGCGAAAAAAGGATTCGCCCAGCAATGTATAGCTGGATCGAGGCACTGCATCAACAAGTGGCAAAACTCCAGGAACAATGCGAACTGTTAGAGGGCAATTGTGAACTAGAAAAAGCCAGCGATCGCCAAAATGCCGAAAATGCCATGCGGCAGAGCGAGGCGCGCTACCTGGCGATTGTGGAAGACCAAACCGAACTGATTTGCCGCTACCTCCCCAACGGTAAAATAACTTTTGTCAATCAAGCTTACTGCCGTTATTTCGGCCTGCAGCAGTTCGACTTACTCGGCAAATGCTTCATGTCGCTACTGCCAGAAGCAGACCGAGAAATTTTTCAACAGCAATATACTTCTGTGTCTCCCGAAAACCCTATTTTTACCTGCGAACATCGAGTAATTTTGCCGAGCGGGGAAATTCGCTGGCAGCAGTGGATCGATCGGGCTATATTCAACGAGAGCGGACAAATCGTCGAGTATCAAGCAGCAGGCCGGGATGTCACGGATCGCAAACAAGCAGAAATCGCTTTGCAGCAGCTCAATGCAGAGTTAGAACGGAGAGTGCAGCAGCGGACACAATGGTACGAAATGGCAGTATCGGCAGGCAAAGTGGGGGTTTGGGACTGGAATTTGGAAACCGACGAAATCTATATTGCTCCGTCTTTGAAAGCTTTGTTGGGCTATCAGGACGCAGAGATTCCTAACCGCATGGAAAATTGGGCGTCTCACGTTCATCCCGACGATCAAGTTGCCGTCGAGGAAGCAGTAAATGCTTATCTAGAGGGTGTGACAGAAATTTATGAAGTAGAACACCGGATGGTGCGTAAAGACGGCAGCACCTGCTGGATACTTGCCCGCGGCAGCGCGATCCGATCGGCTTCTGGCAAGGCATTACGCCTGACTGGCACTGACAC
This sequence comes from Microcoleus sp. T3_A4, assembly GCF_036700465.1. NCBI lineage: Bacteria > Bacillati > Cyanobacteriota > Cyanophyceae > Oscillatoriales > Microcoleaceae > Microcoleus > Microcoleus sp. T3_A4. Next base: position 76,075 of record NZ_JAUBOY010000019.1, on the reverse strand, counting down.
CGACATTACCGATCGCAAATTGACCGAAGAAAAACTTCAAAACTCCGAAGCCGAACTGCTGGCGCTGTTTAACGCCATGACGGATATCGTGCTGGTTTTCGACGCAAGCGGTCGCTACCTCAAAATCGCCCCCACGGCTCCCGAACTGCTGTACAAACCTGCTCCGGAAGTGCTGGGCAAAACCCTCGCCGAAATCTTCCCAGAAGCGGAAGCTAATTTTGCCCTGGCCCACATTCGCCAAACATTGGCATCTGGGGAAACCCACAGAGTTGAATACAGGATGGAAATTGGCTGCAAATTATTTTGGTTTGATGCCAGTATTTCGCCACTGGATTGTGATCGGGTGATGTGGGTAGCCCGAGACATTACCGCTCGCAAACACGCAGAAGCTGCATTGCAAAAGAGTGAGGAAAAGTTTCGCAACTTATTTGACGATGCTCCGATCGCGCTTGGTTTGGCAAGCGTGCGCGACTACCGCACGATCAAAGTGAATGAAGCTCACCGCCAGATGTTGGGCTACAGCGATTCGGAGTTGGCTAGCATGACTTTTAGTGAACTCACGCATCCAGAAGATCTACACGCAGATGTAGAGGAAGTCAAGCAGTTGATCTGTGGCAAGATTTCTCGCTTCCAAAGGGAAAAACGCTTGATTAAGAAGAATGGCGAGCTGATGTGGGCAAACTTGACGGTGACGTTGATCCGCGATCGCGAGGGCATTCCTCTCTACAGTATGGGGGCGATCGAAGATATCAGTTATCGTAAGCGAGCAGAAATGGAATTTCAGCAGTTAAAAGAACGCCTGCAATTTTTGCTGGGTTCTAATCCGGCGGTAATTTTTACCGCCGCACCGACGGGGGACTTTTGTACTACTTACATCAGCGACAACGTTCAGACAATCGTTGGCTACGATCCCCAAGAATTGTTAGCAGATTGTAAATTTTGGTCGAGCCGGATTCACCCTGAAGATCGACCACAATTTCTCGTGAATTTTTTGGATTTATCCGAGGAAAAAAATTGCATTTGCGAGTATCGTTTTCTACACCAAGACGGAAGTTACCGCTGGCTAAGGACGGAACTAAAATTATTGGTTGACAGCATGGGCATTCCGATCGAAATTATTGGTTATGCCGCTGATATTAGCAATTCTAAATACGCCGAACTCGCTAGGGGGCAGCAGTTCGAGCAAGAACGGCTTGTGGAGGCGATCGCCCGTCGTGTCCGCCAGTCTTTGCAATTAGAGGAAATTCTCAACACCACGGTTGCCGAACTCCAGCAAGTATTATTAGCAGATCGAGTTTTGGTTTATCAACTTTTACCCAAAAGCGGCGGGCGAGTCATTGCTGAAGCCGTGGCAGAAGGATGCAGCCAACTCGTAGATAGATGTTTTGGCGAAGAGGTTTTTCCCCCTGACAGTTATCAGCTTTATTTGCAAGGGCGAATTTCTGCAATTTCCGAACTAGATTCTCCCAGCATTACACCTTGTGTGATGGAGTTTATGAAACAAATTCAAGTTAAGGCAAAGTTAGTAGTGCCGATTATTCAGCACAGCAAACTTTGGGGATTGCTGATTGCCCACCAATGCGATCGGCCTCGTGATTGGAAAGAATGGGAAATCAATTTATTTCAGCAGTTGGTGAATCAATTGGCGATCGCCATTCAGCAATCTTTACTTTACCAGCAACTGCAAGCTGAACTGAACGACCGCAAACAAGCGGAAGCAAATTTAAAAAACTCCCTCAGAGAAAAAGAAATTTTGCTCAAAGAAATTCACCACCGCGTCAAAAACAACCTCTGCGTGGTGGCTAGTCTGTTAGAATTGCAATCGAACACAGTTGCCGACCCGCAAGTAAGCAAAATGTTTGAAGAAAGTCAGAATCGCCTTTATTCTATGGCTCTGATTCACGAAAAACTGTACCGTTCGACTAATTTAGCGCAAATTAATTTTGGTGAATATCTCGAAGATTTGGTAAGTAATTTGTTTCACTCTTACAATATTAGCAACAACCAAATTCAGTTGCAGGTATTAGCTGAGCCAATTTCCCTAAATCTTGAAACCGCTACTCCCTGCGGTTTAATTGCCAATGAATTGGTTTCAAATACGCTGAAACACGCTTTTCCTGATGGCACAACTGGTACAGTTAGTGTAGAATGTTATCAAACGGGCGATCGAGAAATCAACCTCTTAGTTAAGGACAACGGCATTGGCTTTCCTCAAAACTTAGATTTTCGGAAAACTCACTCGATGGGGTTTCAAGTTGTCTGCACTTTAACCGAGCAGTTAGAAGGAACCATCGAAATATCCAGAGAATTTGGTACATCCTTTCACTTAAAATTTAACGAGTTAAACTACTTTCAAAGATTGTAAGAATATGAGTTTTGCCGAAAAACCAATTAAGATTTTGATTGTCGAAGACGAACTGTTAATTGCTAAAAATTTATCCCCAAAACTAGAGAAATTGGGATATCAAATCGCCGATATAGTTTCTTCAGGAGCGGATGCCATCCAGCGCGCCCACGAACTAAGACCCGATTTAATTTTAATGGATATAGTTATCAAAGGCGACATTGACGGCATAGAAACAGCAGCAATAATTAATCAAGAATTAGATATACCAATTATCTATACAACTGCCTATGCTGACGACGAAACTTTGCAGCGAGCCGAAAATACTGGTTCTTACGGCTACCTACTCAAACCTTTTAAAGAAAGAGAAATGCACGCCACTATCAAGATAGCACTGAGCAAACATCAAGAAGCAGTTATGTTGAAAAAATTAATGGCGTTAGCAGCAGAAAAAAGCGAAAATAGATCGCGCTTTATTTCAATGGCTTACCACGATTTAAACACTCCTTTAACTACCATACAGTTATCGGCTGAAATGTTAGAAGATAGCGACTTGCAGAGAAACCCCGGAACTAGCAATAAAAATGTTGACCGAATTAAAAAAGCCGTCAGTAAGATGAGTGGGCTGCTGGAAGATATTTTAATGCTTAGCAAAGCAGAATCCGGGAAAATTTCCTTAAACTTAAATCCGATCAATGCGACGGATTTATGCAATTCTATTTTAGAAGAACTGCAACCTATCGTCACCGAAAAACACCTAGTACATTTCCGCAGTCACACAAATCCGCTGCACGCCAATCTCGATGCCAAACTACTGCACCACCTTCTGACTAATTTGCTTTCAAACGCTATTAAATATTCTCCCAACGGTGGGAAGGTAAGTTTAGACCTAAGCTGCGAAAACCAACAAATAATTTTGTGCGTTCGAGATGAGGGAATTGGGATGACACCGGAATATCAAGGAAAACTATTTCAGCAGTTTGAACGGGGTGCTAATGTAGGCAAGATTAAAGGATCGGGTTTGGGACTCTGCATTGTCAAACACATCGTTGACCTGCACGGCGGTACAATAAGTGTGGAAAGTGCGATCGACAAAGGTACTACATTTATTGTCACGCTGCCTTTTTTAGTCAGTAGTCAGTAGTCAGTAGCTAGTAGTCATTAGTCATTAGTCATCTATCCTTCTTCCTTCTTCCTTCTTCCTGACATCCGTTACATCCGTGGAGCGAATCCGTTGCCGAACTTCCTTCTGCGATAAATCTATTGGGAGACAAAAGTTCGATCGCCCTATCTTCTTCTCCCCCCGCCGCCTTCGCAAATCGCTCAGCCAAAGCAGGTACAATAGTCAAAGGATTGCTGAGACCCGAAAAAACGTGCAATCCAGGGCGATCGGCAATCGGCCCCACTACAGGCAAATTATCAGCGCTGAAGGCCACACTACACTCGTGCCAACTTGCCGGTAAACCTGCCAAATCAGGCAAAACCTTGCCGATTCCTGCACGAATTGCCGTTTCGCTGGTTTCGCGATCGACTTTAGCATTCAAATCGCTCAAAGTGCGCGACAATTGCCCGATCCGCAAACTCCCATCATTAAATTGAATTGCACCCGAATCTAAAATCGGTGGCAGCAACTCTTTACCAGGTTCATCCCAAAGAAAATCCACCTCATTTTTACTAGATTTAGCTTCTAATTCAAAACGTTTTAATACCGCAGGCATCACCAAAGTCCTGAGTTTCAAATCCACAGGTGCAGTTTCCAAAATCTCCGTGCGAGTAAAATAAACTCCCACAGAAACACCCGCGGCTTTCAGCAAACTCCGACTCCAACCTCCAGCACAAATAACCGTATTTTGGCAGGTATAACTTTCCTGTGCCGTCTTGACTCCCGAAATCCGATTGCCCTCTTCTATAAACCCAATTACTTCAGCAAATTCTATAGTTCCTCCCAACCGCAGAAACCCTTGACAATAAGCTTTATTTGTGGCAGTCGGGGAAATGTGACCGTGACGCACAGTCAGAGCTCCGGCGATCGCACTTTTATTCAGCAAAGGTTCCAACTCGCCAGCTTCTGCAACACTCAAAAGCTGCGGCACAATCGCAAAATGCGCGTAATTAGACGCTACTTTTTCGGCATCAGTACCCGCATCAATTGTCAGCAACAAATCCAACTCGCGAAACTCAGTCTCAGCATCTAATTGGGCCGATAAATTGCGGTGGCGTTCAATACCTTCCCGACACAATTGGCGAGTTAAATCAGTCGTCCCTGACCAATAAGCCAAGCCGCCATAACTAAAACGAGTAGCATTTTGCATGGTGGCATCTCGTTCCAAAAGCAGCACAGCAAAACCTTTTTTTGCCAGTTCGTAACTCAGTGCCGCACCAGTAATGCCGCCGCCGACAACAATCCAATCGTAACTTTTCATGGGCAACTCAAAGGGAAGGAAAATATCATGCTTAGATTTTAGCTTAGTTTTTTCCGAACAAATCGAAAAACCTCTACCTACAGGAAGAGGCTGCCTGCGATCGCCCTAACTGAAACTTCCACCCGTCGGGAGATGTTTGTGCAGGGATATTTTTCGTTCAATAGTAGGAATTAGAGTCAGCAAAAAATTAGAAATACCAGAGAGGTTTTTATGAGTATCGACAAACCGGGCAGAGATATGGAGCGCACTGTCAATCCGGGCGATCGTATTTCCGACGAACCCCAAACCATTGAAGAAAAAGCGCAGCAACTGGCGGTAGACCACGTACCCGACATCGTGGGAGATGTTGTTACAGTTCCAACTTATGTGATCGTAGAAGAACCGGATGGGGAAAAGAAAGCCCTGCACCACGTCAAAGACGCCGAGGAAATTTCTGACGTAATTCGGCAGGCCCGCGTTGACGAAAATGGCGAACGGATTTGGGATTAAGTTCAATCCAATAAAAACGGCTTTGTTGTACAAAATTTATCGCTAGAAATCATGGAAACAAATCAAAGAAATAGTACCCCTTATCCCAATATTCCGCCGATTCTAGAAAGTGACGACAGAGAGTATCGCGACGCCGGCATTACGAGTACGCTTTCAGTTGCAGGCCATCCCATCCACCCCATCATCGTCATCTTTCCGGTAGCCTTTTTAGTAGGAGCCGCGGGCACGGACATCGGTTATTGGCTCACAAGCGATCCGTTTTGGGCGAGAGCTTCGCTTTGGCTGATGGGTGTGGGTTTTGCTGCGGGGATTTTGGCAGCAATCACGGGCTTTTTAGATTTTTTCAAAGTTAAAAGAGTGCGCGATCGCAGTGCCGGTTGGTTGCACATGGGCGGCAATGTGGCGGTTATGGTACTTACCCTGATTAACTTGCTGTTGCGACAAGGAAATCCGGCTGAGCCGATCGTATACACAGGTTTAGCCATATCGATCGTCGTGGCAACCTTGCTGGGCATTACAGGCTGGTTCGGCGGCGAACTAAGTTTTCGCCACAAAATCGGCGTCATCGGCCCTACCAGTCATAATTCCTAGGTTTCTGACCATTTTTAGTATGGAATTCCGTCCCTCTTCATTGGATAATTTAGGACTAAAATCTTGACTACAAACTTAAAGATTGTCCCAGCCAATTGAGATAAGCATCGCTGCCAGCGATAATAGGAATAGCAATAATTTCGGGAACTTCATAGGAATGGAGTTCCTGAACTTTTGTTTTTAAAGCCTCAAATTTAGCCAAATCAGTTTTAATCACCAACTGCCACTCTGGCTCGGAATGAATCTCGCCTTGCCAACTATAAATCGAGCGAATTGGTGACAAACTCACACAAGCAGCCAGCTTGTGTTCAACTAGAGATTTCGCCAGATTCTCCGCCTCCGGCTCCGATGCCACAGTTACCAGCACCACCCCAAAATTAATTGTCATAGTCATCAGTGAACAGTGAACAGTCATCAGTCAACAATCAACCATTAATCTCATTAACTTCCCAAGAATTGACTCTGCCAGCCCCAGCTAAGGAAAAATAGCGCCTAGTAGATTCGGGCAAAATAGCTCCCGCCAACAAAGCATTATCTAAATTAGTTCCTATTAACGTCGCCTCGCTCAAATCTGCCGCCATCAAATCTGCTTGACACAACTTTGCCCAATTCAGATTTGCCCCTCTCAAACAACTTCCCCTCAACTTAGCCCCGGTTAAATTTGCACCCGCCAACTTTACCCCACGCAACTGAGCCGCGCTGAAATTCGCCCCCGCCAAATTCGAGCCTTCCAAATTAGCTCCCATTAATTTAGCTTCACTCACGTTAACGCCACTCAAATCTACACCGCAGAGATTCACCCCTGTCAACTGCGCTCGCCGCAGACTGACTCCGGTTAATTGAGCTCCAAAAAGTTTTGCACTATTGAGCCTTGCACCGTAAAGGTTAGCCCACTTAAAATTAGCACCCGTCAAATTCGCGCCCAGTAAGTTAACTAATTGCAAGTCGGCGCTGCACAAATTGGCATTCCACAACACAGCACCCCGCAGGTTGGCGCTAGTTAAAGTTGCGCCGCTTAACTTTACTCTGGGCAATTTTGCTTTTACCAAAAAAGCTCCACTCAAATTAGCTTTTGTCAAATCTGCACCCGAAAGTTGGGTTTCGCCCATTTTGGCAAAAGTCAGATTTGTTCTTTGCATCTGTGCATCTTTGAGTGTTGCTTTGGTGAGAAACGCTCTGCTGAGGTTCGCCCCGGAAAGATTAGCTCGCGAAAGGTTGACTCCGATTAAGATTGCTCCGCTGAGGTCTTTCCCGCTGAGGTCGGCTCCAGTAAAGTCTCTTTCTCCTTTTTCGTAATTGTTGAGCAGTTCACTAACTTCCATAGGGCATCATACCTTCTATGATTGGGGGGTTTCGATCCAGAAATCTTTACTGTTAAGGTTGTTTCAGAAAGGAAACTGTTTCAGAAAGGAAACTGTTTTAGCATTTGCCTCAAACGGTATAAATTTCATTAACATCACTTTCTGTTTAAAGGCAATCTCTTAATAAAGATTTTATATCTTCCTCGCGGTAGCGATCGCGCTTTCGGTATTTTTGAATTAAAAGTTAATGTTTCTTGACATAGATACTCGTTGCTTAAGGCTCGACCGTAATTCGCAACTTCAGGCGCAGCGTGCCCTTGAATCCTGCAGGAGGTTGCCAGGAACTCAAGGCCCTCTTGAGAGTCTCTACAGCGTCTGTTGCTTGCAGCGTCGAGGTTTGAGTGTCGTTAGCGAAGCCCTCGAAGAGGATCGCCAATCGGGCAACGCGGCCGTCTTGTACCAATAACTCCCACACCGTTTCACCGCTAACCCCCGCCGGGAGATTAACCGATTGCAGGTATTGAGTCAAAGTGGCGATCGCCCCGGCATCCAACCCTTGGGCGCTAACTACTTGAAGGCGAGAAGCCAAAGGCTTCGGGCGTTGCGACTCACCGTAACCGGGCTGCCGCGGCATAGCAGGAGCTGGACTCACCGGTGCCGAGTTGCGAGTCGAGGTAACGCTGCGAGTGCCGCCCCTAGTTTGCTCTGCCCCCTCCGACTCGAAAATACCTTCATAGCTGACACCCTGCGGCAATTCCACAGGCACTTGCACGCGGCGACGAGATCCATCTGGTTCGACTCGCACTTCTTCGCTCACAGCCACAAAAGCCGTGTATTCCGAAAGCAACCGATAAGTCAGAGCAGTATTAGTCACAGCTTCCACCAGAGATTGAGTCTCGCCACCAAACATTTGGTTCATTAAATCTTTAATGCGCGATCGCCCCCAAAGTTGAGCTACCGCCGGATTGCCAAAATCCGTAGCCGTTGCTGCGACTGAAGTTGACTCCCGCTGTCGCCCGCCGACGGATTGAGCAAAATTAACAGGTAAAACTTGCTCGTAAGTTTTGCCGCCCGCAAGAGTGCCGCGGATGCGAAGTTGGCCGGAGGCTCGATCGATCTTTTTGCCAAACAAAACCAATGGCCCACTCGCAAACAAGTCTGGGGGCGCGATCGGATAAATCTGCGGTTTTTCCCCCATTCCTTCCCAACTAATTTGAATATTAGTCAATACCGGACTATTAATTTCCCGAAAAAACTTTTCTGCTGCTTCTGCCGACGGTTCATCTTGACGAATTACCTGAGACGTGCCTCTTCCCACTTCCGCCAAACGGTTGAGCAAAAACCGATTCACCGAACCGCCAACACCAAAACTATAAAGTCGATTTCCAGGTTTCAGGCTCTGCTGAACCAGAGCCAGCACTTCATTTTCATTACCAATGTAACCGTCAGTAATTAATACAATACTCCGCAGCCTTCCCGTTGCCGCCGCCGGAAAATTCATCACTGCTTGAATGCCGTCAAACAATTCACTGCCACCGTTAGCCTGCAATTTTTCGATATAATTAATTGCTTTTTGTCGATTTTCTGGAGTATTTGCTAAAGGAGTTGTTGAAAGCGCTTTGGCAGTGTTTGCAAAATCAATAATAGTAAAAGTATCGTTGGGATTGAGCCCTTGAATGAAGCGGCGCATCAACTCCTTAGATTTTGCCAGCGGTTCGCCCTGTTGAGAACCGGAAGAATCCATCAGAAACACGACATCTTTAGGTACAATTTCATTAGTTTTGTAGTTTAATGCCGGAATTATATAAGTAGCAAAATGACCGCCCCGCTTGTCCGATTGAGTCAAAATAGTTGCCCGAGTATTTTGGCCCGCGACTCGATAGCGCAGAATTAAATCTTTATTGGGAATTGTGTCTGAATTGGCTAATTGGACTTGCACAATATTGCCGCTGCGGTCAGTTGTAATTTGATGAGAAGTAGAGCGGACATCGCCGATCGCAACTCCGGCATCTATTTCTACCGACACAGCAATATTGTGACCAGATCGCGTTCCCGGAGGCAAAACAGGCGGGTTAATGCGATCGGCGTCGGTATTAACCCCCAGGGGGTTGGGAGGGGTCGAATTTCTCGAAACATAGCGCGGCCCTACCACCATTGGAAACACAAATTCGTAATCGCCGCCAGCAAACTTGAGACTTTCCGTGTAGCGAATAGTAACTTCAATTTTTTCTCCTGGTTTGATATTAGCGAGAGACTGAGTAAAAATATTATCGCGTTCTTGTTCCAACAAACCCGCAGTCCTGCCTTGCTTTCTGGCTTGTTCGTAAATTTCCAAAGCTTCCTCGCGGCGTTTGATATCAGCTTTAATAATTCGTGAGCCTATTTTAATTTCCATATCATCCACCGCCGCTTCGTCGGGCAAAGGAAATACATAAACAGCTTCTATAGATTCAGGAAAAGGATTTTCAAACTTCTGAACAACTTCGACGCGGGAGATATTGCCAGCTATTTTGGCTTTAACTTCAGTCTGCTTGAGAGGAAAGACTTGTTCTGGAGTCGTATTGGGAGTTTTGACGAACAAACCGCCGACTCGACAGCTAGTTTTGGGCGATCGTCCGCCATTGCAATTAACATCGTTACTAGCGAGGATTTTCGGCGACACAGACGAATAATTTTCCCCAGGATCTTTTGCTCGCGCTGCATTGGGAGCGAGCCACGCGCTACACTCGTTAGCGAAGCCCTCGAAGAGGATCGCAGCGAGCAATGCCATACCAGTACAAAGCAACCGTTGAGGGGATAGAAGGCAGACAAACTTCATAGCTGTTTTTTTTTAGCAGACTTGAGGTGCTTTGTATACCATGACTTTACCATTGCCGAAACGTTCCTGAGTTAGCTTTTTGGGAAAAATGACTGAGCGCGTAGGGCTGATTTTTGATTGACTCCACAGGCGCTAATCGGGGACTGGAACTTTTGTCTAGACTGCTGTGGGCTTCCATCCGTATTGGGGTGAGGTCGGTTGGGGCGATCGTCCGCGAACCCAACCTAGAAGATTGTATGATAGTTAAATAATTAAATAACTCTAACCTCAACTTCTCAAGCTCTAATAAATTGAAATTGCCATGAATTTTATCAATCCCAAAACCGACTTTGCCTTTAAAAAAATCTTCGGGTCTGCTGAGAGTAAGGACATTTTGATTAGTTTCTTAAATGCCATGCTCTACGAAGCACAGCCAGTCATCGAAGACTTAGAAATTATTGACCCTTATTTAGCTCCAAAAATCAAAGGAGTCAAAGATACTTACTTGGATGTCAAAGCTAAAATTGATGGCAACAAAACGGTAATTATTGAAATGCAAGTATTGAATGTAGAGTCATTCGAGAAGCGGATTTTATACAATGCCACTAAAGCTTATTCGATGCAGCTAACCACAGGAAGCCGTTACAGCTTGTTAAACCCTGTGATTGCTCTGACGATTACCGATTTTCAAATGTTTGAGCATTTGGAAACAGTGATTTCGCGCTTTGTTTTCAAAGAAAAAACTTTTTTAACCGACTATCTAGCTGATGAATTTGAACTTGTGTTTGTTGAGTTGCCAAAATTTGACAAGACATTACAGGAGTTAGAAACGCTGACAGATAAGTGGATATATTTCATGAAAACTGCTCAAATTTTACGGTCGGTTCCCGAAGAGTTGGGAAATGTGCCGGAACTGCGGCAGGCTTTTGCAATTGCGAATGAAGCGAATCTCGATCCTGATGAATTGGAAGATTTAGAAAGGCGAGAAATTTTCATTCAAGACCAGCGCGGTGCAATTACCAAAGCTACCAGAATTGGCATCGAACAAGGCCTCGAACAAGGCATCAAACAAGGAAAGTTGGAGCTAGTTGTGCGGCTGTTGGAGCGCCGTGTCGGTCCGTTGTCGTCGGAGATTCAAACTCGCATCAGTCAGTTATCCGCTGAACAATTAGAGAATTTAGGAGAGGCAGTTTTAGAGTTGGCCAGTGTGTCAGATGTGACAGATCGGTTACAGACATATTTGTGAGGAAGGGAAAAAAGCCTGGGTGAAGGTGGTTTTCTCAGAAGATCGATCGCCCTTGATTGTTCATCAGCCCAAAGCGCACTGATGAACAATCAACCGTTTTGAAATTGGCCCACCAGCTCAAAACCCCTGCAAACCGCCCGATCGAGGTCGTGGGCCACTCGTCCTATCCCCAGCCGTATTTGATAAATGGTCAAACACTGCTGGACAATTTTTGATTTTAGCTCTTAGAGTTGAGTGTTACCTTAACTAGAAACAGAAACATCTAAAGTCGAAAATCCTATGAGCAAATTTGTGTTTGTGACTGGCGGCGTGGTTTCCAGCATCGGCAAGGGTATTGTCGGTGCTTCCTTGGGCCGCCTATTGAAGTCGCGGGACTATTCTGTCTCGATTTTGAAGCTAGACCCATATATTAACGTTGACCCCGGCACTCTGAGCCCGTTTCAGCACGGAGAAGTTTTCGTGACGGAAGACGGTGCAGAAACTGACCTGGATTTGGGGCACTACGAGCGTTTTACCGATACTTCCATGTCTCGCCTCAATAGCGTCACCACGGGTTCCATTTATCAAGCGGTGATCAACAAAGAACGCCGGGGCGAGTATCAGGGGAGCACGGTGCAGGTGATTCCGCATATCACTAATGAGATTAAAGAGCGAATTCACCGAGTAGCCAAAAATACTAATCCCGATGTCGTGATTACGGAAATCGGCGGAACGGTGGGAGATATTGAATCTTTGCCATTTTTGGAGGCAATTCGCCAGTTTCGCAAGGATGTCGGCCGGCAAAATGTTGTGTATATGCACGTCACGCTGATACCTTGGATTCCTTCGGCTGGGGAGATGAAAACTAAACCGACTCAGCATTCGGTGAAGGAATTGCGGTCGATCGGCATTCAACCAGATATTTTAGTCTGTCGGTGCGATCGCCCGCTGTCTTTGGGCATGAAACAGAAATTGTCGGAATTCTGCAACGTACCCGAAGAATGTGTCATCACCGCTCAAGATGCCAAAAGTATCTACGAAGTGCCGCTGATGATGGAACAGGAGGGTTTGGCGGAACAAACCATCAATTTGCTGCAACTGGAACATCGCCAGCCAGATTTACATCAGTGGCAAACTTTAGTCAACAGGCTTTACAGTCCAAATCACAAAATTGATATTGCTTTAGTTGGTAAATACGTGCGGTTGAACGATGCTTATCTTTCGGTGGTTGAAGCTTTGCGGCACGCGGCAATTGCCATCGGCTGCGACCTGAATTTGCACTGGATTAACTCAGAAGATTTAGAATCGGGAAACCTCGATAATTATCTCAAAGATATCAACGGCATTCTTGTACCGGGAGGTTTTGGGGTTCGGGGAGTTGACGGCAAAATAGCCGCGATCGAATATGCTAAACACAACAAAATTCCATTTTTGGGATTGTGTTTGGGGATGCAGTGTGCTGTGATTGAATGGGCGCGCAACACCGCTCAACTCAAAGATGCCAACAGCGCTGAATTTGACCCGGATACAGCAAATCCGGTAATTAATTTATTGCCAGAACAGCAAGATGTAGTCGATTTGGGCGGTACAATGCGACTGGGTTTGTATCCGTGCCGTGTCAACCCAGACACGCTAGCTTTCAAACTTTATCAGAAAGAAGTGATTTACGAGCGGCACCGCCATCGGTACGAATTCAACAACGCCTACCGCAATCTTTTCTTAGAATCAGGTTATGCCGTCTCCGGTACATCTCCAGACGGCCGATTGGTAGAAATGATCGAATTGCCCAACCATCCTTTTTTCATAGCCAGTCAATTTCACCCCGAATTCCAATCTCGACCTAGCACCCCCCACCCATTGTTTCAAGGGTTTATCCAGGCAGCTAGCATCCAGGGAAAGCAGGATGTTTTAGAAGATGAGGGTCGCGACTTGGTGGCCGGGAAAGTTGTCGCAAACTGATCTGATATCATGTGCGATCGATTAGTTCTGATATATTAGATGTCTGTAGGGGCGGTTCAGAGTAGACAATATTCAAATCGCCCCGACAATGGACATTACAAAACCCGCCCAACAGACCAATAGGATTTGATAGGGGTCGCACTTATCGGACTAGATATCGGGCAGCATTCTCAACGAGTGAAAGACCTCACCCCCCAACCCCTATACTAGGGCTGGGGGGCTAGTACCGCAAGGGAGAAGGCAGAAGGCAGAAGGCAGAAGGCAGAAGGCAGAAGGTAAAAATCTGATATTTTTACTTAACTTTTTACGGATTTCAAGGGTGATACCAGTTTCCCAAAAGAATGCAAGTTTAGGCAACTTCCCAACCCAGATAGTCATCAGTCATGCCCAATCTAAAATCTACAATCTAAAATCTAAAATGGTAGGAGTTGTCAAACTATCCTAAAATACCAGGAAACACAGGTTTGAGGAGGCTTTGTGGCTTATTGGAGCAAAATTACTTATGAGAAAAGTACATACATAATTGACCTTGACACTATTAGTGCTTTTTCTAGCGAACTGGATAACAAGCGTCTCACCTTTTGGCTGCCTAATAGCAGTCAGCCGATTATCCTCAATCCCCAAGGCAATTATGAGGCTTACAAGCAAGTTCTCGATTACCTCAAAAAAACCATTGATCGCAATTCGAGAGGTTCGTGGATTAAAATTCATTATGACCGCAAAGAATTTGCGATCGATATGAGTCGAATTAGCTCTTTTGCTTGCGAACAGAACGGTCGGCTAAGCTTTTGCCTGCCTGACAGCGCAACTAATATTATTATCCTCCGCCAAAGCAACCCGGAAACTTATCAAGAAATTCAGGAATACATTAAAAATACGACTGGACAATCTCTGCCATGAAGCAGTAATTAGTCATTAGTCGTTAGTCATTAGTCATTAGTTAGAAGCATGAACAATGAAGGATGAACGGAGACTATGTTTAGTAACTCCTCACATTCATTTTATTTTTTTTGATCTAAAGTGCTTAGGTTGCACCCTAATTTTAGATATTAAAAAAGCGCAGTAAAATGCGCTGATTTTTTAAATTTTAACTATTGAACAAGCTGCCAAGCTAATTTTGCTGCCCCTACCATGCCTGCTTGATTGCCCAATTCAGCCACCAATAACTGTAAATCTTCGCGAGAACTCGGCAGTACACGTTGCTCAATTTCTTCTCGAACCTGCGGCAAGAAAAATTCTGCACCTGCACTAATTCCACCACCGATAATAATAGCTTCCGGCGTCAAAATATAAATGAGACTTGCCAAACCGATACCCAGATAGCGCCCGTAATTTTGCCAAAATTCTAAAGCTTGGGCATCTCCAGACTTAGCTAAATTTGCTAATTCTATAGGTTCCAAACCCGTTTCCCGGCGAATGGCTTGCACCGAAACATACTGTTCTAAAGAACCGCGATTGCCGCTGTTGCACTCCGGGCCGTCGGGATTTATAGTAATCAATCCTAGTTCTCCAGCCGCGCCTTGATGACCTACAAATAGTTTGCCGTCTAAGATAACTGCACCGCCGACTCCTGTACCTAAAGTGATTAAAATTAGGTCTTTAAAGTGCCTTCCTGCACCCAACCAAGCTTCTCCCAATCCGGCACAGTTGGCATCATTTGCTAATATTGTCGGCAGTCCGGTTTTAGCTTCCACCCAGTCAGCGAGGGGGACGTTATGCCAGTTTTTGAGGTTAATTGCTACTCTGGCTATGCGGCCGGCGGCGTCTGCCGGGCCTGGAGTGCCGATGCCGATCGCACTTACAGCATTTTCGACCGGATTCAGTTGTAAAATAGCATCGGTCATCGTGGCTAAAACGGCTTCTGGGGTTGCGGGTTGAGGGGTTGGAACAGTTAAGGATTGGTGACAAATGCCGTCTTCGCTAAATCTGCCGAGTTTAATTGCGGTTCCGCCTAAGTCAATGCCGATTACTTGTGTCATTCGATTGGGATTTTGGATGCAATAATTTAGGACTAATTTTAATAGTATAAACCTATTGTATGTGTCCCTAGCACAGCTTACAAATTAAGTTTGTAGTGAGGACTTCAGTCCTCAAACTTCTCTTTTAAATGTATGATAATTGGTTCCGAAAACGACCCTTAATTTTTAATAGTATCATGTCGCTCGCAATACCTAGTAAAAATTGTATACAAAAGCCAGTTCGCCTATTTAATTTCGCCTAACTTACGTTGTGCTACCTCTCGGTTGTGCAAAGCATCGTGATAGTCGGGTTTGAGAGCAATTGCCTGGTTATAAGATGCGATCGCCTCCTCAAATCTTCCTAAATTATACTGCTCATTACCTCGATCGCACCACGCCTCAGCCTCTACATTAACTTCCAATTCTTCCTCCGCAGCCTCAGCGCCTCTGCGGTTCGCTTCCCCAGAAAAACCCCAACCATCCCCAACAAACACCGCCTCAATCACCCTCCCCTTTGTATCCTCCTCCTCAACCTCCGGCAGCGGAAACCGTGTCAATATCTCCCGCCCAATTTGCCTCGCCACCTCTGACAATTCCCCGCTGCCAATTCTACCTAACAATACCAGCCGCTGCGCCAATTCCTGAAGCGATGCCACAGCATCCGTAGGGGCGGTGCCCCCGTGCCCGCCCTGCAGGTTTTCCCCCTCTAACAATCGAGTCCCGAACCGTCGCAACCAAGCCGCCAATTCACCATCTTTAAGGCGTTTTGCGATTAAGAATCCCGCTACATCCCCGCGACTCCAGCCGGCATTCACCCCTTCGAGGATTTCCATGAATTTCGACTCGTATTCAGCGTCAGTTAAGGTTGGGCGGATGGCGGTATTTCCCGGCGGTGGGGTGGGTGGGGTTGGGTATCCGAATATTCGCTGAATTAGTCGTTTGAAGAATTGCAGAATTTTGTTTAGCATTTGTGACGTTGGGAGGGTGGGGTATTTTCTATTTTATAGCAATTATCAAAAATAGATTACATATTGATTGCCGGCGATATCTGTATGGACACGGCGCCGTGCCGTGTCCGGGATTCGACCCACAGCAAACAATCATATAAAGTAGAATTAATCTACTTTAAAAGCGGATAATACAGTTCTCCTGTTGAGTTGATAAAACCGGCCCGATCGCCCGCTAAATCTCCCGTTCCCATAAATACGTCAACTCTCCCCGCGCCTTTGATTGCACCGCCGGTATCTTGATCCAAAACGTACCGATTCACGGCGTTTTGTTCTAGTTGTCCCGCCGCATTCGGATAAGGAAGTTTTGTACTAATTAATGCTAGTGCACCGGGGGGCATTAAAGCTTTATCGGTGGCGATCGACCTTTCGGCAGTTACTGGCACTCCAATGCTTCCTGTGGCTGGAACTCCATTAGTATCCCGGAAGAATACAAAGCTTTCATTTTTCGGCAAATATTTGTTCATATCTGCGGGAAAGTTGGTGAAATATTCCTTTAGTTTCGGCAAATTTAACTCTTCTAAAGTAAACTTTCCGTCTTTAACTAATTCTCGCCCGACACCTGTATAACTGTGACTGGTTTTGCCCGCAAAACCGACGGTCATCACGCTACCATCTGTTAGCTGCAATCTCGCAGAACCTTGGACGTGGACGAGAAATGCTTGGAATCGATCGCGCAACCAAACTAATTCTAATCCCCGCAGCAATCCTTTACTTGCCTGCAAAGCATCTTCGCCTTCTAATTGCAATCTTGTCGGGTGAGGTTTCCGCCAAGATGCCATGTTTGGCGGCATCCGGTACAGGGGATAACGGTATTCGGAATTAGGCGTGCGAGATGCTGCGTAAGTCGGCTCGAAATAACCTGTAAATGCGACTGTTCCTTTGCCGTCTTTGCCCGTGGATTTGTAAAATACAAATTC
Source organism: Microcoleus sp. T3_A4 (assembly GCF_036700465.1). NCBI lineage: Bacteria > Bacillati > Cyanobacteriota > Cyanophyceae > Oscillatoriales > Microcoleaceae > Microcoleus > Microcoleus sp. T3_A4. Next base: position 59,061 of record NZ_JAUBOY010000019.1, on the reverse strand, counting down.
GCGCTTGACAGATTCCTGAAGTTGTGCTGGAGTTGTGGAACTGACAACTAATTGGCGGAATCGATCGAGAGAACGCCGAACTCGATCGCGCGTAACTCCTGCTACTGGATAGCGACTGTAAGCAGTGGCGGCGGCCGATGTATTGAGATAGCGGAGGCTGTTGTCGATCGACCTTAACAGCAATTCTTTATCGCCCGGTTTGCCATTTTCGCCCCAGATTTGAGCGTCAAAGGCGATCGACTCCAATTCACTCGCTTGCAATTGATTTATACTAATTGGTTGCAGCGACGGAACTGCAACTGCAGGCACCGAAAAAGCGGTCGCCAAAACGCAACAGGCGATCGCTAATAGCTGATAGCGAAAAATCTTGCTCAATTTCCAATTTTCCCTACTCAATTGATTATTTTCCTTATTCATCGTATCGTTCGACACTAGAAGTAAATATCGGTTCTACGCGAATTGCTAGAACGCTGGTAGGCCGAACTACCATGTATTCGCCTTGAATATTTTTAATCGGGACGTTAAGAAATTCTCTTGAATCTTGTTTCGGCACCAGCGTACTGCTGTACCACTTTTGAAAATCTTGCAGCGTTGCGAAACGCACTTCTTCGCGGTGGCCGCCTTCAAGCAGCAGGTGCACGGAATATTCGCTGGGAGTTCTAGGCATAGGAGATAGGAAGAGTTGTTGGAGGACAATCTAAAATCTAAAATCTAAAATTGATGTGGTTGTCATCAAGCAGCAGGTGCACGGAATATTCGCACTTGTGTTCTAGGCATATCTGTATTTTAGATTTTTGATTTTAAGCTTTTGGAACGATTCCATATTTTACCTCTTCCTCGGCGCATTCCCTCATCTAGTAGCTTGGATTGAGGGAGAGGGGAAGAGTGCGAGAGGGGGAGAGTGCGAGAGGTGTTGGAGAAAAATCTCAATCTAAAATCCAAAATCATAAATTGATTGACGGCGGCCCCCCTATGCGGCTACGCTGTGAAATTAAGGCTGCTTTGCTCAAAGAGGAAGCAGCCCACGTCGCTCAAAAATCTAGTTGCACTGCCCAAAGCTGCTACCAACAGCAATGGACAGCTAACCGCCAAACTGAGTAAGCAGTATGGAGGCTAATGGAGAATTTTAACACTCTCTGTAGCCGCCCTGCTCTGTGTTAACGTGCGGGGCGGCTGGGTTTTGGGGTTTTCCTAGAAAACCAAAAACCAGGAGACCATATTATGTCACAGGAATTCGTACCTGACGATAACTTGTCCGCGCGTCCAAATGACGACTCAGCAGTATCGGAACAGGAAGTCGTGCGGATAACGGTTGTCGGTTCCCGCGCAGCCGTGTTAGACACCATCCACACCTTGTACCGACTGGGATTTGCCGCCGTCGGGGATTGGACCCCACCACAGCGAGGTGCAAAGCCGGGACAATTTATAAGTGTACTCATTCGCCGATCGCGCAAAGCTTAACAATAGGCTGAAATACGCTAGGGACACGGCATTGCCGTGTCCTCCATCGCCGCACCTACATGGCTGGATCTCGGATTGTCACATCCTCGGAGGGCGATGGCGTCCCGCCCTCGCCTGTGCTACGGGAAATTTCATCATCCAACCCCGTTAATTTTATCCGTTCCCCACAGTCAGGACACGCCTTGGCTGAAGTCTCTACAATGATTAATCCGGCGGAATACAGGGATTGTGTATTTTAGAACACGATTTGACCGCAACACTTAAAATAGTCTTGATTTACCGATCGACTGCACCCTTTTCTCATCAATATTTCGGGTTAGCTGGGGGTGTCTGTCAGCCGGAGTTGCGAGGTTCTGCTTCCAAAATGCTGATAATGGTGCACAATTTCAAATTAACAACAAAACTTGCACTATTTTGAGTAAGCTTTGGGGGGAACAGCTTAGAAAGCCTGTTTCTAAGACTGAGGCAAAATATCAAATTAATCCTCCACCTTGTCCAATTACTAATTACGAACCTATGCCCCGTCGTCAAGACTTAAAAAAAATTCTTCTCATTGGTTCCGGCCCAATTGTTATCGGTCAAGCGTGCGAATTTGACTATTCAGGAACACAAGCTTGCAAAGCTTTGCGAGAAGAAGGTTTTGAAGTAGTGTTGGTGAATTCCAACCCTGCAACGATTATGACCGATCCGGAAACTGCCGATCGCATTTACATCGAACCTCTAACGCCAGCCATCCTCGAACAAATCATCGCTAAAGAAAGACCTCAAGCAATTTTACCGACAATGGGCGGTCAAACTGCGCTAAATTTAGCAGTTGCAGTCGCTAAAAATGGCGTTTTAGAAAAATACAACGTCGAGTTGATTGGTGCTAAGTTGCCAGCAATTGAAATGGCAGAAGATCGGCTATTATTTAAGGAAGCGATGGCGCGAATTGGGGTCGCAGTTTGCCCTTCGGGAATTGCCAACACTCTCGACGAAGCCAAAGCAATTGGTCACCAAATCGGCAGTTATCCGTTAATTATTCGCCCTGCTTTTACAATGGGAGGCACGGGAGGTGGCATTTCTTACAATCAAGAAGAGTTTGAAGAAATGGCACAAGGCGGGATTGACGCCAGTCCAGTATCCCAAATTTTGATCGAACAATCTTTGATTGGTTGGAAAGAGTACGAACTCGAAGTAATGCGGGATTTGGCAGATAATGTGGTGATTATTTGTTCGATCGAGAATCTCGACCCGATGGGCGTCCACACCGGCGATTCTATCACCGTCGCCCCGGCGCAAACTCTCACAGACAAAGAATATCAGCGCCTGCGGGATGCTTCGGTGAAAATTATCCGTGAAATCGGAGTTGAAACCGGCGGTTCCAATATTCAATTTGCCGTCAATCCTGTCAACGGAGATTTCATCGTTATTGAAATGAATCCTCGGGTTTCCCGTTCCTCGGCCTTGGCCTCGAAAGCAACTGGTTTCCCCATTGCAAAAATGGCGGCAAAATTAGCGGTAGGTTACAGCCTAGACGAAATTTCCAACGATATTACCAAGAAAACTCCGGCGTCTTTTGAACCGACAATTGACTACGTAGTGACGAAGATTCCCCGATTTGCCTTTGAAAAGTTCCCCGGTTCCGAACCAACTTTGACAACGCAAATGAAGTCTGTTGGGGAGGTAATGGCGATCGGGCGCAGCTTCAACGAATCCTTCCAAAAAGCCCTGCGGGGATTGGAAACAGGCCGCGCAGGTTTCGGGTGCGACAAACCGGAAAAGTTGCCGAGTTTGGAACAAATTCGCGCCGGATTGCGGACGCCAAATCCCGATCGCATTTTTACAGTTCGCCACGCGATGATGATGGGAATGTCGGTGGAAGATATCTTCGAGTTCACAGCAATCGACCCTTGGTTTTTGGATAAAATGCAGGAATTGCTGGAAACTGAGAAGTTCTTGAAACGAACGCGGTTGGAACAGTTGACAAAAGAGACAATGTTTGAAGTAAAGCAGTTGGGTTTTAGCGATCGCCAAATTGCTTACGCCACCAAAACATCGGAAGATCAAGTCCGCGCTTACCGCAAACAGTTAGGCGTAATTCCGATTTACAAAACAGTCGATACCTGTGCCGCTGAATTTGAAGCGTTTACACCGTATTATTATTCCACCTACGAAGCGGGAGCGGCAATTTGGGAATTGGGCGATGAAGAAAAGAAAATTTCGCCTGTGGGCCACAGTCTCGCGCCGGAGTCGGAAGTTTTGCCTTCTACCAAACGAAAAGTGATGATTTTAGGTGGCGGGCCGAACCGAATCGGACAGGGAATTGAGTTTGATTACTGCTGCTGTCATGCTTCCTATTCCCTAGGAGAAGACGGCTTTGAGACCATTATGGTCAACTCGAACCCGGAGACGGTTTCGACGGATTATGATACGAGCGATCGCCTGTATTTTGAACCGCTAACCAAAGAAGATGTTCTCAACATCATCGAAGCCGAAAATCCAGAGGGAATAATTATTCAGTTTGGCGGACAAACCCCGCTGAAGTTGGCGCTTCCTTTACAAAAAGCTCTCGAAAATCACCCCGATGTACAAACAAAAATCTGGGGAACTTCGCCGGATTCAATTGATACTGCTGAAGACAGGGAGCGATTTGAAAAGATTCTGCGGGAATTGGATATTCAGCAAGCTGCTAATGGTCTAGCGCGTAGTTTTGAGGATGCTTTAATAGTAGCTCAACGGATCGGTTATCCGGTAGTGGTGCGACCGAGTTACGTATTAGGCGGGCGAGCCATGGAAATTGTTTATTCCGATACGGAATTGGAACGTTACATGACCTATGCCGTGCTGGTAGAACCCGATCATCCGATTTTAATTGATAAGTTTTTGGAGAATGCGATCGAGGTGGATGTCGATGCGATCGCCGATGTTACGGGCAATGTGACGATCGGCGGTATTATGGAGCACATCGAGGAAGCGGGAATCCACTCCGGCGACTCTGCTTGTTCTATCCCTTACCAAACGCTTTCTGACGCAGCTTTGGCAACAATCCGCCGCTGGACTGTAGAATTAGCAAAATCCCTGAAAGTAATCGGGTTGATGAATATTCAATTTGCTGTTCAAGGGGAACAAGTTTTCATCTTGGAAGCTAATCCCCGAGCTTCTCGAACAGTGCCTTTTGTGTCCAAGGCGATCGGAGTTCCCTTAGCAAAAATGGCCTCGCGAGTGATGTCTGGCAAAACTCTAGAAGCTTTGGGTTTTACTGAAGAGATTATACCCACTCATGTTTCGGTAAAAGAAGCTGTATTGCCCTTTGCTAAGTTCCCAGGAACTGATACCTTGTTAGGGCCAGAAATGCGATCGACCGGCGAAGTCATGGGAATTGACACCGATTTTGGCAAAGCCTTTGCCAAAGCTCAATTAGGTGCCGGACAAATGATGCCGCTGTTGGGAACTGTGCTGGTTTCGATGCGCGATCGGGACAAACTAGCAGTTGTACCCGTTGTCAAGGAATTCTTAGAATTGGGTTTCAGAGTAGTTGCAACTCACGGGACACGCAAAGTTTTGCGAGAGCAAGGTTTAGAGGTAGATTTGGAATTGAAACTGCACGAAGGGCGGCCGAATTTGTTGGATTCGATCAAGAATGAGAAAATTCAACTAATTATCACCACACCTTCCGGCGAAGACTCCCGGGCCGACGGAATCTTTATCCGCCGCACAGCTTTGACTTACAAAATCCCGATTATTACGACAATAGCCGGTGCCAAAGCGACAGCAGCGGGAATTCGATCGCTCAAATCTCACCCGATGGAAGTAAAAGCAATTCAAGACTATTACCCGCAAACCTAGACTGCGAAACACTCAAAGGTAGGGTGTGCAGGGCGCACTATTAGTGTCAACTTAAGCTTTTAGTCCGCCAGTCCTCTCGCTCACCCGGCAGCCCGCCAGGGAATGAATTCCCTGTCTTATAGCGAAAGTCCTCTCAAAGAGGACTGAAGAACTCATTAGTCCTCATAGCGAGGACTTTCGCTTTGAGGCTGTTGTTTCAAACCCTGCCGGAAAGAGGGTTTAACGTGTTTGTTCACACCAATGACCGCGCACCTTATCCTAAAAATAAGGTGCGCCTTACCAAAACCTAATCTGCCTCCGCATCCAAAACTCCGCTAGACAGCATCAACCTCGGCCACACTAACAAGAAAAAACCCATCCAAGCTAATAAAGGAATCGCGACTAAAACAGTTATCCAAACAGTTTTTAATAAAAACCAACTACCGCTAATCAGGCTAGTACCAGTTAAAAGAATCGACCAAGGCTGACACCACCAAGGTTTGTAACTCCAAGGACTAATAGCTTTTTGATCGGAAAGTTTTTTATCAGAAATAGATTTCATATTTTCAGTAATTTTTTAGGGAGAATAGTCGGGGTAGCTTGATTAACGGAAGTTAAACATTCATCACCTCTTCTGCTGTCAGCGTTAATTCGGGAAAAGTCCGCGACACAATTCGTTCGCTACCTTTAAACGCGCTTCTTTGATAGTTGCCCTCTGCATCCAAAAGGTGAACAAATACAGTTGGTACTTTGGGATTTCCCAGAAATTCCCTGCTGCCAATTGCTAAATAATCGACAATCCAATACTCAGGAACTCCGAGGCGCCGATACTCGTCCAATTTGTCTATATAATCGTCCTCCCAATTTGTTGATGTTACTTCCACTGCCAGTTGAATTGGTTCTTGTAAGGCAGAATAAGCAGAACGGTTCGATCGCCACAAATCGCGATCGATTACGCTGACATCCGGTCTCCGCCCTTGTTCGATTCCGGCTTTACTTACAGTTCTGATAACGGCGGTATTTTTGACTACATAATTCAAATTCAGTCGCCGGATTTCATCATTGAAGCCAAATAACAGGAAATTAGCAACATCAGCATAATTTCTTGTCGCATTCATCTCTACAATTTCTCCATTAACCAGTTCATAGCGTCCATCTTCTTGACATTCTACAAGGAATTGGTCAAAGGTTAATTTCTGTGTGACTCTTGCAATCATAAGATTTATCCTTATTTTGCAGTAATACTATTAGTCTATATTACCACAGGCAGGAAGAAATTTGTTTTTTTGACGGCAGACATCCAATTCTTAAATCTAAAATATACAATCAAAAATCAAAAATCGATTCACGTAAATGGTAAAATGCGATCGCCCTAGCAATTTGCACTTAATTTTGTTACTGACTTGATACAGTAAAGTAACAAACCTAGAAATCGAGCCACTCCCAGGTCAACCCCGAACCATGAGACTAGACGAAGCCGTAGAATTTGCCGAAAACCCAGAGCCGCGCTGTCCCTGCGTCCTCCTGCTGGACACCTCCGGCTCCATGCAAGGCGCACCCATAGATGCCTTGAATGAGGGGCTGGAAATTTTTAGGAATGACCTAATTAAAGACGAACTAGCTAAAAAGCGAGTCGAAGTCGCGATTATTTCATTTGACAATCATATCAAGGTCGTGCAAGACTTCGTGACCGCCGACCAGTTCGAGACGCCACTGCTGACAGCTCAAGGACAAACCCACATGGGCGCAGGGATTCAGCTAGCATTAGATACCATTGCGGCCCGCAAATCCGAATACCGCAACAACGGCATTACCTACTACCGCCCGTGGGTATTTATGATTACCGACGGCGAACCTCAAGGTGAATCAGACGATGTTGTGGAAATAGCAGCACAGCGGATTAAAGAGGAAGAAATTAATAAGCGCGTGGCATTTTTTGCAGTCGGAGTGGAAGGTGCTAATATCACCCGTCTGGCGCAAATTGTCGAGCGCACGCCTGTAAAATTGAGAGGACTAGACTTTAGAGAGATGTTCATCTGGCTTTCGGCTAGTATGCAGAGAGTTTCTCACTCAAAAATTGATGAACAAGTAGCATTGCCACCACCCGGATGGGGAACTGTTTAGGTATTAGTCATTGCTCATTGATCATTGGTCATTAGTAAGTGACCAGCGGTAAGTGCGGTGTGCATAGCCCTACATAATAAGTCAGGTGTGGTGTGCATCGCCCTACCTAATTAGGGATAAATAAACCCGTCCAGACTTTGCATAGTTGTGAATTTACGAAGTTTTGAGTTAAAGAGTTATTAATGCAGAATTCATCCTTTAATTGGCAAGTTGTAGCGGCATCGGTGATAGGTACGAGCCACGAAAAAAGATCGCAGCCTTGTCAAGATGCCCACTGCTGGCGTCTCTTGCCAAACGGTGTTTTAGCGGCAGCGGTTGCCGATGGTGCGGGCTCCGCAGCACTCGCAGAAGTTGGGGCAAAAATTGCTGTGGAAGCGGTTGTTGAAACGATTTGCCAGCAACAGGAAAGGCTGCCTCAAAATGACGACGAGTGGCAGGTATTCTTGACAGCATCACTGCAAGTTGCGCGGGCGCAGGTGGAAGCAGAAGCGACATTGCGGGAAGTGGCTGCGAGAGATTTAGCCTGCACTTTAATTGCGGTTGTTGCTACGCCGGAATTAATCGCAGTTGCTCAAATCGGCGACGGTGCGGCGGTAGCAGGTGACAGTGCAGGAAATGCGATCGCCCTGACTGTACCTCCCTGCGGGGAATACATCAACGAAACTATCTTTTTGATTTCGCCGAATGCGATAGAAACAGCGCAATTTCAGGTACTTCGGGAAAAACTACGGCACTTAGCCGTATTTTCCGACGGCTTACAAATGCTAGCGCTCAAAATCCCAGAAGGCACGCCACATGGGCCGTTTTTTGCGCCTTTGTTTCGGTTTTCTGGCGAGTGGAAAGAAGAAGAAGATGCGAAACAGCAGTTAGAGTCATTTTTGCGATCGCCCCGGGTTTCCGAACGCACCGATGATGACTTAACATTATTGTTAGCAACTTTTTCGAGCAATGTTTAGTCTGTTCAACTCCACTTACAAAAAGCGGATAAAAAATTATGACAGATCCACGAATTAGTGCCAGAAGCTTGTTGCGAGAAACATTTGCTACTACGGGGCCTATATACGCTCCCCTGTTGATAATCAACTCTCCCAGTTTGATATTTGCCGCGCTCAATAGTTTGGGCAAGCTAGGTTCAGCAGGTGTTGCTTTCAATATTATCTACTGGTTCGTGGCAATTCCTTTGTTGTCGGGAGCCATGATTTTCTACACTTACCGAAGTTTGACAAAAAATCCCGTAACTGTGGGTCAGGCTTTCAATCAAGCAAACAGAAGATTGCTGCAACTCCTTGGGGCTTATATTATGTGTTTGCTGCTGGTGCTTGCTGGCTGCATTGCACTAATAATTCCCGGGCTTTATGTATCATATCGCTTAATGTTTTCATTTTACGCTACCGTCATTGATAACTCTTCGGCGCTGGACAGTATTAGTAGCAGTTGGGAATTAACAAAAGGGCGCTGGTGGTTAGTATTTCGATCGTATTTTCTGATAGTTTTGGTGGCTTTTGTGCCAATAGTTTTGATTCTCATATTAATCAGTTCGACGGGAAATTTGCTAGCATCTCAGCTTGTGGGTAATGTACTCGGATTTTTAGCCTCACCGTTGATGAATGTTTATTTGGTTTTATTGTACCTGCGCCTGCGGGAATCGGCAGCAACTATTAAATAGACATCTCCTAAAAATCAAGTCAAGGGCTGTCAGGATACCTACCCCACAAAAATTGTTAGCGCGGTCTCATCAGCGGTGAAAATTTGGCGCGGTTCTATAATAAAATCGAGGTGTCAACAATTCTGCTTTAGTGTGTACAGTAGGTCGTCATTTGCAAGCACAAGAGATTAAGGATCAGCTCAACTCCCTAATTAGCGACGCAGATCTAATAGATCCGAGTTTGGCGAGAAGATTGGATGAAATCAATCGCTGGGTGAAAGATGTTAAACCCGGTTCGCTAACGGCTAAAAAATTTGTGATGGCTTTTTTGCTGCAGCTTATCCGAGATTCTCAGGTTTGGCTGGCAGTTCAATCTCTACCTTCGGAAAGAGAACAGCAAGCCGCGTTTGAGTTAATGACTCCGGGGGAAAGGTATTGGTACAGCTATCTATTTCCTAAATGGCTGAGCGAAAACGATCGCAAATTTTATATATGGAAACAAAAACTCAAGGCCGGCAAATTCGATCCGGGTGATGATATCGTGATTCGTGCGATCGCAGCCCGAATTGTTGATCGCCAAGGCACTGTTTTGTATCGATATGTTGCAGATCTTTCTATGGCAACCGATTCGATCGTTAGTAGCCGCCAACAGCAGCCCCTCTGCATTCAAGTCACAACTCTTTCGGATGAATTCTCTGAACAAAAATATCAGAATTGGCAACAAACTCTTCAAGATTGGGGGATTGACAGAGGATTATTTTTAAGTTATGATAAAAACGATGCAAATTTCCTGAATCAGTTAGTTAACATTGCATTATATAATAGTGATAATTTGCCCGCAGGTCGTTACCTCAAGTTCCCGTAAATCAAGCATATCTGCTGCTGAGAATAGTTCGACTGCTAAAAACTTGGTGAAAAAAAAATTTGACTAACTCACATATTGCACAATTTTCGACAAAGCCAAAAACCTAACCCCCAGCCTGCTTCTGGAAAAGGGAAAACAGACCAAGCTTTTTCCTCTCCTTTTCTGTCTCCGGGAGGGGTTTGCCAGACACTGGCAAGAGGTGCTTGATACGAAGGCTAAGCAATGGGAACATTTACCGCAGCAATAAATCGAGTGAAATAACTAGCAACTCGGCCTAAATTGAATTGAGATTTGATTTAATTGCGGTGAAATTGTTGGAAATAAAATCTAATTACATCAAAATCAAATACTATGACAGTACAAGGTACACATACCGTTGAAAATAACTTGCAAAAAGTCTGGGAAGAACTGGAAGCAGCCAGAAAAATGCAGGATGAATGGATGAATTACGGGGTAGATTTTGTAGATTTGTATGTGGAAGATGCGGGCGGTGATTGGTTGGAAAAGTGGGGTAAATGTGAAGAAGAATTAGAGCGAATTAAACATAATGTAGATATTGAAGCAGTCAAAGCAGCGCTCGACATTCCCAGCTTTCAGCAGACAAAACTGCTGGAAATTGCCTTAAATTGCCGTTATTCTACCAGCTATTACTCCGATCGCCCGGAGGAGTCTCCCGCTTGGCAAGAGGTTAAGTACAAACGCCTGTCACTCTTAGGGGGAGCGATTTTCGGTGCGGTTGTTAGCGATTACCTGTACCGCGAATATCCACAAGTCGATCCCAATGCTATCTCAACCTTAAAACCTCGTTTTGCAGAACCCAAAAAACTTGCGGATTTTGCACAAAAACTGAAATTAAACGAACTCAGTTGGGGCGTATGGAATGAGAAAGAAACAGAAGAAAGCGAGTACAATAGAGTTTTTTCTGAGACTTGTGAAGCTTTGTTTGGCGCGATTTACTTGGAGTTTGATCGCGATTTTTTCCGTGGGGGAAACTGGCTGATTCAGCACTTGATTGAACCAAATGTTGGGCAGCATGGGGATCTAACTGGGCGGCGACAAATAGGGCCCGAAAACGAGGTGAAACGCCGGGAAATCCTGGGCGCGGATATTCTAGATGCGATCGCGATCGACTATTTGTACAACCGCTTTCCCGAACGCAACGCCAGCCAGCTAACTCGCTGGAAAAATATGTTAGTGGCCAAAGAGATTTTTCCCAAAGACTTTAAGGCTAAATTAGGCAGTCATTACCTAGAGTTGGAAAGCAATTTCTCGCGTACCCGCGACTGGTTGGTGGATAACTTTATCAAAACCGCAGTTGACGAACTGCTAGAGGAAAGCGAAACTCAACCAGAATATGTGATTGACAGTGCGAACCCGGAATCGCTGCCAGAATTGGTCAGCCGGATTACAGACAAAAAGTGGAAAAATGAATTTGTGAGAGTTGTCAGCATTTTGCAACCTGCTGACGAACTTTTGCTGCTGATGCAACAAAAATTAGACAGTATGGTGGCTAAAGATGAAACTTTGCAGCAGTTGCTAAGCTGGGCAAATCACAAGTCTCAGTTAGTGCAAAGGAATTTAAAACCGGCGGAAATTCGCGCTTTTTATGTTGCCTTAGTTTGCGTGCTCGATTTGGCTTTGACTCGTGTCCTCGATCCGAGTCTGAAGTTTGATATATCGAAAGTTCGCCAGTTGCGGAATTGTTTGGGAAAGGCTGGAAAAAATGTAGAATTTGCGGAGGTTGATGAGTCTCTGAAATTGGCTTTTGATAATGAGGATGTGGCGTGTATCTTGGTTGGCATTTGGGCGCTGGATATTGAACCAGAACTTAAACAATTGCTGGCACAATTTCAGACTGAGATGCCAGATTTGCAAAACTGGAAAAAGTGGCGCAAAGAGTGCGGTTGCAGTTGGCTGGCAAAATTCAAAACTGCGATCGGCTACAATTTATATTTGGGCCCCCAACAGAAAACTTTGCTGCAACAGTATTACTATGCCCACAACTTGCTGGTGGAATGCCTCAACAGCGATAATTGTCAGGTGACACCGGCGGTCAGACAAAAAATTGAGGATAAAATGTTGTTATTGTCGGTGGATTTGAAGCTGGTTCATATTTAATTTGGATAGCGCGGAGGGGCGGGACGCCCATCCCACTAATGGATGGACGGGCGGGACGCCCATCCCACTAACAGCAACAGGGCTTACCCACTCCCACCCAAGAAATCGGGTTTTTTACCGAATCTGCGGGCTGCAATGCGTCTTTTGGTGAAAAACTCGGTCTCTCCTCACCCGTGCCTAAGTCATAAGAAGGGTAAGATTTAATGGGCAAGTCAAATTTATTAAGTGATGGCTTCCAAATCCTGTATCCCATAACGGAATTCTATGCAGTTGCAGCGCCAATTTAGCGGACAACTGATTGCGATCGACACCAAAACCGCGATCGCCAGTGGGGGTGAAGGTCGCATCTACCCGATCGCCCAAGACTCGTCCCTTGTAGCAAAAATCTACCACAAACCGACAGACGAAGACGGCGACAAACTCACAGTCATGTTCAGTATGCCGCCGGATGCGCCGATCGCGGAACCGGGACACGCTTCCATTGCTTGGCCGATCGATTTGCTGCATACTGTCGGCGGGCGAGAAAAAATCGTTGGTTTTGTGATGCCGCGCGTCAACAAAGTGATGCCGGTACACACTTTCTACACTCCCAAAACCAGGCGCGAACAAAAACCGCTATTTAGCTATCTTTACCTCCACCGTACCGCCAGAAATCTCGCCTCGGCTGTAAATGCCCTCCACGTCAGGGGTTACGTCATCGGTGACGTAAACGAGTCGAACATTCTTGTGACTGATACGGCGTTGGTAACGTTGGTAGACACGGATTCGTTTCAAGTCCGTGATCCTTATACGGGTTACGTTTATCGGTGTCCCGTGGGGAAACCGGAGTTTACGCCGCCGGAGTTGCAGGGGCAGACTTTCCGCGATATAGATCGATCTCCAGAGCACGATTTGTTCGGTTTAGCGGTATTAATTTTTCAATTGCTGATGGAAGGTACGCATCCGTTTTCGGGAGTCTATCTCGGTAGCGATGAACCACCGTCTTTGGAAGCGAGAATTCGATCGGGCCATTTCCCTACAGGTACGAAACGGATTCCCTACCGCCCGATGCCCGCGGCGCCTCCTTTTGAGATGCTGCATCCCCGGCTGCGGCAACTGTTTATCCGCTGTTTTGAGGAAGGGCACGGCAATCCTTCCGCGCGCCCGGATGCGAAAACTTGGGTGAATGCGATTCGGGAAGCGGAAGATGCTTTAGTTACTTGCAGCAGAAATAGTCAGCATAAATACGGAAATCATCTCAGTCGGTGCCCTTGGTGCGATCGGGCAAAACTCCTGAAAGGGCGCGATCCGTTTCCTTCGCGGCAAGCAATCAGCAACGGATTGCACTTGCAGCCTGCAAAAATCAAGCGTAAAAAGCCCCAGTCACCGCCTGTCGTGGCCCAGCCCGCAGTGCGTCGGCAACAGCCCTCCACGGGGCTGTCACGCCCCCTGGGCCAGTACGCAGTGCCGTTGCTACCGATGCCGATGTCTTCTCGGAGTCGGACTCCTGCGCCTCAGCTTCCCGTGGGCAAGTTTGAGCGCATTTTTCAGGATGCTGCTTGGGGAGGTGTTTGGGGTAGTTTGTGTTTGGCGGCGATCGGGGGGATTTATTCGGCAATAGCTGAGGGCGGCAGTGCTATTTTGGGGGCGATTTTTGTTGGTTCGATTTGGGGCTGTTTTTTTGGGGTGATGTGGGGGGTTTTTACTTTGCCGCCGAATCAGATTTGGCGGAAGTGGGGCGGAGTTTTGGTGGGGGCGTCTTGGGGGGCTTTTTTGTTGGCGGCGATCGGCGGTGCGGTGTTTGGCGCGATTAATAGCACTCCGGGGATCGGGGAGAGGATTTTGGCTGGGGCGGGGGTTGGTGCTCTCTGGGGCTGTGTTTGGGCAACTTTTCAGCCTCCTCTGGCGCTGCCGATGGGGAGGGTGTGGGGCCGGCGGGGAGGGTATTTGGGGGCGGTCTGGGGCTCGTTTGTGGGGACTCTGGCTGGTGTTTTTTTGGGGGCTGGGCTGGTGGTTTGGCAACAATACGGTGTCCAGATGCGGCCGGTGGATGAGTTTGCGGGTTTGCTGCTGGGTGTGGCGATCGTGGCGGCTGGTGTGGGTTCTGTTGGGGGTGTGGTTTCTGGGGGTTTGTTGGGTTTTTGCGGGTTTGCGCCGAAGTTGCCGATTTCGTTTCAGCCTTCGGGTGTCAATGGTGGGAGTTTGGGGGCGATTTGGGGCAGTTTTTTGGGCACTTTTGCGGGTACGGTGTTGGGGGCGGTGGTGTCTGCGATGTTTCCGGCTGTTAGCGCTGGGGTGCCGGTGGAGTTGGGGCCTGTGGCGGGGGCGATCGTGGGGGCTGGTTTGGGGGCGATTTGGGGCGTGGTTTCGGGTACTGTTTGGGGGGCTTTGGGCAAGTGGTGATCGGGTTGGTGTCTGTTTTTGGGTGGAAAATGCGTCTATGCGTAGGTGTAAAAATCGAGGTGTTAATTTTGGGGGCTATAATGTATATGCTCTAAGGGCTAGAGGCACTTCAAGCTTAACAATGGTAGACGCAATCGCTGGAATCTATGGTGGAAAAGGGTTTGAGGGCTGTATGAAAATTGGGGTATTGACAAGTCGAAGGCTGAAATGGTACTTTTGTTTTATGCAGACGCAAATGAACCTTGAAAACCAAATACAGAAAAGCTTCTGGAACGGGCGGCCGCAATTAACCTAACTCCCTATCAGGGATTGAAACGCTGTTTCTCTTTCTAACTCTTCTAAAAAGGATGCCGCAATTAACCTAACTCCCTATCAGGGATTGAAACCCCTATCTTGAATTCTGGTAAACTCCGCCCGATCGTGCGCCGCAATTAACCTAACTCCCTATCAGGGATTGAAACTGAAATTGAGCCTTAGCTGAAGACAAACTATTGGCCGCAATTAACCTAACTCCCTATCAGGGATTGAAACTGTAAGTTTTCATTATTTTCATTTGGTTTTGCAAACGCCGCAATTAACCTAACTCCCTATCAGGGATTGAAACGCAACCGTGCAGACTTTGCAGCTTCGGCGGCATAACAACGAGCGCAGGCCGCAATTAACCTAACTCCCTATCAGGGATTGAAACTTTCGCAGCAGAGGTTCCCCTTCTTTTCCCATTCCCGCCGCAATTAACCTAACTCCCTATCAGGGATTGAAACGGGAAGCAATATTCGGCACAGATGAAGAGCGCCCCGGCCGCAATTAACCTAACTCCCTATCAGGGATTGAAACTATAAGAATTACGCGGGCTGGTCAGTGCCAAGCAAGCCGCAATTAACCTAACTCCCTATCAGGGATTGAAACTCAGTTATCACCCGACGCAAAACGCCATTTTTTTGCCGCAATTAACCTAACTCCCTATCAGGGATTGAAACAAAGATTTTGCTTTTCCCGATCGCACCCCAGAGGCCGCAATTAACCTAACTCCCTATCAGGGATTGAAACGTTATCATCACTTGCCCACGTACCGCCCTCGATCGTGGGCCGCAATTAACCTAACTCCCTATCAGGGATTGAAACACGGAATAAAGAGCGGCGGTGACTGGCCGCTCAGAGCCGCAATTAACCTAACTCCCTATCAGGGATTGAAACACATACTGATAACATCCGCCCCGCCCCTGCTCAGCCGCAATTAACCTAACTCCCTATCAGGGATTGAAACAAGGCGAATAATTCCAGCCAGTTGATTCGGAATTAGCCGCAATTAACCTAACTCCCTATCAGGGATTGAAACAATTGCTTTGCCGTGTTCTTCCGCCCGTTGCGCCGCAATTAACCTAACTCCCTATCAGGGATTGAAACCTTTCTTTCCTAAATCTAGCGCGCGGCTATTTTGCCGCAATTAACCTAACTCCCTATCAGGGATTGAAACCCATATTTTACCCAAGTTGATAACGAAGCTCATTATTGCCGCAATTAACCTAACTCCCTATCAGGGATTGAAACTGAAGTGTGCGCCGATCGGGTTGAGTTTATCAAGCCGCAATTAACCTAACTCCCTATCAGGGATTGAAACTCCCTCCGAAAAACTGGCGGGGGTACTTGGCCGCTCGGGCCGCAATTAACCTAACTCCCTATCAGGGATTGAAACACGAAACCACACTTCAAACTCTGCTGGCTTAAAGCCGCAATTAACCTAACTCCCTATCAGGGATTGAAACTATTGGTTCTGCTACGGGCTTGACTGCGTTGGCAGCGCCGCAATTAACCTAACTCCCTATCAGGGATTGAAACTTAGTTGCTTCACGCTTTAAATAGGTGGCAGTATTCATCGCGCCGCAATTAACCTAACTCCCTATCAGGGATTGAAACGAAAGAGAATTTGTTGAACTAGGGAAAGTAGCGAAAGCCGCAATTAACCTAACTCCCTATCAGGGATTGAAACGCTGGACTCTTCCAGGCGAGAGGAGCATTTTTTCTTTGGCCGCAATTAACCTAACTCCCTATCAGGGATTGAAACACAGCAGCAGCAAGCGTAATCATCATGGCTAGACGCCGCAATTAACCTAACTCCCTATCAGGGATTGAAACAAGCAATATGGACGCAAGGCTGGAATATATCTTAGCCGCAATTAACCTAACTCCCTATCAGGGATTGAAACGACATAGTTGCATGAGGGGCTTCCAAGCAAAGTGTGCCGCAATTAACCTAACTCCCTATCAGGGATTGAAACCGAAAACGGGGAATCATATAAAGAAAAACAATATTTAAGCCGCAATTAACCTAACTCCCTATCAGGGATTGAAACTCGTTAAGGATTTAGAATCCAACAAATAAGTAACTCGCCGCAATTAACCTAACTCCCTATCAGGGATTGAAACAACGGTATCGCGAAGGATTCCGGCGCTGCAATTGGGCCGCAATTAACCTAACTCCCTATCAGGGATTGAAACCCAGAAATAGGCGTGACTTCTTGAATGCCCGACGCTATGCCGCAATTAACCTAACTCCCTATCAGGGATTGAAACTGCTTGATCGGGAAAACAAGAGAGCAACCGACATGCCGCAATTAACCTAACTCCCTATCAGGGATTGAAACTCTTAAATTCGTTATTAATCCAATCTTGCCTATTCGCCGCAATTAACCTAACTCCCTATCAGGGATTGAAACGCTGTAGTAATCGGATATCGCCTGTTTCCGCCTAGCCGCAATTAACCTAACTCCCTATCAGGGATTGAAACTTCAAGTTGGCTGTAAGCACAAGCCAAGATTCCATGCCGCAATTAACCTAACTCCCTATCAGGGATTGAAACCGATCGCCCTTGCTGCATCATCTAAAACACTGCCAAGCCGCAATTAACCTAACTCCCTATCAGGGATTGAAACCACTAAACCAACTGGACGGGTGAAAATTCCCAGCACGCCGCAATTAACCTAACTCCCTATCAGGGATTGAAACCAAATAAGCCTTTCCCTTTTCCCTTTTAGCCTTTATTCGCCGCAATTAACCTAACTCCCTATCAGGGATTGAAACTCTGGAGAAGGGAACGGCTCATTATTGTTGCGATCGCCGCCGCAATTAACCTAACTCCCTATCAGGGATTGAAACTACCGCACAACACAAGCTATATAGCATTAGGATCGCTTGCCGCAATTAACCTAACTCCCTATCAGGGATTGAAACAAAATCCTTGGCATTAATGTAGTTGTTGAATGCCGCCGCAATTAACCTAACTCCCTATCAGGGATTGAAACCTCTAAGCCCCTGGCGCTCAATTCCATGCTGATTAGCCGCAATTAACCTAACTCCCTATCAGGGATTGAAACACCAAAACTGAAAAGATGGTTGCTGGTTATAAAAAGCCGCAATTAACCTAACTCCCTATCAGGGATTGAAACCAAAAATCGAAGCGGCCGACTTGTGTAACGAACTCAGGAGACGTGTCAAAAATTCTAGGATGACTGTGACAGAAGCTGAGATAATTCTAGAAATTTTGGAGGGAGACCGATGAAACTAACTGCCGATACCCAAGTAACCGAATTCTCTTTAAGCCTTGATGTACAAGAGATTCAACTCTTGATGCTTGCACTCAATTGGGCAGTGGACAAATCTGAACAAAAGCAGGGCCCGCAAACCACGTCCCTCAAAGCTTTGGAAAGAACGTTGAGAATCGAATATCACGAACTTTTAGGGCAGCACAACCTTTTAGAGCAGCTAAAGGAGCGGATTTCTGACGATGCGACCTCACGCGAGGATTTAAAGAAATTCATTCCTCCCGATAGCCAGCCCACCTCATAATAGATTCTGAATTATTGACTTTTGAGAGAGGATTGAGGAGCAACCCGACGCACCCACCGGGAAATTAGGAATAGTCCCCGGCTCATCCCGGGGATTTACTCGGCAGCTTGGCCGCAATTAACCTAACTCCATATCAGGGATTGAAACTTCACACTTTTGAAGAAAATCGATCCACTGCCGCCGCAATTAACCTAACTCCCTATCAGGGATTGAAACGAATAAAAGAGTAAAAAACAAATTAAGCCACAATAAACCTAAATTCCCTCTTCACTTGAGATGACAATGACAATTCGGCTTTTCAATTAAAGACTCAACCAAAGCATTCAAAGCAACCGCCGCCAACAACCCGCCGCCAAAAGTCCCCACAGTCGTAATATAAGCAACGCCCGATCGCACTAACCGCCGTTTCGCCACCGGAGAATGACTAAAACCGATCGGCATACCAATCACCAAAGCCGGTTGCAGTTGCCCACACTCGATCGCCTCGCAAACCGCCATCAGCACAGACGGCGCATATCCTATCACTAATATACATCCTTTTTCCAGTTTCAACAACTTATCAAACCACTCACCCTGCCGCCAAAATTCCTGTTCCGCTTCCGCCGCAGCATTGATGTGCGGATCATCAATTAAAGTTGCAATAGTTGTTCCCAAATGCGCCAATCTTGTCCTATCCAAAGCCGCAAAAACAGGCGGCACATCAGCCACAATTTGACACTGATTTTTCAAAGCTTCCCGCGCCGATTGAATCGCCGTTTCGCTCAACCTCACAAACGGCAGCAGCGAACAATCACCGCAGGCTAACACCAGTTTAGAAAGCAAGTCTACCTCAATTTCCGAGCGATCGCCCAAATCCGGCAACAAATGCTGCAACGACTCCCCAAACTCCTCCGGGTGAGTGTGCGCCCCCGCATCCCAACCCTCCCAAAGTTGTTCCAACCCATCCAACCCCCCCTCAGTTTCCGCCTGCAACAGCCTTAATTGCGCCAGGGCGTCCGCTTGCACCGCTTGACAGGAAATATCCCGTCCCAGCAATCCTTCCAGCGCCGAAGCCGTTTCTCTGAGGCGAACAATTTGCTGAATAACCGACAGATATTGCCGTTGCAGAGTCGCCATCAGCGCGTCAGGCGAAGCATCCGCATCAGTTTCTAACAGTTTGCGGATGTGAGACAGTTGAAAGCCTTGCTGCTTGAGTGCGACTATTCTTTGCAGTCTTTGCACGTCGCTGCGGGTGTAGAGTCTGTAGTTAGAGGTCGATCGCACGGCCGGAGATAGCAGCCCCAAAGCGTGATAATGTCGCACCATCCGAGGGGTAATTGTGCCTTTTACCGCTTCTGTAAGTTGTTTGATTGTCAGGTATTGTTGCATGGGATTTTGGGATTTTGATTGTATATTTGATTCTCGAATTCACCCACAGTCCGCCCGGTAATCAATTCCCACGCATTCACCCACAGTCCGCCGGGGATTGAAATCCCCGTCTCATAGCAGAAGTCGGTTAAAACCGACTAAAACATTAAATTCAATTCTCAACTCTCTTGAGTCCTCTTTCAGAGGACTTGCGCTATGAGACAGGGAATTCATTCCCTGTCGGGCTGTCGGACTCTGGGACTCAACGAGGGGCGAGTTGATGCTGGATTTATTTTAGTTTCACTCTTGACATTGACATTAATGTCAAGGTTTAGGGTAAAGGAGTCATTCTACCAAATCAAATTTCCCCAATGACTCCCAATTCCCTCCCCATTTCTCGCCTCTGGCGACTCGCCGCAGAACATCCCGACGCTTTAACTGCCGCCCTGTGCGGAATTCTAGTAATCTTGGGTTCCCTAGCCCTGCAATTCGGCTGGCTGGGTTTAGCCGTATTCATCTTACCCGCAGCTTATGTTATCGGCGGCTATTCCAGTACCCGCGAAGGCTTAACTACGCTTTTTCAAGAACGCGAATTAGATGTAGATTTGTTAATGATTGTCGCTGCTTTGGGCGCGGCCGGTTTGGGGCTATGGCGGCAAGAATATCATTTAATTGTTGACGGTGCGGTGTTAATTTTAATCTTTGCAATTAGCGGCGCCCTTGAAGGTTATGCTATGCAGCGGACTGAACGCAGCATCCGCAGTTTGATGAGTTTGACTGCGGATACTGCTAGAGTGGTAATGTACGGCGGGGAACGGGAAGTTGCGATCGAAAAATTGCAGATTGGCGATTACATTTTAGTCAAGCCCGGAGAAATCATCCCCACAGATGCGATAATTATTGAAGGCTACAGTGCGATCGATCAAGCCTCGATTACCGGCGAATCGATGCCCGTGGAAAAAACCAGCGGCGATGAAGTCTATGCAGGTACAATTAACGGTGTCGGCGCGCTGAAACTCGAAGTTCATAAAACTCCAGAAAGCAGCTTGATTCAGCGAGTGATTCGGCTGGTTCAAGAAGCGCAAACAGCAGCGCCGCCTTCTCAAATGTTTGTGGAAAAATTCGAGCGCGGTTATGCCAAATTAATTGTCGGTTTAGGCTTGCTTCTCGCAACTTTGCCGCCCTTTGTTTTGGGCTGGAATTGGGAAGAGACAATCTATCGGGCGCTGATTTTCTTAGTAGTCGCGTCCCCCTGCGCGCTGATGGCTTCGATTATGCCGGCGCTGCTTTCAGGAATTGCTAATGGGGCGAGACAGGGGATTTTGTTTAAAAGTGGCGCGCAATTAGAGATGATTGGTAAAGTAAGGGCGATCGCCTTTGACAAAACCGGAACTCTCACCACGGGAAAACCTGAAGTTATCCAAATTGTACCAGCAGCCGGATATACTGAAACAGAAGTTCTGCAATTCGCTGCAGCCCTAGAAGCTCATTCCGAACACGCGATCGCCTCTTCAATTGTCAGCGCCGCCCAGCAGCAACAGTTACAATTGTCAACCGCTACCGACGTACAAGCAAAAATCGGTCAAGGAATAGTCGGCAAAGTCAACAATCAAATCATTGCCATTGGTAAAGCCGAATTTGTCGAAGCAACTTCCGAATTGACACAACTCAGCCAGCAGTTGCAAGCCGAAGGTAAAACCGTTGTTTGGGTGGCAAAGGGCGCTCAGCTTTTGGGAATCATTGCAGTAGCAGATACCATCCGCCCCGAAGCAGCAGCAACAGTAAAACGCTTGCAAAAATTAGGCGTAGAACATATAATTATGCTAACCGGCGACAACGAGCAAACAGCTCAACACATCGCCCGTCAACTAGGCATCAATGAAGTGTACGCCGAACTTTTGCCAGAAGACAAAGTGCAGGCAATTAAACAACTGCAAACCCAGTATCAAACTGTAGCAATGGTGGGAGACGGCATCAACGACGCCCCCGCCCTCGCTCAAGCTTCCGTCGGCATTGCGATGGGAATTTCCGGGAGCGATGTTGCTTTAGAAACTGCTGATATCGTATTAATGGCAGATAAGTTAGAGCAACTAGCTAAAGCAATTAGTTTAGGCCGCCGCGCTCAAAATGTTATCAAACAAAACATTGTTTTTGCACTCAGTTGCATTGTCTTGTTATTGGCGGCTAATTTTTTCGGAAATATCACCATGCCTTTCGGCGTCATTGGTCACGAAGGCTCTACAGTAATAGTAACTCTGAGCGGTTTGCGACTGCTCAGAAATTAGATAAATGCGAGGCAGAGTAAGACTGAAATGCGTTCCCCCGCTTTGGCTATTGGTGACAACTTAAGCCTCTAGTCCGCCAGGGAATGAATTCCCTGGCTAATAGCTGAAGTCCTCTGAAGAGGACTCAGAAGAAAACTTTTAAACTCATTAGTCCTCTTCAGAGGACTTTAGCTTTGAGGCAGGGGTTTCAACCCCTGCCGGACTGAAGGTTTGACTGTAAGTTGTCACCAATAGCCAGAGCCGGGAAACCATAAATTTATCTGCGTTAATCTGCGTTAATCTGCGTTCTCTGCGGTTAAAAAATCCAAATATTAAGAAAAACTACAATTTGTGTTTTGGTCACTCAAAACACGCTACCGTCAAAAGTATAGAATCATACCAAAATCTGAAGTTGCTCGAAAATGCAATAAAAATTAACCTAGAAAAAGTCTAGAAAATGGTATAGAACTGTTTGCACCAAGAGCAATGGAAAACAAGTTTTCTGTTGGAGGGAATATGAACGAAAAAGTCTTTGGGGCCACGCGAAACGTTGCAATTGTTGGCCCTTATTTAAGCGGTAAAACCGCACTCCTCGAAAGTTTGCTGTCGGTGACAGGGACAATTACCCGCAAAGGAAATGTCAAAGATGGCAACACAATAGGTGATAGTTCGCCGGAAGCACGCGATCGCCAAATGAGCGTAGAAGTAAACGCCGCCACCGCTGAATATCAAGGCGTCCGCTTCACATTTCTCGACTGTCCGGGCTCGGTAGAATTTGCCCAAGAAACTTACAATGCGCTGATTGGTGTGGATGCGGCGATAATTGTTTGCGAACCCGTTGCCGATCGCACTTTAACCCTCGCACCCCTGTTTAAATTCCTCGATGATTGGGAAATTCCCCACCTAGTTTTCATCAACAAGATCGATCGAGCTTACACAGACGAAACTACTTGCGGCACCAACTTCACCGAAGTGATCGACGCGCTCAAATCCGTTTCCAGCAGACCGATCGTACCTCACCAATATCCGATCGGCAAAAACGAACAAATCATCGGTTTTATCGACTTAGTAACCGAACAAGCTTACCACTACCATCCGGGCGCCGCCGCAGATCCCGTCCCGCTTCCAGAACACCTCAAAGCACAAGAAAGCGCAGCGCGGCAGCAAATGCTCGAAGAATTGGCGAATTTTGACGACCATTTACTCGAAGAATTGCTCGAAGAAATCAATCCCGACGCCGAAGAAATTACCCGCGATTTAAAGATGGAATTAGGCGCAGATTTAATTGTGCCAGTATTCATCGGCATCGCCGAACAAGATTTCGGCGTGCGGCCTCTGCTGGAAGCGTTGCTGAGGGAAGCGCCGACACCGGAAACTACAGCCGATCGCCGCGGCATTATACAAAGTGAAAACAAAGGTCTGGCTCAAATCCTCAAAACCTATTACACGCCGCAGGGAGGCAAACTATCGTTAGTGAGAATGTGGCGGGGGACGCTGGCAGACGGAGCAACTTTGAACGGCGTTCGAGTTAACGGTTTGTACCGCTTGACCGGCCAGCAAACGCAAAGTTTGCAGTCTGTCAGCGCGGGGGAAATTGTGGCTTTGGGAAGGCTAGAAGGCCTGAAAACAGGCGATACGCTGGCGATCGACCGATCGGAAGAATTGCCAAAAGCCGAAATCATCTCCCCTGTCTACGCACTGGCGATCGTCCCAGAAAAGCGCAACGATGAAGTTAAGCTGAGCTCCGCTTTAGCTAAATTGCTAGAAGAAGACCCATCTTTAGTCTGGGAACAGCACGGCGACACTCACGAAATTATACTTTGGGGTCAAGGCGAAATCCACCTGAAAGTAGCCTTAGACAGGTTGCGCCGCAAGTATAACTTGCCGATGGTAACTCACTTACCGCAAGTGCCGTACAAAGAAACCATCCGCAAACCTGCATCTTCCATCCACGGGCGCTACAAACACCAAAGCGGCGGACACGGACAATTCGGCGACGTGTACCTCGATATTACACCGCAGCCTCGCGGAGAAGGTTTCACCTTTACCGACAAAATAGTCGGCGGCGTCGTCCCAAAACAGTACATTCCCGGCGTGGAAGTGGGAGTGCGCGAGTATTTGGATCGCGGCCCGCTGGGTTTCCCCGTGGTAGACGTAGCGGTGACGCTGACGAACGGTTCGTACCATACCGTTGACAGTTCCGAACAAGCTTTCAAGCAAGCGGCGCGTTTGGCGATGCAGGAGGGAATGGCGAAGTGCGAACCGGCATTGCTGGAACCGATCGCCAAAGTTGAAATTTGCGCTCCGAACGAGTGTACATCAAAGGTGTTGCAGTTGGTCAGCGGACACCGCGGCCAAATTCTCGGCTACGAAGGTAAAAAAGACTGGAAGGGATGGGATGCAGTTTCTGCTTATTTGCCGATCGCAGAAATGCAGAATTTGATCGTAGAATTGCGATCGCAGACAATGGGAGTTGGATTTTTTAATTGGGAGTTCGATCGATTGCAAGAAGTGCCGGAACCTTTAGCTAAGCGGGTTTTGCTAACGACTGGCGGCAATGGAAACGGTAACGGTAAAAGTTAGTTAGCTGTCTTAAAAAACCCGGTTTCTTCAAGAAACCGGGTTTTTGCATGAGTTGCAATTACAATTGATTGGGGTCGATTCCCATTTACCTCACATCTTGCACCATTGTCAAGAACAGGCAAGATGCCTGGTCCACAAAGAGTGAATTTTCTTGTTGAACAGGCATCTTGCCTGTTCATAAAAAGCTTATTGAGAATGGTGCAACCTCTCAGATTTACCGGATTATTGAGTTAACTTAGTTAACGCTGCAATAATATTCTCGGCTAGCATTAACGCAGTTATCGCTTCTTTGTGTAAGTTAAATATAGTATCTTCATAATCAGCTTTATTCCTGATTTTTCTCAAGCGAGTTAAATCTTTGCCTATCTCTATCATTGTCTGAGATTTTGATTGATTGTAAATAAATTCTTCAGCTACATATTGATGGTCATTGATATCATAAGTTTTATTCCGCGAGAGTCTGGGATCTTGTTGAATGTCGCGCAAGTAATTCCGTGCTAGGCAAAACGCAGAATAATAGGCTCTACTTACAGCCGAACGCAATTTTGCATCTTCACTGGTTTCAGCTAGCTCTTTTGCTAAATTAAAGTATTCTGACCAATCGAATTTCATTCCCACCCCAAATCAATGTTTAGTATATTGTTAGGAATGACAAGACTCGCGTCTAGCCACCAAGTGCGATCGAGATTTTTCAACTTTGCAAAAGCTTCATCGACTTCGAGTTTTGTGTAAATGGTTATCCACAGCGATCGCCAATTTGCAATTTCTGGATCGGTTTTCACTTCCAAGCCTAATCTTTCCGTAGGAAATAGCGCTCGAATGCGATCGTAACCTTCCAGAATCAAAGGTGCGATCGCTTCTTGTTCCATGATGATTTGAAAACTTTCTAGGGGGTTTTCAACCGCGTACAGACTTTTGATTTTATTAAAAGATGCAATTAAATTGTCAAAGGCTTTAGCTATTTCAGAGGGATTTTCCATTTCTTCAGGCGGCTGAGGAAAGGAAGGGCTTAAATTTGCAGCATCGGTGCTGTAAATGCTGTCACTTGTCGGCTGGTAGCGTTTGTCTTTTGATTTTGCTTCGTACTGATCTTGTAAGTCGAGGCGTTCTGTTCTGTAAATTTCGTTCAGAGTGTTGTTTTGTTGTGCTAATTTTTCTAAAGCCAATATCTGACGACTTATATTCTCTTCCAACTCGCCAAGCTGGACAGATGAATCTAGTTTAGCTAAAGCAGCGCCCAGGGCTTGCAGACTAATAATATCTCTGGATTTCATAATAGTTGATGGTTTGGAAGTTAGGGATTAACTTTACCAGTAATCGTGAAACCTTTCTGGATATTGTAGCAGATTTTACGGTTGAATGTACATTGGGTTCCTAGGGGCGGGTTCACCAATAATATATAACGATGACCAACAATCTATATAAACCCGCCCCCACCCCACGGTAAATCTGAATGTACATTTCGATTTACCGTGGGGAGAGGGCGAGTTTTCGAGATTGTTTGTTTGGGGCGATTTTGGTTGGTGGAACCCGCCCCTTACGATCGCACAAATTACACGATCGCGAATCAACGAGACATGATATTAGACAACTCGATAATTCATCCGTGTATCCGTGTCAAAATCCGCGTCGTGCTTTCTTCCTTACTCTAAAAAGAAATAATCAAGTAACCATTCAGGAACTTAGCACCAGTAACAGACTTCCCAGTCAGCGCCGGAGGCAGCAAAATATTGCGCCGCTGATCGCCCGCTTCGATCGTCACTTCCGGCCCGGATTGAATCAATTTAATTTCTTTCTTGTCAAACCCAGGCAAAAACAAACTAACTTGACGCTGTGCAATGTTTATGTTAATCGGTTTAGGAGCTTTTGCCGCCTCAGAAAAATCTGGCAAAGCATCAATTAGCGGCTGCCAGTTATTGTCACTGTGCGCCGGAACCGAAACAGCCGTCAAAGGATCAAACTCCGCAGTAATAGCTTCTGTAACCGATGCTTGATTAACAATCACACCGCCCACAGTCAAACCAACTTGTTGAGAACTTCCCCAAAGATAGCGGGCAGTTGCGATCGCACTTGCATCCCCAGTCGTCACCAAAAAAGCCGCCGTGCGGTTCGGATCTGCCAGCGCTTCCTTCCCCTTATCCAAAAGATTATCGACTTGCTTAGTAGATTGAAAAGCATTATCCCCAGACAAATCCACAGTCAACACGGTACTGACAACCGGTTGAATAAAAGGCGACAAAGCTTTACCCAAATCCGAATCTACCAAAGCTTGACGGAAGCGACGGATGTACCAACTCAGAATTTCCGGCATTCCCAGCATCCGCAGCGTATCCATGCCGCCATTGCCGTCATAAACGATCACATCGTATTGTTTGCTGTCCTCGTATTCCCGAAGTTCGTTCAACGCCAGCGCGCTGTCCATTCCCGGCAACACCCCTAATTCTTGACCGTAAATCTGCTTGAAAAAGGGAGTGCGGACATATTGAGCTTCTAGTTGTTTAACTTCGTCCCACCTGCGTTCTAGCAGCGGCGCGCTTTGCACCTGAACTGCTTTGAGGTTGGGGGCGATTTCCTGGGGGTTGAGAGTCAGGGGAACCCCTAGCAGAATACCCAATGCAGGGCCCGGATCTTGGCCGAGCAGCAGAACTCGCTTGCCTTGAGCCGCGTATTTTTTAGCTGTTGCGATCGCGATCGTACTGCGGCCAGTGCCGCCTTTGCCCAAAAATGTCAAAATCAAAGCCATTTTCTGTTCTCACTGCCAAAGCTTACTCTTTAACATTTAAGCGCAACCTTCAGCCAGAGTGGGGGAGGGGGCAGTTGTCAGTTGTCAGTTGTCAGTTGTCAGTTGTCATTAGTAATTGGTGGCAACTAACTAATAACAAATAACGACTGCTTTTGGGCCCACTGCCCACTGCCCACTGCCCACTGCCCACTGACAACTGACAACTGCCTTCTGTTAAACGGGTTCTAGCTCATCTTCAAAGAACCAAGTCGCAAAACCGTCAAACTTGACAACCACGCCTACTCCGCTACCGTCAACCATTCTGAATCCGTCAACAGTGCCTACTGGATTCTCCTTTATCTTGCCCACTATATTTGCAGGTATCCGATCTCTGAGACGGCGCACCTTAACTCTCTGACCTACTTCTATTGCCACTGAAATTGTTCTCCTGCTCTATATAACCTATATACAACCGTTTATTTTACAGTTTGGCGTCTACTTCGGAACAGCAACAACCGCAGGCGATCGCTCACTATGATTTTCCATCGAAATTTCCACCAACTTTCCCTAAAAAACGGTATTCTAGTCGGAGTTTGTCGATCGTCTACCCTGATTCGCTTGGGTTTGCTTCATAATGTTCCCCAGCGGCAAGCTCCACTGGCAGAGGCTGTTCACCACTTAGATAATTATTTTTTAGTGATTCGCAAAAAGAAGTTTTTTATTAATTGCCACAACTACAGGATTTCTCCCCAATTAGTCATCCTTCAGGCAGAAGCCAAAAGACATTCAAAAGCAGTAATTAATTTTATGTTTGCTATATATAAATCTGCCCTCTCTGACGTTGACAATGGCGAAATTTCATGCTGTCAGGGACTTTGAGTCGGGTTGGCCAAATTTCCCGAAGGTCAGATTTTAGGAAACGGTCATGTTGTAACAGTTTACTAAAATCTGACAAAAAAAAGAAGTTTTAATGCTAAAGTTTCAGGCTGATAAAGTTTATTTTTACTGCTGTGTTACGGCATAAAAAATGGAACGATTGCCGGATTTAGGGTGTCTGATACAGGAAAAGAAGTCTAGAAACTTCAATATGACAAAATTGAAATTATGAATAAAATTTTTACCTGTGGGCGCTCGACCCAAATTCCGCTCCTAAGTTTGTCGTTAGCTGTGTTCGCCTGTCTGGCGCTGGGTCGTGCGACGATCGCCAGTCCGCTCTCTCCATCCCCCAAACAGCCCTCGAACCCTACTAAAATGGTCTCAGTCGATCGACAGCCAGCACTACCAACCGCCTCCAAATCTCCAACAAATCCGACAACAGTGGCGGCGAATCCATCCCCAGCAGAGACGATAAACGCTCAGGGAACAACGACGGGGCGATCGCTCGAAATAGAAGAAATTCGCGGTACAGTCAGCTTTAAAGGGCGGCCGGCGGTTGTGGGCGATCGGCTAGTCGCCGCCGGAGACGAAATCATCACCGGCCCAGATTCCACAGCCCGTTTAGGCATCGACAACGACGCTGGCATCGTGGAAGTTGCCGAAAAAACCGCAGTCAGAATATCCAATTTGTCAAGCAGTGCAGGTGGCCAAAAAGACACAGCGATTTTTGTCAGCAGGGGGCGAGTCAGGTTGTCGATCGGCAAAACTGCGGCGACAACTCCCGCAGCCAGCACCTCAACAATTATCCCGCCGAACCAAATAGCCTCCCTCAATACCTTCAGCGGACTCGGCAAATCGAGTCAAATTGCCCAACAAAAAAAATCTGCCAAAACCGCCCCAGTCAGGGTTGAAACCCCAGAAGGCGTTGCCGGAGTTCGCGGCACCTCATTTGGCGTCAGCGTCGGCGGGGGTAAAACCGCAGTCGAAACAATTGAAGGTGCAGTCGTAGTATCCGGCAACACCGACTCGGAAGTAGTTGTTAACGGCGGCAACGCCACGACTATTTTCCCTCAAACCTCGCCCGTGACCCCCTCAGCCAGCCCTCGCCTAGCTCAACTCAAAGTCCGCAGGTTGTTGAGATTCAGTGGCAATATCTATCGCCTCAGCGGTCAAATTAACCCGATCGACACACTTTATGTCAACAACGAAGCTATTAAGATCGATCGAAATGGCAACTTCAAGATCCAAGGAATTTTACCTCCAAGCCGCCGCCTCCAAATCGTAGTGCGAGGGCCGTCAGTCACAGAACGGCACTACAGCCTCGCCGTTCCCTAAACAAGCTCTCAGAGCAAATTGCGCGGGCAGTCTCTGAGGAGCTGAGTTAGATCGTAAGTTTTAGTTGAGTTGATTATTTCGTGTAAGGGCGAAGCATTTCGCGGTGAAACTTCGTAAGCCCAGCCGCGTCTAAATCTTAAAGTCAAGTTTAATTCAATTATTGTGAGGTGTCCCGCCCGCCTACAAATATAATTTAGATGCCCAACAGATTACTCAAAATAAAGAAATTTGGCGTTAACCTTTCGCCATTACGCTATTGTAAAACTTCATGACTCTAATATGCGTTCCGGTTGCATCGGAATAATAAAATCGAGTCAATAGTTAACACTCAAGCATTCAGTTTTTAGATAGCGAGTCAACAGCCAACAGTCAACAGTCAACAGTTAACAATCAACAGGAGTGCCACCGCAATTGATATATAGCCATCCTCGCATCCTTTGTGAATTTATTACTCCCTCCCCTTGATAAGGGGAGGGTTGGGGTGGGGTAAAAAAATTACGACTCCTGCAAGGATTGATATAACTCCTCTCGGAGGTCGGACTCAAATGTCAATGATTGCGTCAAATTAATTGCATGAAGTTCAAAGAATGGATCGATCATCTCAAACAAAATCAACTGCTCGGTCTGCGGCAATATATAGCCACAAACCCTCCCTGGATAACAGGGACAGTAGTAGGTGTAATGTCTGTCATCATGCTGCAAGTGGGAATGTGGAAACCCCTTGAATATTTGGGATACAAAACTCTCTTTCAAATTCGAGAATCGGGAATTTTGCCCAATCCCGGATGGGATGAGAGAATTGTGGTAATTGCGATCGAACGGCATTCCCTGCAAGAATACGGTCAATTTCCTTGGCCCCGCAACCGCTACGCCGAACTGCTAGAAGCACTGAAAAAATCTCCCCCTACAGCAGTTGGTTTTGACATTCTTTTCCTCGATCCAAGTCCGAAAGATGATATTTTAGCCGCTGCAATCGCCGCCAACGGCAAAGTTGTACTCCCTAGAACCCCCAAAGAAGAACCCGTAGCCTCTTTAAAAGCAGCCGCCGCAGGTGTCGGCCACATCAGCCAAGAAGCCGATAGCGACGGTATTACCCGCGAGTCAAAAATCTTTCTCAACGGGATTCCTAATTTCGGTTTAGCAATGACTCACAGGTACAATGCTGCTAATCCCCAAGATCCAGTATTGCTTCCACATTCAAAAAATAAGCAGGAAAAAAAAGTTTGGATTAACTGGCCGGGGAAAACAGAAAATCTATCTACCTATGGTTTTGTTGATGTCGTAGAAGGTAGAATTCCCGCAGACGCTCTGACCAATAAGTTAGTTTTAGTGGGCATAGTTGCTACGGGCTTCGACCCCATATCTTCACCTCTCAACAAGACTACGGCTGGGGTTTATTTATATGCAGCGTTGGTTGACAATGTGCTCAATCAACGCTTGCTGCAGCGGCTGCCGGTAGTGGTAGAAATTTTGTTATTGTTGGGGATTGGCCCGCTTACGGCTTTGGTTCTGGGCAAGCGAGGTGTTAAAGAGAGAATTGCGATCGCTCTCGGTTTGCCTATAATTTGGATTGCGGCTGCTGCTTTGTTATTTGGCTTCTTTTTTTGGTGGGTTCCGATTGCCGCACCTATCGGCACTCTCATTTTATCTAGCACTGCTTTGCAACTGCGGGAACAGTACGAAAAGCAGCAGTTGATGAGGTTATTTGAAAAGCACGTCGATCCAGAGACTGCTCAGCTTATTTGGCAACGCAAAGCTGAGATATTTGAACAGGGAGAACTCGAACCTCAAGAACTTACAGCAACGGTGCTGTTTATGGATATTCGTAGTTTTACTTCGATTTCAGAAAAAATGCCGCCGCGAGATTTACTCACCTGGCTGAACAATTATTTGCAAGCGATGACCAACTGTATTATGGATCACGGCGGCGTTGTAGATAAATACATCGGTGATGCAATTATGGCAGTTTTTGGGGTGCCTTTTTGCCATACCGAATATGGACAAATTCAACAAGATGCTTTGAATGCAGTTGCGGCTTGTATTGCGATGCACGAACGGCTGCACCAACTTAATCAGCAGCTTAGAATTGAACGCAAACCTTTAATTAAGTTTGGCATCGGTTTGCATACCGGACAGTTAGTTGCTGGCAGCGTGGGCGGTTCCAGGCGTTTGAATTATTCTGTGATCGGCGATGCTGTCAATGTTGCTGCTAGATTGGAGGCGATGAATAAGGAAATTGTTTCTGACAGTCCTTTTAATTTGTTGGTGACGGCGAGGACTTTTTCTTACGTGCGCGATCGCTACGAAGGCCAAAAAGTAGGCTCGATTCAATTGCGCGGCAAAAAAGAAGAGACTGTGGTTTATGCTATTTTGGGCGAAAAGCATTAGTCAGTTGTCAGTTGTCAGTTGTCAGTTGTCAGTTGTCAGTTGTCAGTAGGGAAAATTACCTTTTCCCAATTACATTTTTCCCAATTCCCCATTAGACATTCCCAATTCCCCATTCCTAATGACTACTGACTACTGACTAATCTAATCAAATACGCTCAGCCGCAGAGTTTTAGCTATTTGTTGTAACAGAAATAAGCCGCCGACAGAATTTCCTTCTTTATCCAGGGGCGGACTGTAAAAGCCGATCGCACCTTGACCCGGAATTACCGAAAGCATTGCCCCGCTAACTCCAGACTTTGCCGGCAGCCCCACCCGCAGCGCAAAGCGACCCGACGCTTCATACAAACCGCAAGTTGCCATCAGCGCTTTGACAGTACGGCTGTTTTCCCTCATTGCTCGATCGCCACTATTTACCAAAACCATCCCCAGCTTAGCTAAATCCTCCACACTTCCCGACAAACAGCAGACGCGATTGTAGGTTTCTAAAGCAATTTCTGCATTTTGAATATAACCAGATTCTACCATTCTCAAGGCTAGATTCCAATTGTTTGGATTCGGATTTGTCTTCACTGAATCGAGCATTAACTCGTCAAGAAATAACTGACTGTTTGCCTGTTGATTTAACCATTCGAGCAAGTTTTGACAGCGCGCCACAGCATTTTCACCGGGCATCAAAGACGCTAGGGCGATCGCTCCGCTATTAATCATCGGATTTCTCGGCTTCCCTTCGTCTATTTCGAGTTGAATTAGGGAATTGAAAGGCAGTTCCGAAGGCTCGCAGCCAACGCAGTCAAATACCCTTTTTTCGCCCAATTCGCACAGCAAATAAAGCAGCACAAAGGGCTTGACTACACTCATCAGCGGGAATGTTTTAGCAATTCTACCCCAGCTCAAAAATTTACCGTCAATTGCCCGAATTTGCACGTCAAACCCTTGTCTGTCGGCTCGCGCAAGGAGAGGTATGTACGCGGGGATTTGACCGGATTTACTGCGATTTATTG
Source organism: Microcoleus sp. T3_A4 (assembly GCF_036700465.1). NCBI lineage: Bacteria > Bacillati > Cyanobacteriota > Cyanophyceae > Oscillatoriales > Microcoleaceae > Microcoleus > Microcoleus sp. T3_A4. The sequence continues at coordinate 26,300 of NZ_JAUBOY010000019.1, read as the reverse complement.
CCTCTTTTGCCCAAGCTGCTAGTTGTTCGGGTTCCAAGGAAGATAGTTGGCTGGTGGATATATTCACGCTCGATTATTTCGATCATTTTAAATTTTAGATTGGTATTCCTGGCGCGATATTGAGCCATAAGCCCGGTTTATTAACGGAATTGCGTCACTTGGGCCCGCTGCGGGAAGAAACTGGGTTTCTTGGGGGATCTCAACCAAGCTCGAACTTGAAGCTATTGACGTTTCTGTCCGCCGGGAGCAAATAAATTTTTCATAAAAAACCTGTACTTTGCATAAAAATCTCCCCTTCACCCGGATATATAAGTAGCAGCTTCAAGGCCAGGCTGCTATCTAAAACAAACCAGCACTAGCTGGAAATGCCTTCAGATTCTTATGTTTAAGCCCCTGTAAGGGGCGGGGTGCATATTTAACTTAATTCTTTCAGAGTTCGCAAAATCCTGTCCGGAAAACCCCCGAACCTTTAAGAATGTACTATCCAACCGGATTCACCAAAACCAGGATAAAAAAATGGCAGATGAAGCGAAAGCAGAAGCACCAAAGCCCGCTCCCATGATTTTTAAGGGTGTGTGCAAGGAGGGAGTTCTCAAAGGCAAAGAAATTGAAGGCAAACTAGATATCAAAGTCAACGTCGAATCTGTCACAACCCCAGAAGCACCGCCCAAAAAATCCGAGTGGGAGCCAGTTATCTTTTGGGTATTGTTTGCATTCATGGCAAACTTGATTGTCGGCGACCCCGCCGGAATGAGAAAAAAATACAGCTCCCCACAAAGGTCTCATTCTCATCAGATGTTAAACCAATCTGGGGAGCAGTCGCTGTTGCCTAAGAAAAACACCAGCAACTTGCCACTTTAGGCTCTGGGAGCCTGCCAGCCGCGCAAATAGTAATAAAAAGACCCGAAATATTCATCGAATACTCGCGTCGTAGTTACCAAAGCTTCTGCACTGGGCAGAAAATCTCCCGCGTCTAAGCGGAGTCTGGATTTTCCTCCTGATGTGGGTTGAAAAGTGTAGAAGTCGGTAGCCCTAGGAATCACCTGGATTCCCATATTCGCAAAAGCGAGGCTGGCACGCCGCATCTGAATCGCAGATGTTACCAGGATTACTTTGCGCGGGGCGCCACGGCTGTCGAGTATCTTTCTCACTTCTTGGGCGCTGGTGCGTATGTTGCTGCCGTTATCGTCGAGAACGATACTGCTGCGCGGCACGCCCATGTTGTTTGCCAGCAAAGTCTCGATATCCTTCGCTTCCCCAACATAACCCTCCAACTCTGGTCTGGGGCCAGCGGTAACGATAACCATCGGTGCCACTTTTTGGCGGTACAAAACGGCAGCATAGGGCAGGCGATTACCTGTATCTGTCAGTTGAATCGCTACTCGGTTGGGGATGTGAGGCTGAGTGGTTCCCTTGCCTAGGAGAACTATCGCCGCGGCAGTTTCATCGCAGCAAGCTGTGCGGACGGCAGCAGCGGCGTCCCGTTCTGCTTGGTCGGCGAACCAGTAAGCGACAACTGGCATACTCGAAAGGATCAAAACTAGCAGCGCTGCCAGGATCATTCTCGGCGCCGGGTTGCGGATGCCCCCGTTCGTGATCAGCGCCGATGCAATCACCAGCAGAGTGATGGAAAAACCCAGCGGCTTAAAGAAGAAGGCTATGAGCCCGAAAATCGCTGCTCCGACTGGTGTGTCTGGCGCAAAAAAAGCCAGGAACAAAAGGCTGATCAGCAGCAAAACGCGCAGTCGGTCTAATAACGGATTGTCTTTACCTCCTGATTGATCCCACCACGATTTGATCAGTGAGAACAGGAGGAATAGAAATAGAATGCGAGCTAACAGTTCTGGCATCTTGCAATATTCTGTGTCTTCATAAATTAGTACGGAAGTGTGGAAACGAGCGCGAATTTAGGTGCGGGAGGAAATACGGGCATCGGTGGGTTTTTAACTTTCGCGAATAACGCAGTCCGATCGCATTTATTCTGATGCTCGCTTCCGGTCAGCTATCAAACATTGGTTGCAGGGTGAAACCCGCTACTTCCAGTCACAGATTGCTGACAGTTAATTGGTAATTGATAACTGGTAATGGTTGATTGGTAATTGGTAATGGATTGAGTACGCCACAGGTGGAATTGACAATTCAAGCCTGCTTTGTTCTGCCTACTTTTTTCCCCATTACCTGTTACCGATTCACCAATCCCAATTTATCGGCGCTTCAGTTGATTCCGAATTGCCTGCGTTACCGTTTGAATTACTTTAACACGAGCATAATACTTGTTATTGGCCGCAATTAGCGTCCAGGGAGCAGCCGGCGTGCTGGTGCGCTGAATCATTTGATTCACCGCTACTTCATAATAATTCCACTTTTCCCGATTCCGCCAATCTTCCTCGGTGAGTTTGTATTGTTTAAATGAATTGTTTTGCCGCTCTGTAAACCGCTTTAGTTGCTCGTCAGGACTGATGTGCAGCCAGAATTTAACTAAGACACAACCGAAACTGGTGAGTTGCTCCTCAAATTCGTTGATTTCCTGATAAGCTCGGCGCCATTCGGGTTCGGTGGCAAATCCTTCGACTCGCTCGACGAGCACTCTACCATACCAACTTCGATCGCAAATGCTGATTTTACCAGCAGTTGGCAGCCGTCGCCAGAACCGCCAGAGGTATTGGTGGGCTTTTTCTTCGTCTGTCGGCGCCCCAAAGGCATTAACGGTGTAACTGCGGGGGTCTAATACATCCGTCAAGCGTTTGATTGCTCCTCCTTTACCGGCGGCGTCCCAACCTTCAAACAGCACTAACACGGGGATTTCCTCTTCGTAGATACTTTGTTGCAGTTTCCCAAAACGGGTTTGTTCCTCGCGAAGTTGCTGTTTGTATTCGTCGGGCGACAACGATTGAGTTAAATCTACTTGGGCCAGCAAGTCGGGTTCAGTAGGTTGTAAGTGTTCTTGATGCGGCAATTGTATCGGTGCTGATTGCATCGTTCGTCTGTCTAAGGCTTCTGTAATTGTCGCTGCCATTTGCGTTAAAACTTTGACTCTCGCCCACCGCTGACAATCGCCTTCTACTAGCGTCCAAGGTGCCGGGCCCGTGCCGGTTTGGGCTACCATTTCTTCGGCAAAAGTTGTGTATTCTTGGTATTTTTTGGCTTGTTTCCAATCTTCGGGCCGCACTCGCCAAGCTTGTAAGGTGTCGTCTTCTAGTTTTTTGAGCCGATGCTTGAGTTCTTTTTTGCTCAAGTGAATCCAAAATTTGGCAATTGCGGCGCCGTCATCAACCATCTGCCGCTCGAAGGCATTGATTTGCCTGATGACTGTGGGTACTTGGGCGTCGGAGACTCGATCAAACAATCGGTCTTCTAAAATGTGAGTGTACCAACTGTGGTAGAAAAAACCAATTTTGCCACGGGCGGGGAGTTTCTGCCAAAACCGCCACAGAAAAGGATAGCCCATTTCTGCATCTGACTGCGGCCAAATCGGGTGGACGGCAAACCCCCGCGGGTCCATGTACCCTACCATTTGTTTGACTAAAGCACCCTTGCCGGCAGCGGCCCAGCCTTCGAGAACGATAATTGCGGGCAATTTTTTTTCCCTGCAGGCCAGTTGGAGCGATCGCAACTGTTGCATTAAAATTTCTATCTTGGCATCATAGGTTTCTTTATCCAGCGAAATATCTAAATCGAGGTTGTCGAGCATATTTACCTCATATTAATCTGTAAAAAACAGTTTAACGTTAGTTTAACGTTTGGATAAAATTAAATCATCAACTCAGGCAAAAACGTTATATAAATTACAGTTACGGCTGGTTAAAAGCCGGAGCGCTCCTGCAATCAAATGCCAGCCTCGTTAATACTAGCAAGAACCCCTCGATTTTAAACTTGCAAAAAAAAACAGCTCAGGTTATAGTTGAAATAGGGAACTTTTAAATAAGTTCAACTTCTCCTCTCCCCCGATCGGGCGAGTTAACAGGAGGAGCCAAAAATCCCTGAAAAAGGATTTATTGTAAAACAGAGCAAAAGTAAAAATCAACTACCCGGTGGGGGTGACAACTTCTTTACTTAGCTGTACAAACTTTATTCAAACAATAGTAGTTACTTAAGCACCAAGCTTGGTAACGAAAGAGAGCGCGACTCATCGACATCCAGCCATAAACTCACATCCAAAACTAGCCCAAAAGGCAAACCAATTTTTATGATTGCGCTATAAGATAAAACCTGAAAGCCTGGGTGATATAAACAGGTTTCTGAGTTTTATCGACACCATTCTCAAATACTAAAAACAGTTTAGGTGCGGGCTCGCGTGCTCGCCCCACAAGAGTATTTATTTCTTGTGGAACAGGCAGAAAAGCCTGTTACTGACGTTTGTCCAAAATGTCTGAATTACTGTACTTGTTTGCCAATACCAACTAAGAGGAACAGTCCGAAATTACGGATTGCAAGTTTTTTATGAATATCTTGACAACACGCTCCTACAAGGGCGAAACTGATTGGTGCGCGATCGCAAATTTGATCGATGCTTGCGAAGCCGTAGATAGACTCGGCGAAGAAGTCTCAGCAACTGAACTCAAGCTAATACTTGATGCACCCAAACTCGACAAAGCCCGCGACGTGCAGTTGTGGAAAGATGGTAATTACAAACTAATCGGTTTGTCACTCCTAGATATGCCCGATTCTCCTGCAGAAATAGACGCTTGTCTCTGGTTTTACGTGGATCCAAATGTTCGTAGCAAAGGTTTAGAAAAAGACATAATTAAGTGGGCAGAAAAGCGGCTGCGCGAAGTAGGAAAAGAACGGAATTTACCTGCAAAATTGCGTACCTACAGCCGCGAGGACAAAACCGATGAGATGCGGCTGTTAGAAAAACAGGGCTTTGAGGTCGATCGCTATTTTTGGACAATGGCCCGATCCCTCGCCGAACCGATTCCCGCGCCGGAATTCCCTGCCGATTTTGCACTGACACACGTATCAGGAGAACAAGACATCCAACCTTGGGTAGAGATGTTCAACCAGTCATTTATCGATCACTGGAATCACCACGATTTAACTGCGGAAACGGTGCGTTACTGGATGCAAGACGCCAATTATCAGCCGGAATTAGACTTAATTGCTGTTTCGGGCGATCGTAAATTTGCAGCTTTCTGCGATTGTCAAATCAAACCCCAAAAAAACGCCCGCAGCGGCACAAAAGACGGCTGGATTGAATTGTTGGGTACGCGGCGCGATTTTCGGAAAATGGGTTTAGGAAAAGCGATGCTATTAGCTGGTTTGCATAAGTTGAAAGCAGCGGGTGCAAACACAGCTAAACTCAGCGTTGATGCTGACAGTTTGACAGGGGCGACAAAGCTTTACAAATCAGTGGGTTTCCGCCCAATGGAAACTTGGATCGAATGGGCAAAAGCCGTGTAATATCAAATCTAGTTAGATATCACATCTTGCACCATTGGCAATAAGTTTTTCAAGAACAGGCAAGATGCCTGTTCCACAAGACATTAAGCTTATTGTGGAACAGGCATCTTGCCTGTTCACAAGAAGCGAGACCGTCGCACTATATCATTCTGCGCTTTGTTTGGTGACTTCGACATAAATATGTTCTAACCGCACCGGATACCGAGCTATTGAATCAATAGAAATCCCGTCGAACAGCAAAATAATCTCTTTTAATTCTAAACGTTCCGGCAGCCAAAAAGCCAAATCGCTACCGTAGCGGCGGGGGATGAAACTGTATTTTTTAGCGCGGGCGATAACTTCAGCTTCTTCGTCGGTTTTTACTACGATAATTTCTTGGGCCGGAATCAGTTTTTGCAACTCCTCTAAACTACCTTCAGCCACAATGCTGCCATTTTTCAGAATCCCGATTCTCTGACACAGCCGCTCAGCTTCATCCAACAAGTGAGTTGTCAGCAAAATTGTAATTCCTTCCGATTGCAATCGCTGAATTAACTCCCAAATTTCATAGCGGGCCTCAATATCTAAACCCGTTGTCGGTTCGTCTAAAATTACTAATTTAGGTTGGTGTACCAAAGCCACCGCAATATTCAAACGGCGCTGCATTCCTCCGCTCAAAGTTTCCACCGGGCTTGTAGCTCTATCTGTCAAATTTACTGCTTTCAAACAGTGTCTTACTTGATAGCGCCGCTGTTTGCGCTCTAAGCCGTAAATTTGAGCAAAAAAGTTGAGGTTTTCTTCGCAGCTAAGGCTTTTGTAAAGCAAATTTTCTTGAGGCGCTACCCCTATTAACAATTTTGTAGAGTCAGAAACAGGTTCGCCATTAATAGAAACTTGGCCGCTGTCGGCATTTAGCAAATTGCATAAAATATTGATAGTTGTAGTTTTGCCCGCCCCGTTTGGCCCCAGCAAACCGTAAATTTCTCCAGCTTGAATGTGCAGTGTTAAATCTTTAAGCACTGAACGCTCGCCATAGGACTTATTTAGCTTTTCTATTTGCAGCACTGCTTTAATTCTCCGTATTATTTTATATATTTAGGGTTGTTTCTGAACGATTAAACCGCAGAGAGCGCAGAGGGCGCAGAGTCTCCAGAAGATAGAGATGAATAATTACGACATAATGAGATAGTTTTAAAGTCTTCTTTCAACTCTCAGCATCCTGCGGTAAGAAAGCCATCCACCTGCAATCATGGCAATAGAAAATATGAATAAATACCAAAAGTGTTCGGCAATATCAGCCCAATCTTTGCCGTCAGCCCACACGCCCATCAGCGCTTCGTTCATGTGATAAATTGGATTGTACTGGGCGAGTTCCAGCAGACTTTTGGGAAAGAGCGAAGTTGGCAAAAATGCGCCTCCTAAAATCAACAAAGGAACGCCGAAAGCCGCTACTAGCGAGTTGACATCTTCAGTGCGCCTCGCAAACTGGGTGCCAAGAATAAAGCCTACACCTACATAAGATACAATACTGAGCAGAATAATCGCACATCCTAACAGGATAGAGCCTTGAAATTGCGCTCCTAAACAAGAGGCGATCGCATATACTAAAATTACCTGACCGATGCCGATGCAACTGTGAGCCAGGAAAATTCCTAAAAAATAGGAAGTGCCACTCAGGGGGGAAATAAACAAGCGTTTGAGGGTATGCTGTTCTCGCTCTGCTACTACTGTTGCTACGCTACCACCGAGACAGCTAAAAAATAAAGCCGCTCCTACTAAGCTTGCAGGTGCAGCAGTTTCAAAGGCTTTTGCTGTGGTGAGATTAGCGCGTTCTTGTAAAATCAAAGCGTTAATTAGCAAGATAGAAACTGGAAAAATACTCCACAAGATTAAGCTGCGTCGTCGCCTTCCCAATTCAATTAAAATTCGCTGCGCTACAGCGAGGGTTTCGTACCAGTATTTCATAAGAAATCTATTAGTATTGTTATAATTGGGAATTCGTAATTATGCCACCGCATATCATACCATAGAGATGCCAATAATTTAACTCTCAAGAAAAAACCCGCCGACGCGGGTTGGGATTTTAGGGGGATAGGTTTTAACACCAGTTAAAAAAAGAACGGAACAGTAACAACTTCTCAACCCATATCGAATCAGTTGTTCCCAATTCTTTAAGCGAAAATTGTATAACTTGTCGCAGTTTCTTGCTGCTCTCAATTAATCCTAAAGTTCTTACCTCTGTAACATCCTTGAAAAGAAGTTAAACTAATGCTGTTTTTCTGTTCCAATTTAGTCACGAGGGAAGAAGTATTGCTACTTTCAGGGGTAGCACCCCACTTGTAGATAAAGTCGCCGAGATTGTCTCCGGTTTCTTCGTAGCTGTGCTCTTCAATTGGAATTCCAGAAACTCCTGAAACAGTTTGGTTGTGGTATCCGTTAACAATGATTTTTTCGATAACTGCGCCCGGTTCTGCGGTAATGTTCCATTGCACCGGTTCGTAGGCTGAAAGTGCGAGAATTATGGGTTTGTTTCGGCGTTCTACCTTGACTTCGATCCTCTCCGAGGGCTTCGCTAACGCACTTTTTGATAAATCTCGGTTCTTGTGATCCGCATTGGCTTCGTAAACGCCTATTAAATGAAGTTCTTTGTTTCCGCTTGAGGAACCGATATAAGCTGAAAAATCGTCGGAACCACCAAGCCCGCAGTTGGCGCCAGAACTAATTGGGGAAATAAAAGCTGTTTTTTCGGCGAGTTTCTGCTGCACCGCCGGCACTACCCACAATCCGGTTCCGATGCCTAAAGCACCTATCAAACCGGCGGCGATACCGAAAGGAAGGGCATTTGTCAGGTGGCGAACAACTGGTTTGGTTGTTAGTTGAGATAGCGTTTGCTGCCAATTTTCACCAGTTTGTCGATCGGCATTCCCGCCATCGAGACAGGCCAATAAACCTAAACTTTCCGGCTGTTCGAGCAGACTTTGAACAGTTTTCCCTTCGCCGACGTAGAGATTTCTAGTTTCTGTGTCTAAAAGCAGCCAGTAGCGATCGCCCTCGCCGAGGTTGTACTCTTGTACCACAGGATCGACTAAATCGTGCTGCAAAAACACCAGCCAAGCCATATTATTGCCAGTGCCGACTGTTTTGCCGTCGCTGGAAATAAGTTGGTCGATGTCGGGTTCCCAGCGCCAAGCTACCCAGCGACTATCTCCTCGATAGCCCAGGGATTTTTCTAGTTGCGGATGAGCGGTTATTTGTAAGCGTTGAACTAAGTTTGACACTCTTATGTCCTCCTCAAGTGCGATCGGCTCTAGAGCAATTTTGTGGCAATTTAAAACAAATATTTTGCTCTTGACATCCTCCCGGCCGTGAACGACGGGGATTCCTAAACCTCACGATTTAGGTTTCTGTTTCTTAGCAGTCGCCTTCACAGATTTACTCTGTTGGGGTCTTACACTCGCTCCACAGACTGACACCGCAAGCCCTGCGGCCAAAATGTTTTTACTCGCGTTAATGTCACGGTCATGGTGAGTTCCGCACTCTGGACATTCCCATTCTCTAACACTTAACGGCAATTCACGGGCAATATGCCCACAATTACTGCACCGCTTAGAACTAGGAAACCATCTATCTATCTCAATATAGGTTCTCCCATACCAACGGCATTTGTAAGCTAATTGACGGGTTATTTCTCGCCAACTTACATCTGATATAGATTGGGCTAAATTGGGATTTTTGACCAGGTTTTTCACCGCTAAATTCTCAACTACAATCGTTTGGTTTTCACGAACTAATTGAGTCGTTAGCTTATGTAAATGGTCTTTTCTGCTATCGGTTATTTGAGCGTGAACCTTAGCTACCTTAATTCTTGCTTTTTCTCTATTTTTTGACCCTTTCTGTTTGCGATCAAGAGTTTTTTGGACTTTACGCAATCTTCGGTAATGTTTCTTAAAGTGTTTAGGATTAGCGATTTTATCCCCGTCGCTAGTAATCATAAGACTACTAATTCCTAAGTCAATTCCTATCACTTTGTCGCTAACAGGTAAGGGTTTAATAGTTGGATCATCAAATCTAATTGAGATATGCCAACGTCCTGATGGATGTAATCTAACCGTTACCGTACTAGGTTCACAATATGAGGGTATTTGTCTTGACCATCGAATAGGTAAAGGGTCTAAACATTTAGCTAAATAAATTTGTCCGTTTTTAAAATTAAAAGCAGACTTGGTAAATTCTACACTTCCTCCTTGATGTTTTTTCTTAAAGTTAGGATACCTAGCACTACCAGCAAAGAAATTAGTAAAAGCTGTTTGTAAATGTCTCAAGCCTTGCTGTAAAGGAACACAACTAACTTCATTTAAAAAGTCTAATTCTTCTTGCTTTTTCCAAGACGTTAACATTGAGGAAGTTTGACTGTATCCTATTCTTTCTTGCCTTTCGTACCATGCTTGAGTTCTTTCGTGGAGAGCTTTATTGTAAACCAATCTTACACAGCCGACGGTACGCCACAATAGCGACTCTTGTTCTGGCGTTGGGTAAAATCGGTAACTGTGAGCTTTTTCCATACCTCACATTTTAGCATATATTTGGTGAAATGTTAAAATTAAATACTAAAGCCGTCCTCGAACGACGAGGTTTGGGACCCCAAATTTTCGATGACTGCTTCTACCTGGTTGTCCAGTTTTAAAAGAGTGCTTGGCTAATAGCGTCTACAAGTTCTTAGCTTAACTTTTATTTTGCTACTCTGCTACAAAATATGCCGATCGCACCTGACATCAATATTAAGCAGGCAAATAAATATTCCGGCTTTCTCGCGGGTGAACAATCCCTGAAAAAGAGACGGTTTTAGAGAAACCCGGTTTCTGTGATGAAAGTTCTGACACTTCGCCGATTATTGGCGGGGGCCATCAATCGCATCTCTAGTCGGTGCAAGGCCTCCGGGGCTAAAGGAACTCGGCGGCACTCTCGGAAGATTGAGATTGGGATTGGGAACTAAATCGCTGTTGCTATCACCAGCATTTCCACCCGTGGGAGACGCACTATTATTGGGATTGGTACTCGGTGAACTTCCCGGATTGAGATTATTGGGATTGGTATTCGGCGAAGTTCCCAGATTGGGATTATTGGGAGTGGTATAGGGCGAACTTCCCGGATTGAGATTATTGGGATTGGTACTCGGTGAAGTTCCCGGATTGGCATTGGGAGTACCTGCGGGCGAAGTTCCCGGATTGGCATTGGGAGTACCTGCGGGCGAAGTTCCCGGATTGGCATTGTTGGGATTGTTGGGATTTGCCGTGCCTGTAGGAGTAGTTATCGGCGTGCCGACAGCATCTCTGGTGAGGGCGTTGGGGTTCGGGGGAGGAGGCGGAGCAGCCCCATTGGGGTTATTTGCAGGAGCATTGGCGGGGTTGCCCGCAACCGGAGCAGGGTTTTGGGGAGCAGCATTGCTGCCACACAAGCTGACTAAATCAAAAGTTGTGCCGCCTCGGGTTTCGATGAAGCAAACCGGCACATTTACATCGGGGTTTGAGGCTCTGGGAAAATCGGCTGTTCCCGGCATGGGACGGCTAAAGGCAGCTTCAGCCATCAGTGGGGTCAAGGCCGCCGATAGAGCGGCGATTGTTCGCAATAATCTCATCAGCGTTTCCTCAAATGTATAATTTTATTTTCTCCAGTATTGCCCATAAATTGCCAAGTGTCGTCACTCTAAAAGCCGATCGATCTTTTTGACAACTGCTTCTACAGGCCCACCGCTGGCTGCAATATCTCGCGCAGACAGAAAGTACAGGTAGAAAAAGGCGAAAGTGCAACAGTCGCGCATCCGTTGCCCTTCTTCCTTGATATTTTTAGTACCGAATTCGCGGGTCAACGTAAGCGTTCAAAATATCAATTACAATGCTGGCAATTACGACAATTGCCGCAAAAAACACCACAATACCTTGAACAGTTGGATAATCCCGCAAGCTAATCGCTTCGTAAAGACGATTTGCCAACCCCGGCCAAGAAAAAGTAACCTCTGTTAAAATAGCACCGCCCAACAGTGCAGCAAAAGTCAATCCTAAGACAGTAATCACCGGAATTAGTGCATTTTTCAGAGCGTGAGCCCATAAAATCTGGAATTCTGGAATGCCGCGAGCTCTAGCTGCTTCGACATAATCTGCTTGCAAAGTTTGCTTGAGATTAACCCTGACAATGCGCTCGAAAATGCCGCTCAAAAGAATCCCCAACGTCAAACTCGGAAGTGCTAAATAATGCAAAGATGTGAGAAACTGACCAGGGTTAGCGCTCAGGAGACTGTCAATAGTGTATAGTCCTGTGTAGCCTTCGGGGGCGGGGAATGTGACGGGAAAGCGAGTTCCCAAGGGAAACCATCCCAACTGCACCGCGAAAATTAATTGCAAAACCATGCCGGCCCAAAAAGCGGGCAGCGAGTAAGTGATAATGCCAAACAAACGGCCGACAGCATCGAAAATAGTGTTGGGGCGGGATGCTGCCAGGGAACCGATACTGATGCCGACAATTAAAGCTATGGCCATGCTACAAAATGCTAATTCCACTGTAGCGGGGAAATAATCTCCGATAATTTGCCACACGGTTTGTCCGCGAGTGGTGATTGAGGTTCCCAAGTCGAAGCTCAACAAGTCTTTCATGTATTTGAGATATTGCTGCCACAGGGGTGCGTCGAGGCCGAGTTGAGTTCGCATTGCTTCTTTGGCCGCTGCAGGAGCTCGTGAGCCGAGAATGGCATCTATGGGGTCGCCTGGAGTAGCCCGCAACAATAAAAATACTGCTGTGGTGATTGTCCACAACATTAGCGGTGCCAGAAGCAAGCGGAGAAAAATATAAGATTGCAGGGCTTTGGAACGAGACATAATATTTGGGAATTGAGAATTGGAAATTGAAAATAGACAGTTGATGCCAATTTAATGTGAAGTTGCACATATCTCGATCCCCCTAAATCCCCCTGGTTGTTGGGGGACTTTGAGAAGAATCTTGTCCCCCCCTTAGTAGGGGCGGTGCCCCCGTGCCCGCCCCTACTAAGGGGGGATCACATTCTACGGGGCCTCATAAAAAATTGGTATGAGTGGATTTTACTTACATCTTGCACTATTCTCAAGAACAGGAAAGATGCCTGTTCCACAACAGATAAATTTTATTTTAAACCGTTGCTCCTCGCCCGCCATGAAAGGATGATTGAGAATGGCGGAAGATATCAGTTTTAGCGAAAAAGTCGATCGACTTTTTCGCAATTCCCGATTTTCTTATTCCCCTAGCAGCGATTCAAATGCAGCTTGCAAAGACTTGATATCGCCTACTCTGGCTACTAACAAGTTTTCGCTGCCGGCATCCTGCAGCCTGTGTCTCCAATACTGGATGCTATCGGAGTTGTTCATCCAGAAACTAATCACGGTGTCTACAACTCGATCGACATCCCAGCCGCGGTTAGGAGAAACTGTCTCTACGGATGCCACAAACGCATCGAGAGTGCACTTTCGGTTTGCCAAGTATTCTACACCGGACGGCTGCTGTTGTTGCAGCAATTCCTGCTGCTGGTTAAAAAATGTTAAAGTTGGAGATACGCCCAGGATTTCAAATGTATAGTTCATGTCATCCTCCAGAAGTATTATTTTGCCAAAATGTCGATCGTCCAAAAAAGCCAACAACGCTTTACTTGGCTGGCGTTGATGAAATGCAGATGCTTCAATTATCCTCTTTGTAGTCGAGCGGGATTTTGGCGGCTTATCTTATTAATAGCAAATTTTTCAACACCAGATTGTCACAGAATTTACATTTGTCGTTGCACGGTAGAAAAAATTAAAATTAAATATTTATTAACCCGGCGTAAGGAAGACAATGCCCACCCGGAGAAAGTGAGCTTATTTTAGATTTAAAAGTTTAGATTAAAAAATTGAATAATTGGCAATGACTGATGACAAGCAGGGTGTGGATCACGGGCCTAAAATTGCTTTTTTTACGGGGTGTGACGTTTTGACAGCGAGTCCCCAGAGCGATCGCCACATTCAGGCAAGTAGTGGCATGATTAATGTTACAAGTTTTTACAGTAGCGGTGGAAACCTCAGCCCTGTTTTGAGTTGCCGACCACTGCACTTCACTATTTGTGTACAACCTTGTAACTTATATCGAGGATCTCTTTTAAGCGACAAAGGATACGCAAACCTGGTAGGTGTCAAAATATTGATGTTATTGAAAAGTCTGAGCAGTTGTGTGATGAAAAGCTCGCCCAAGATGTCACTAAGCCTAGTTTTGTTGATACCGCTGGTGGTGCAAATCTCCGTAGCAGTCGGCGTGACTGGATGGCTTTCGTTTCGCAACGGCCAGAAAGCTGTCAATGACCTTGCTACGAGGTTAAGCTTGGAAGTTGCAGCGAGGACGAAAGAAAATTTCCGCAGTTTTGGGGATGTGTCTCATTTATTCCTGCAAATGAATACTGCTGCGATCGCCTCTGGCCACTTAGACCCGCAAGACTTCCCCAACTTAGAGCGCTATTTGTGGAACCAGACCAAGCTGAGCGATCGAAATACAACCATCTACTACGGCGACGAACAGGGCAGATTCCTATTGCTCAAGCGAGAAGCAGAACACTTAGTATACATCAGAGACGAATCAACGGCTCCAAACCGCCAAATTTATCGCCTAGATAGCCAAGGAAATCGCACTGAGCTAATCAAAACCGTCCCCTATGACCCCCGTACTAGACCGTGGTACAAAGCTGCCCAACAGTCAGGCAAAGCCACTTGGTCTCCTATCTACACCTTCGCAGCACCGCCAGTGCTCGGCATTACGCCGGTGATGCCCATCTACAGCCAAACGGGCAGCCTGCAGGGGGTATTGGCAATTGACCTGACTCTTTCTCAAATCAGCGATTTTCTCAAAAGCATCAAAATTAGCCCGTCGGGACAAGTTTTTGCGATCGAACGCAGCGGGGAAATAGTCGCCAGTTCCACAGACGAATTGCCCTTTGTCACCGACAAAGACGGACAAAAACGGCTGTTGGCGACTAGGAGCAAAAATTTGCTAATTCGAGCGTCTTCCACATACTTGCAAAAACGATTTGGTAGTTTTGAAGAAATTGACAGCAAAGGACAGTTTACCTTCGAGATAGACGGCAAACGTCAATTCATTACCGTTGTTCCCCTGCAAGACGGTCGCGGCCTCGATTGGCTGATTGTAGTCGCCATCCCGGAAGCCGACTTTATGAAGCAAATTAACGCCAACACTCGCACAACTATCTTATTGTGCTTTTTTGCCTTCGTACTGGCGATCGGACTCGGAATTTTCACCTCTCGCTGGGTTGTCAAACCGATTACCCGATTGCTACAAGCTTCCAAAGCTTTAACAAAAATGTCCGAATCATCCGGCTTCACCTCCGCAGAATTAAACGGCGAAGTCGAAGTTCAAGGAGTCAAAGAACTGGGTCTCCTAGCTCACTCTTTCAACCAAATGGCGCGACAATTGCGATCGTCTTTTGTTGCCCTAGAACAAACCAACTCTAGTTTAGAACAGCGAGTAGCAGAGCGGACTGCCGAACTCGAAGCGGCAGAAGCGGAATTGCGGGCTTTGTTTGCAGCTATGAATGAATTAATTATAGTTTTCGACGCCAGCGGTCGCTATTTGAAAATCGCGCCCACAAATCTTTCTCTGCTCTACAAACCAATAGAAGAATTAGTTGGCAAAACAGTCACAGATGTGTTTCCGCAAGCTACATCAGACAATTTTCTCAAGCACATCCGAGCAGCTTTAGATACTCAGCAAACTGTCAGCATCGAGTACGATTTAACCATTAGCGACCGCGAAGTTTGTTTTGCAGCCAGCATTTCACCGCTTTCAGCAGAATCCGTCATTGTGGTAGCCCGCGACATTACCGAACAGAAGCGAGCCGAATCAGCGCGACGCCACAGGCAAAAACAATTGCTCAAACAAAATACGGTTTTGGTAGAATTGGCAAGAAATAAAGCGCTGTATCGAGGCGATTTGCAAGTAGCTTTGAGGCAAATCACCGAAGCAGCAGCTCATACCCTACAGACAGAAAAAGCTGGCGCGTGGCTATACGATGAGAGTCGATCGAAACTGCAATGTCTCGACCAATTTAGGCGCAGCAACCACCAGCATTCCCAAGGTAATGAACTCGCAGCAGCAGACTATCCAGCTTATTTTCAAGCTTTGGAAGAACACCGGACGATCGCAGCCGAGGACGCTCTCTCAGATGTGAGAACCAGAGAATTTGCCGAATCTTACTTTGCAAAAGTGGGTACTACATCAACCTTAGATGCGCCGGTGCGGCTGGGAGGACAAACAGTCGGAGTCATCTGTATCGAACAAGTGGGAACTACTCGCAACTGGACATTAGAAGAACAAAATTTTGCTGCTTCCCTGGCAGATTTGGTATCATTGGCGATCGAAGCCAGCGAGCGCGATCGTACACAAAGCGCTTTGCGTCAAGCAGAACAAAAATATCGTAGCATCTTTGAAAATGCCGTCGAAGGCATTTTTCAAAGAACCCCTCAAGGCCACTTCTTGAGCGTAAATCCAGCTTTAGCCCGCATCTATGGCTACGCCACTCCCGAAGAATTGACATCAAATCTCACAAACATCAGACAGCAAGCTTACGTCAATCCTCAACAGGGCGACAAGTTTATGCGGGTGATGGAAGAATTCGGAGAAGTTTCGGGGTTTGAATCACAAGTTTACCGCGCTGACGGCAAGGTAATTTGGATTGCCGAAAGCGCGCGTGCAGTGTGCGACGCCGACGGCAAGGTACTCTACTATGAAGGCAGCGTCGAGGATATTAGCGATCGCAAAGTCTTTGAATCCGCCTTGCAACTCGCCCTAGAAGCAGCCGAAGCCGCTTCCACCGCAAAAAGCGCATTTTTGGCAAACATGAGCCACGAACTGCGAACACCTCTGAATGCCATCATCGGCTACAGCGAAATGCTCCAAGAAGAAACCGCAGAATTGGGTTACGATGAACTCACCCCAGATTTAGACAAAATTCGCACTTCCGGCCGACACTTGCTATCGCTAATTAACGACATTCTCGACATTTCTAAAATCGAAGCCGGCCGCATGGATCTTTACTTAGAAACCTTCGACATCGCCGCCTTGATTGAAGAAGTAGCATCTACTGCCACGCCGCTAATTGAGAAAAACGGCAACACTCTAAACTTGGATCAAATTACGAATATCGGCACGATGCACGGTGACATTACCAAAGTGCAGCAGATTTTATTAAATTTGCTGAGCAATGCCGCCAAATTCACTCAAAACGGTACAATTACCCTCACAGCCAGCCGAGAAAAATTTGCGCGCGACAGCAGCGAAGCAAAACAAGAAAACACTTCTGAACCTGCGGCAAGTTCTCAATCTTCAATTGCTAGTAAAGAATTTTTAGTTGTTAATTGTACAGATACAGGAATTGGGATGACTCCCGACCAGTTGCAGCACATTTTCCAACCCTTTACCCAAGCCGACGCTTCCACCACCCGCAAGTACGGTGGCACCGGTTTGGGACTCGCAATCAGCCAGCGTTTTTGCCTCATGATGGGCGGCAATATTTCAGTAAAAAGTCAGGAGGGTGTTGGTTCTACTTTTACCATTCGCTTACCTGTTAATCCGCCCAATTAGGGGGCGTAACTGTTACACCTGCTCTGCCTGGGAACTAGAAATTAATAACTCCCAATTACCTTTGAATGCTTCTCGGATCGAGAGCATCCCGCAACCCATCCCCCAATAAATTAAACGCCAAAACAGTCAAAATAATCAGTATCGCCGGAGGCCAAACCAACCAAGGCTGCAACACTAAAATCGAAGCATTAGTAGACAGGGATAGTAAATTTCCCCAAGAAGGATCGGGCTGTTGAATTCCCAAGCCAATTAAACTCAAAACCGACTCCGCCACAATAAAACCCGGAACCGCCAAAGTAGCAGAAATAATTACATAAGTAGCAGTTTGTGGCAACACGTGGCGGACAATAATATAAATGGGATTGGCGCCCATTGCCCGCGCCGCTTGCACGAATTCTCGTTGTTTAATTGACAGTACCTGACCGCGAATTACCCGCGCCAAACCCGCCCAATTGATAAATGAAGTAATCAGCACAATCAATATAAATCGCTGAGCACTTGTCAATCCCGGCGGCAACACTGCTGCTAGCGCTACTAATAAATAAAGACCGGGAATCGTCATTAATACTTCTGCGAAACGCATTAAAATACTATCAATCCAACTGCCGAAATAACCAGATATGCCTCCGATTAACAATCCCAATGGAAAAGAAATTGCTATTCCTACTAAACCGATGCTGAGGCTGATTCTGCTGCCGTGTACTAAGCGGCTGAATTGATCGCGCGCTTGTTCATCCGTGCCTAAAATGTTAATTTGACCTTCTCCTGTAGTGCCAAAAAGATGCCTGTCTAATGGCAAAATTCCTAAAAATTTATAGGGGGAAGCTTTGACAAACAAACCGACAGCAGAGGGTTTTTGCCAGTCTACAATTACCTCACGAGCGCCGGTATTCGCATCCACTGGGCCCTGAGTAGTCGGATAAACGTGGGGCCCGATAAATCGCCCGTCTTGGGTGGTTAAATAAATCTGAGTCGGCGGCAGCAATGAACCGTTTAATTGAGAGTCGTAGGGGTCGTAAGGTGCCACAAATTCGGCAAAAAGTGCGACTGTATAAAAAATTAACAGTAGCACTGCTCCTAACCGAGCTAGAGGATTTTTTCTAAGATTTTGCCACCAGTTCATAAGTTTTTAGGTTGGAGATTTCAAGTGGGTTAGTAATCAAGACTAAAGTTCTTAAAGTTCTTTGTAGAAACTTTAGTTTTTTCTTAAGGGACTCAGCAGCCAAAAGTTAATCCCTGACTTATAAAAGTTTTCATTACTGAATTACTTACTACAAAAATTAGACTACTTTTGTTCATCTGCGACCAAGATTATTCTAGTTTCCTCTTCTGGTATTTTCCCCAATTCCTCGCCGCTAAAAGGATTGTAGAAAAACGAGCCTGTTTGGGGCGGCAATTTGGGATTGAGTACAATTTCTACTATACTTTTTACAACCCCAGTCAGCGGAATTGCCAGGATAACTCCCAACAATCCTCCCACTCTACCTCCTAAAAGCAAAGCTGTAAAAATAACTACCGGGCTCAATCCGGTGAGATTGCCCATGATTCGGGGAGCTACTAAATTATCCTTGATTTGCTGGAGACCGATCGCCACTACCAACACTTGCAGCGCCAGCCACCAATCAATAAACGCTACAATTATACTAACAGTGCCAATTCCCAAAGTTGCTCCAATAAACGGAATTATTTCCGTCAATCCTATAAACACGGCAAACAACAGAAAAAACGGAACTTGCAGCCACCAAAAAGCCAGAGTCAACGAGATGGCCATCAAGAGTCCCAGCAATAACTGTCCCGATACAAATCGCTGGAGGTTTCGCTGCAAAGTCTCTGTTAAAACATAGCGAATGTCTGGGGAAAAAATACTGGTCAAACCCTGCCAAACTCTTTGCCCGTCTAGGAGCATATAAAAGGAAATTACCACAATAAAAATCAAGTCCAAAAACCAGTTAACAGTACCGACAACTAAGCCTAAACTCGTACCGGCGAGCGCCTGCACTTGTTCCTGCACTTTCGCTGATAACTGCTGCTCCAATATTTGCACGTTAAACGGCAAATTGCGCTCGGCACTCCATGCTTGAAATTCAGCTAGCTGCAGTCGCCCCGACTCCAGTAAATCCGGGAACCTCACCCCCAACTGGCTCGCTTGGCTGAACACCGGCGGCACAATAGTTAAACCGATTACTACTACTATCACACCCGCAGTTAAATAAACCAGCCCCGCAGCTACTCCCCGTGGCAAAAATACTTGCAGTCTTTTTACTGCATAATTTAATAAAAATGCAATGAGTCCCGCTGTTACTAAAATGCTCACGAGTTCCCCAACATAACTGACAGCAGTCAGGGTAAACCATCCCGTCACTAGCACTAGCAGCCAAGTAATTAAAAACTGTTGGAGGGGAGAAAAGAGACTATTCATTTTGATTTTTTTTAAATAAAGTGGCACAAATTTTTTAGCAGATGTGCCGTATTATACAGTAAACACATGAGAGTATAGATTAGGAATAATCAGTTCAAGATTAGACTGACTTTTCTGAGCATTGATAGATAGGTGACGGCTAAGCCAGTTGGGGAGACACAATGCCAGCCCGATCGACCCCACGATCAGAAATCACGCTCATATTCAGTATGCCTCAGAGGCAGATCAAATTAAATGTCGATCGTACAAACTCGGATCAATTCGCCATTGTAAGGTGAAAGGGCACCACACTCACCCAAAAGGGGGACGCGGGACTGCTGAGGCTATCCGCTAAAATTAATCAAATATAAAAACCGCAATCTTTCTTTACAATAAAAAAACCAAAGGCTAATAGCGGCGAGAGGAACTACCGTGACCAATCAAGTTTTTTCAGAAGCGGAAGAAAAGCAACCCCTTCCCCCCGTGCAGAGCGGACGCGACAAGAACTCAGCAGTGGATGTACCTGAAAGTGGGGTCTCAGAAAACTCTCGCTGGTCATTCTCCGGTGAGGAAGATGAACGAGAAGTTGCCCTAGAATCTCCAGAAATGGAGGGGGAACAATCAGAAGTGTGGGAACCAGAAGCAACTGAAGTTGGGCCCCGTAAAGAAATCAGGTGGCCTGCCTTGTTGGCGGGCGCAGGGATTGGCGTGGCTGCAACGTTGCTAGCAGTAAACTTGACTGGGGGCAAACAGAGTTCGCGTCCCGCAGCTCCAATTCCCTCGGCAACTCAGCAGGCGACGGCTCAGACTGTGACAGTGGCGCCTGTGGAATCTGCCGAGGTGGGTGAAACTCTGGAAGCGACGGGTACCGTGGTGGCCTACGACTTGCTGCCAGTGCTGCCACAAGCCAACGGTTTGCAAATTAAGCAGGTGTTGGTGAATGAAGGAGATGCGGTAGAAAAAGGCCAGACGATGGCGGTTTTGGACGATTCGGTGCTACGATCGCAAATTGCCGAAGCGCTGGCGGGAGTACAATCGGCCAATTCTACGGTAGAACAAGCCGAAGCTCAGGTGCAGCAAGCTCAGTCAGCCCAACAAGAAGCCCAAGCCGGCGTTGCTCAAGCCCAAGCTGGCGTTGAAAAAGCCATCGCGGACGCAGCGCAAGCCCAAACAGGCGTCGGGCAAGCAAGAGCCGGTGTGGAACAAGCTAAAGCCGGTGTCACTCAAGCTAAAGCAGGCATTGCCTCCGCTCAGGCTAAATTAGATCAAGCTCAAAGAGAAGTAAATCGCACCCAAGATTTGGCTGCTCAGGGAGTAATTAGTCGGCAAGATTTAGAAAGACGCAAGACGGAACGGCAGACTGCTGTTCAAGACTTGAACAAAGCTAAAGCTGACTTGAATACAGCTTTGCAAGAACAGAATAAAGCAGCGGAAGAAGTGCAATCTTCTATTGCTAAAGTAGCTACTGCGGAAGCTAATATCAGTACGGCTAGAGCGGCCCTCAGCAGCGCTCGTGCTAAAGTGAATACGGCCGGAGCGAGTGTCAGCAGTGCGAAAGCAAATGTCGGAAATAACGCAGCAAGTGTCCGCAGCAATGATGCACAAGTCAAACAGTTACAAACTCAACTAGAACAAACAATTGTTCGAGCGCCGGATAGTGGCACTGTGGCTGAAAGAATTGGTCGAGTTGGCGATGTTTCTTCGGGAAATCAAAAACTCTTTTCGATTATTCGGGGCAACAAACTGGAACTACAATTGAAAGTGCCGGAAACTCTGATTTCGCAAGTGCGGCCGGGAACAGCAGTGCAAATTACTTCGGATTCTGACAAGCGGATTAAGTTGTCAGGAACTGTGCGAGAGATTTCGCCGGTAGTTGACCCGCAAAATCGGCAAGCTACGGTGAAGATTGATTTGCCGACAAGCGAGTTTTTGCGATCGGGAATGTTTTTGCGCGCATCCATTTCGACGACAACGGCTCAAGGTTTGAAAGTCCCCGCTAAAGCTATTTTGCCGCAACCTGACGGCAGTTCTCTGGTTTATAAACTTGTGGGCGAGGACAAGGTGCAGGCTCAACCTGTGGAAGTAGGGGAAATTTCCGGGGGTGCTGTGGGCGATTTGACTGCTGCTAAGGTGGTGGTTAAAAAGGGTTTGAAGGCGGGCGATCGGGTGGTTGTTACTGGGACTGGTTTTCTTAAAGATGGCGCTGAGGTTAAGGTTGCTAAATAGTTATATCGATTCCGGTAGCACTCCTTATCATTGTTGACTGTTGACTGTTGACTGTTGACTGTTGACTCGATTTTATTATTGTGATGCAACCCCAATGAGTGTTGACTGTTGACTGTAGAAGGCGGGGTGGAAAAACTCAATGGTTGAGTGTTAAATGTTGACTCGATTTTATTATTGTGATGCAACCGGAAACGATATCAGATGAGGAGATAAGATTAGAAATAATATCAATTGCAGTTGCGCCGGAATGCTATCAAATCCGCGCTTCATCGTCCTGATTAAGTCGAATTAAGCTGCCAACAAATAATTCGCGCAATTTTCATTTTTTTGACTCACAGTCAACAGTCAACTATCAACAGTCAACTATCATGAGATATCTGTTCGTAGGGGCAACCTCACGGTAAACGTTGCCCCTTGTTCCTCACCGGCACTTGTGGCACTAACAGTACCGCCGTGGAGTTCTACTAAATGACGGACGATCGACAATCCTAGCCCCAATCCACCGTCTCTGCGAGAGCAGCTACTATCCGCCTGACGGAAGCGATCGAACACATAGGGGAGAAAATCAGGCTGAATGCCTTGACCAGTATCGCTAACTTGGATTTGAGCTATTCCATCTATGTAGTCTAATGCGATGTCAATTCTGCCTCCGGCTGGGGTGAATTTAATCGCGTTTGAAAGTAGATTCCACACTACCTGTTGTAAACGGTCTGGATCGCCCAAAATCTTTGGTTTTAAAGGACTTAGCCTGGATTCAATTTGAATATTTTTGGCTTCTGCTGCGAAACGAATTACCCCGATCGCATTTTCAAGCAGAGGATTCAGCTCAATTTCAGAAGCATTGAGCCGAAATTGGCCTGTGCTAATCCGCGAAACGTCTAATATGTCTTCGATGAGCTGGTTTTGTGCTTTGGCGCTGCGCTCGATCGTTTTTAGCGCCTCCTCGGTTTTAGCCTCGTCAAATTTTTTCATACGCAGCAACTGTGCCCAGCCAATCATCGCATTGAGCGGCGTCCGCAGTTCGTGAGAGAGGATGGACAAAAACTCATCTTTGACGCGGTTGGCTGACTCAGCAGCCACCCGACCCGCTTGTTCTTGCATCCGAAGGCTGCGTTCTGTCTCCAACTGTTTTTGCTGCGTGATATCCTCGATCGCCAACAGAATCATCTGTGTATCGCCGATCGGAGGCATTTTGCGGCCATTGAGCAGCATTATTTTATGCCCGATCTGCTCAAAGTCATGCTCGACCTCAAAATCTTGAAACTGGGGATTTCCGGCCAGAATTTCTGTTAGGAGCGATCGCAACTGGGGAATATTCCACTGTCCATTACCCAGATCGAACAATGAGCGCTGCTCCGTTTGGCTCGGAATCACCTGAAACGTCTCGTAGAAAGAACGATTGGCAGTGATTGCCTGCAGGTTGAGATCTAACACTAGCAATGGTTCCCGCACGGTTTCCACGATCGTTTCGGCGTAATTTTTTGCTTCCGTCAACTGCTGCGCGCTGAGTTTGAGCTCGTTGATATCGACCAACATCACCACAGCCCCATCAATCTTGTTGTCGATCGTCCGGTAGGGTCGAAGGTGCAGATCGTACCAACGACCGTCTCGATCTTGAATCTCCTGAACTTTCAAATTGAGCGTGCGGATCACCTCTAAAATCAGTTGCTCTAAGTCCGGTACTATCAACTTGTGAGTGATGTCGCTCAAAGACCGCCCAACATCAGTAGAAATCAAGTTGAAGATGCGTTCGATTGCGGGAGTAAACCGGCGGATTCGCAAGTCGCCTCCCAGCATCAGGATCGGAATATTGATGCTGGCCAGCAGATTCTCTAAATCGTTGCTTACCTGAGTCGATTCAAGATTGCGCCGCTGCAATTCGTCATTAATCGTGTTGAGTTCTTCATTGGTTGCCTGAATCTCTTCTTTCGCCGTTTCGAGTTCCTCATTCATGCTTTGCAACTCTTCGTTGCTGGACAAAATCTCTTCGTTGGCGGCTCTCAAATCCTGATTAGCGGCTTGATGTTCTTGGACGATCGATCCGAGATGTTCTCTTGTGGTTTTCAGTTCCTGTAGTAGCCTTGCAATCTCCTGAGTTTCACCCTGTGAAAGATCAGCGTTGACTCTACCATCGTCAGTATTAGCAGCAGGCATTGCAGATATCGGGGACTCCTCTTGAAACAACACTAAAAAATAGTTTTTTGCCACAGCGCCGGCTTGGAATGGAATCACATTAATTCTTACCTGCCGAATGATCTCGCCCTCTTTAACTTGCAAGCCTGCCCGTGCGATCGGCTGCTTCTGCTGTGAGGCTTGTTGAATTGCAGTTCGCAGTTCCACGCGCAATCCTTCTTTTGCCATTCTCAGCAGGCTAAAGCTGGCCCTACCGGGGGCCGGTTCTAGGTAGGCATTTGTCTGTCCTCGAAATTGCACAATCTCGCTGGCTGTGTTAATCACGACCCCGACAGGGGCATAGTGATTCAAAACAATGCGATCGGCCTGTTTCTCCATTTCGATTTCGTCCAACTTTTCTGTCTGCAGCGGTTGAGGGTTGAGGGGTGTCAGAGGATAGTTGTTAGCAGTTAAATCTATGCTGAGCCAATGCGACAACTGTTTTTTAGTATAAATTTTGTTCTTTTTGTCGAATAGCGCAAAGAATTCTGAAAAGTCTCCCACCGTTTCCGAAGTGCCTAACAGCAAAAAGCCTGCGGGCCGAAGCCCATAGTGGAACATTGGCAGCAGTTTTTTCTGCAACGGGGGGCCCAGATAGATCAGCACGTTCCGACAGGTAATCAAATCCATCCGGGAAAAGGGCGGATCGCTGATCAGGTTTTGTCTAGCAAAGACGCAGAGTTCGCGCACGGGCTTAGCGATTTGGTATCCGCCCTCGACTTGGACAAAGAACCGATTTAGGCGTTCGGGTGAAATATCCGCGACTTGAGCCTGGGTATAAAATCCACTGCGGGCGATCGCGATCGCACTTTCGCTGATGTCTGTGGCATAAATCTGAATCGGCAGGTTAGTAGAGCGAGCTGCTAAAAACTCTAGCAAGCAAATGGCGATCGAGTAAGCTTCTTCACCCGTGGAACAGCCGGCAATCCAAATTCGGATCGGTTTTTTCGGCGATTTATCTTGGACAATTGCGGGAAAAACATTGCTGCTTAAGGCCTCAAAGGTTTCGGGATCGCGGAAAAAGCTGGTGACATGAATTAAGACATCGTGATACAGCGCGGTTACTTCTGCCGGGGTGTTTTGGAGATATTCGGCATAATTTTCGATGCGTTCGAGCTTGTAGAGCAACATCCGCCGATGTATCCGCCGCTTCAAGGTGGTTTGCTTGTAGTTAGTAAAGTCAACTCCTGTAGCCGCCCGCAGCAAACTGTAGATAATGGCGATCGCATCTTTATTTTCGATCGCATCTTCGCTGGTTGTCGATTCTGTCGCAGGCTGAGCAGCAATGTAGGGATGACGGCCGATCTCTGCTATTTTCTGGGCAATTTTTTCCGGTGTCAAGATAAAGTCTACCTGACCCGTAGCCACCGCAGTGTTGGGCATAGTGCTGACTTGTGCCGATTCTTCACATTGGGCAAAAGTAATACCGCCCGCGGCCTTAATCGCTTTTAACCCTTGGGCACCATCGCCGTCGCCCCCGGACAAAATGACGCCGATGGCTTTGTTCCCCCGTTCTTCGGCGAGGGACAACAGAAAAGTATCGACGGACATAAATACCCCGCGTCCTCTGCCACGAGGCGTTAGCTTGAACACCGATCGCTCGATGGTCATGCTGAAATTCGGGGGGATGACGTAGACCTGATTCGGTGCTATGAGCATCCCATCTGTCACCTCATGCACGGGCATCAGGGTCGATCGAGCCAGAATCACACTCAACACACTTTCCTGACTCGGCAACATATGCTGAATTATTACAAACGCCATGCCGGTATCGATCGGCAAATGGCTCAGTAATTGCATAAAGGCTTCCAATCCACCTGCGGAGGCTCCTATTGCGACTACAGGAAATAAGTCGTTTTGATTGTTCTTCTTTTGAGCAGTTTTGATACCAGCTTTAGGTGGAGATTTCTTGGAATTCTTTTTTTCAGTCATTTTTTATACCCAATTTATGCTTTTTTAAGTAAGTGTTATGGTAAATTTTTATTTTTATTATATATGATAAAAAATCATAAAAGTAAGGATTAGCCATCTAGCTGCGTATATATTTGAAGCGCAGTCGGCGCGTGCGATCGAGCGATTTTCAAATTATTATTATTATTATTATTATTATTATTGAGAGCCATCCTGCATCAAGGGGGACAATCGTGAGGGTTTAAATCCCTCATAAATTCTACTAATTGTACTCTTGAAAGTTGATCAGGAGTAAATTTTCCACATTCTGCGATGTAGCAATTCTATGAATATTTGCCAGAGAGTCCAGTTCCCCTAAATCCGCCAACTCATCAAGAAACTTCAAAGCAGAATCTTGTCCACCTTGATGAAGCAGTGGGGCTAGGGAGAATCTTCGGGGAAATCAAATAGTACAATTAAGTATAAAAACTTAAAAAAATCCTCTACAGAACCGCAATTATAGTTATTTCAAATAAAAATGAGACACTAAGTTGCACAATAAGCGCGAATAATCTCATCAAGAGATGTGGCAGAA
>NZ_JAUBOY010000018.1:0-124954 GCF_036700465.1 Microcoleus sp. T3_A4 | reverse complement strand
CAGCCACCGATGGCTAGGTAGGCGCAGGGGAATAGCAGGATGCCAGACCAGCCTACGAAGACGAAGCGATCGCGTTTGAGCCAGTCGTCGAGGACATCAAATATGCCTCTTTCGGTCTGGGCGCGTCCGACTGCGATTGTCATGGGGGTAAAATCCTTTTGCTTGTTAAAAGACCAAGGTTTCTAATTAAAGTTAACATAACTATATATTAGAAGTTCATAATTTTTCAACTAGAACAGCAGAGTTCCCCCACTAGAGGCGTACTCGATGAAAGCGTGGTTGAGAGGAAGGCCATCTTGGTTGACGATGCTCAGCAACAATCCAACTGACCCTTCGTCGCCAAGCGGCGAGGTGGCGGTGGTTGAGGAGACGAACAAACACTCTGCGCTTGCACTCAAATCCTTCACAGGGTAAGATTATCCTCTTATCTGTTGAAAAAGTTGTGAGCCAAGTAATTACCGCCAAACTCAAATTAAACCTGACTGCCGAGCAAAAAATCTCGGTAGCTCAGGTTTCTTTGGCCTATCGGGATGCGCTGAACTACGCATCCCAAGTGGCATTTGATAACGGTAAATCTGGCAACGGAGCTAAACTACAAAAGTTGGTCTACTCGGAGCTACGGGCATTATTTGGGCTTGGTTCCCAGATGGCGTGTAACGTGCCAAGACAAGTTGCTGCGACTTTTAAGACGCTGTGGACTAAAGCCAAGCAGAATAGCGAGGCGCTTAAAGCTGGGTACACCAAGCGGCGGTACAAGGGACTCGATCGAGCTCCCAAATACACCTCGCGGACTTGTACGCTTAATTACCAGCGCGACTACTCCTTTAAAAAGGATCGACGGGTCAGTATTAACACCCTGGGTGGTCGAATTGTTGTTCCGTTTGATGGCTACAACAAGCACATCGATCTGATGCGAGCGTCCAAGAAGATCGGTGCTGCTAAAATTGTCTACCAGAAATCCTCGAAGACTTACTATCTAATGGTGAGCTTGGAGGTGGAAACGCCTACTCTCGACCCACTGAACATCACTAGAATTTCTGGTATAGATGTGGGAATGAGATACCTCGCAGTCGAAACAGACTTAGCTAATAAGTCGAGTTTCTATTCGGGGAAGACGGCTAGACATCGAGCAAACCGTTATCAAAAAGCCAGACAATCTCTACAGCGAAAAGACACCCGCTCGGCGAAGCGAAGATTAATCGCTTTGTCGGGACGGGAGAGACGGTTTATCGCTGATGTGAACCACCAGATTGCGAGTAAAATCGCCAAGCCTAACAGCCTGATTGGACTAGAAGATCTGACCGGAATAGGCGATCGAACTAAATCTAAATCGGGCAAACGGGCAAGCAAGAAACAACGGAAAGCTAACAGGAACGTGGCTCAATGGTCGTTTGCCGAATTGCATGGCTATATCGATTACAAGGCTGTGCTGGTTGGCTCGTTAGCTACTAAAGTTCCAGCACATTACACCTCGCAAAGTTGCCCTAAATGTGGGCATACCTCAAAGGCTAATCGACCGAACAAGGGGCTGATTTTCCGCTGTGAATGCTGTGGGCATCAACTTCATGCAGATCTGGTTGGGGCGCGAAATATCGCACTTAGAACGTTGCTCGTCCGGCAAGCCTGGATGAGTACCGGGGTCTTGTCAGCACTCCCTCATGTATCGAGCCGTGAAGCCAAAGCTGAAATCCTTTCGAGGTTTTCGGAATTGAGGTGGAGTTTAGATACAAGCCCCCATCATAGCGGTACTCCGCTTGATGGCGGGTAGTTGACCATAATTAGCAGGAGTTGATACACAATCCCCACCCGCTCGTTGCGATCGCCTCAGCGAAGCGTCACGCTCGGTGGACTAATTGAATTAAGATTTGGCTTTAAGGCTGTTTAATTTTATGACTGCAAAAACAATGACCTCGATCGATCCTGTCCTGCGCTACCCGGTTTTGGGCTCCCGCCGCTTCAGCAATTACTGGTGGGCGACGGTGGTCAGCATTGGAGGGACTGGTTTCCTGCTGTCGGGCATTTCCAGCTACTTGCACGTTAACCTACTGCCTTTTGCTGACCCGACTCAGCTCATTTTCATCCCCCAAGGCATTGCGATGGGTTTCTACGGTGTCTGTGGCGTGCTTTTGGCGCTCTACTTGTGGCTGACTATTCTCTGGGATGTCGGTGGCGGTTACAACGAGTTCGATCGACAAACTGGTAACATTCGGATCTTTCGCTGGGGATTTCCCGGCAAAAACCGCAAAGTTGATTTTAATTGCAAGACATCGGAGGTGCAATCTGTGCGGGTGGACATTAAAGAAGGTCTCAATCCCCGCCGCAGTATTTATCTTAAGCTCAAAGACCGCCGTCAGTTTCCCCTGACTAGAGTCGGACAGCCGATTGCTTTGTCGGAAGTGGAAAATCAAGCGGCCGAATTGGCTCGATTTTTGCAAGTTCCCCTAGAAGGACTTTAGGGATTTTCGATTTGCGGTTTTAGATTTTAGATTGGTAATGTCTCGTAGGGTGCGCCGAAGCGCACCTTACCTACCTGGTAAGTGAAAAAGATCGATCTGCGAGTAAGCCCGTTACCAATTTTTGAATCTATCAATTCACAATACTTCGGATAGTTTTTGATTGCCAACTGTAGAATAAGGGTTTCAAGGCGATTAGGCAAGTTCGCTATCCAAGGAAAATCGCGGGTTTCAGACTGCGAACTAAAAACACTCCGGACTATTGAATTAAAATCTTTAGTTGCAAAGTCCGTAATTGACTCAAAGTGAAATACAAATGCAAATGCAAATCAAAATTCAGCGGTGGTTATTCTCACTTTTAATAATTGGCGCGTTGTTTGTCGGAGGATGCGGTAGTTCCCCTGTGGCAAACTCGACTCCGACACCAAATCCGGCGTCGGGTGAAAATATTTCTTTGTCTCCGTCTCCGTCTCCTGCTGCTGTAGTGGCGAGTTCGCAATTTAGCAATTTGCCACGATTGGAAGGAAAAGCAACGGTGGTGATGACGGTTAAAGGTGCTCCAATTACGATCGAACTCGACGGCACAAATGCGCCAATTACTGCGGGCAATTTTGTCGATTTGGTTCAGAAAGGAGTCTACGACGGGCTGGTATTTCACCGAGTCGTGCGGGAACCTCAGCCTTTTGTAGTTCAGGGCGGCGACCCCCAGGGTAAAGACCCTAAATTCCCTACAGCGCGACTGGGAACTGGGGGTTTTATTGACCCAAAAACTTCTACCGAACGCAGGATTCCTCTGGAAATTAAAGTAAAAGGTGCTGCCAATCCGACTTACAGCCAAACGCTAGAAGAAGCTGGGGTTAAGGAGAAACCCGTGTTGATGCACACTCGCGGGGCTGTTGCTATGGCTCGATCGCAGAGTCCTGATTCGGCTTCTTCTCAGTTTTACTTTACTTTGACGGATGTACCGTTTTTGGACGGTAGCTATGCAGTTTTTGGGTACGTCAAGCAAGGCATGGATGTGATTGATAAGATTGAAGCGGGCGATCGCATTGATAAGGCTACCGTTACTCAGGGTTTGGAAAATTTTAAGGCTGTTAATTAGTAGTCAGTTGGCAGTTGGCAGTTGGCAGTTGGCAGTTGGCAGTAGTCATTTGAGAAACAACTGCCTTCTACTTTCTACTTTGTGCCAAAAGCAAGCCTTTTACTTATGGATGTTGTTGTTACCGGAATTGGTCTTGTTTCGGCTTTAGGTACTCTGGATGATGGCTGGAAAAGATTGTTGTCCGGGAAGTCGGGAATTCGACACCATCAACCTTTTTTAGAAATAGAACCGCTACCTTTGGCTTTGGTTGGCACAAAACCTGCTGATTTAATAACTTTAATTCGGCAGGTTTTAGCAGATGCTTTGCAAGATGCTAATTTGACTTTGCCTTTGCCCGATTGCGGAATTGTGATCGGTTCTAGCCGCGGCTTCCAGGCAAATTTGGAACTGTTGGCGAGGGAAGGAAGAGGGAAGAAGGAAGAAGGAAGAAGGAAGAGGGAAGAAGGAAGAGGGGAGAAGGCAGACGAAAGAGAATTCTCAATTACCGATTCCCAATTACCGATTCCCAATTACCGATTCCCAATGCCCAATGCCCCATGCCCAATTCCCAATTCTCAATTTGTGAATTTTTTGCCTCACATGGGGGCGATCGCAGCGGCGAGGGCAATTGGCTCAACGGGGCCGGTATTGGCGCCGATGGCTGCTTGTGCCACGGGTATTTGGTCGATCGCCCGTGGTGTTGATTTAATCCGCACTGGTGAGTGTCAGCGGGCGATCGCAGGTGCTGTGGAAGCGCCTATCACACCGCTGACTCTGGCTGGATTTAGCCGGATGGGTGCTTTGGCAAACAATGGGTGCTATCCCTTTGATGAAAATCGGGAAGGCTTTGTGCTCGGTGAAGGCGGGGCTTTATTTGTATTAGAATCTGCCGAGTTGGCAAGGCGTCGTGGTGCTAAAATTTACGGTCGAGTTTCTGGTTTTGGCTTGACAAATGATGCTTGTCATGCTAATGCGCCGGAGCTGGGGGGGGAAAGTGCGATCGCGGCGGTAAATCAATGTTTGAAACGCAGTAATTTAGCGGCGATTGATATAGATTTTATTCATGCTCACGGTACTGCAACTGAGTTAAATGACCGACACGAAGCACTGTTAATTGAGAAGTTATTTCACCCAGGAGTTGCTGTTAGTTCGACTAAGGGGGCGACGGGTCATACTTTGGGAGCTTCGGGAGCTTTGGGCGCTGCTTTTTGTTTGATGAGTATTAAATATCAGATGTTGCCGCCTTGCGTTGGAATGAAAAAACCGGGGTTTGAATTAGATTTTGTTCGCTGTGCGCGATCGGCTATTGTCAGAAATGCGGTTTGTTTAAGTTTTGGCTTTGGCGGGCAGAATGCTGCGATCCTTTTATCGGGCGATCGTTAATTTTTGTAAACTCGGTCGATCGGCATTTAATTTACACGATCTCTCTACAGTTAAAATCTTCTGAGGTGGCCGGAGAACTCTCCCACGTCCAATTTAAATCTCAAAAATAGTACAATATTTATGTATTTTAGTCAACTAACTGAGAACTTTGGTGAGATTGCTGGTGCTGCTGTCCTAGTCTGGCTCTGCATCCAGACGCTAGTCCTGGCGTCACAGCCTGGGAGGCTAGAAAAGAGAGCCAGATTAAAGCAGTATTGTATTTTATTAACGCACCGAGGGCTATCGGTGAAAATAGAAGAAAGAAACTGTTTAAATTAAGTCTCAGGTATTTTCACATGGATCTGGCATCTCATCGATTTATGTCTTATTTTGAACCAGAGCAAGCTGCTCACCTTTGCCAAATAGCTGTTTTGGAGAGTTTTGCTGAGGAAACGCTGGTTTTTGAAGAAGGAGAAATAGCCGATTTTTTCTATCTAGTTTTAGAAGGTAAAGTCGAGTTTAGCAAGCGGATTGAAAATCATAAATATCAAACGGTTGCGGTGGCTAAGCCAGACGATTATTTTGGCGAACTCGGAGTTTTAGACGGAGAGCCTCGCAGTGCTAGAGCTGTGGCAGTTGCAGGCTCGACTTTGGCGAAAATAGGCCGTGAAGAACTAATCACAACTCTCCAGTTTGCGAAAGGCAGTTCGGTACTGCAAATGTTTAGTTTCATTACTAAAAATTTACGGGAGACCACGGATCAATATGTGAGCCAGTTGGTACACAAACAAAAAATGGTATTGGTAGGAGAAATGGTGAGTACAATTATTCACGATTTCAAAAGTCCTTTTACCGGAATTAAACTCTCCAGTGAAATGCTCAAAGAAATGCACTCAGATGAGGAAACTCAGGAGTGGTGTGAACTTATTCAATTGCAGGTTCATCGAATGTTGGGGATGGCTGAAGAAGTATTAGAATTTTCGCGAGGCAATTCTGTATTCAATAAAAAACCAGTTAATTTAATTCAGACGTTGCTGCAGTTTGAAAAGTTGAACAGAGTTTATTGTGAAGCAGCAAAAGTAGATTTAGCAATACGGGTGACAGAAGTAATAGTGGAAGCGGATGAAAATAAGATTTTGCGCGTTTTACAAAATTTAGTTGGGAATGCTGTTGAGGCTTTTGGCGGCAGAGGGGGTCGGGTGGAGATTGCGGTGACACAAAGTGAGGAGTGGGCAGAAATTAGCATTTACGATAACGGCCCAGGCATTCCGCCGACAATTAAGGAAAAGTTATTTGAACCGTTTGTGACTTATGGCAAGCGGACTGGTACTGGGTTGGGAACGGCAATTGTTAAGTCGATTGTGGAGGCTCACAAAGGGAAAATTACTTATGAGTCAGAGGACGGAAAAGGCACAACTTTTTACATCCGCTTGCCGAAAATCATGGCTTTAGGAGAGCAAAATTAAGTAGGTTGGAAGATATATACTTAGGACTTTTTCACTAAGTGTCAGAGACTTAGTTGATGAGTAAATATCTTGTGGTAACACAATATTTTCCTAATAAACCGGGTTTAAGAGCGTAAGCCCTAATACTGTGTAGCGACTGAGAGAATCAAGTATAATTGAATTAACGAACTGCTAAAAATTTGATGCCAGTTAATATTCAAACCTTACCCACAGAAGTTATCAACTTAATTGCCGCCGGCGAAGTGATTGACTCGATCGCCGCAGCGGTACGAGAATTAGTTGAAAATTCTTTGGATGCTGGCGCAACTCGCATCGTTGTTTCTGTCTGGCCCGAACAGTGGCGGGTGCAAGTTGCAGATAATGGTACGGGAATGGATCTGGAAAATTTGCAGCAGGCGGCTTCGCCTCACAGTACGAGCAAAATTACCACGGAAGCAGACCTTTACAAAATTGATACTTTGGGATTTCGTGGGGAAGCTTTGCACAGTTTAGCTCAGTTGGGCTGTTTGGAGGTTTTGAGCCGATCGAATGATTTGGGATTGGGGGATTTTTCTGAAAATCGAGAGTCGGCGCAAACCCCCGCCAAATCATCCTTTAACAAGGGGGGAGTTGAAAATGCTCGATCGGGCTGGCGGGTGGTTTACAATAACGCGGGCGTTGCTGTGGAGGTGGAAACAGCGGCGATCGCTCCTGGTACGGTGGTGACAGTTGATAATTTGTTTGGCAATTGGCCTGTGCGCCGCAGTTTTTTGTCGCCGGCACAGCAAATGCGATCGATCCAATTAACTCTTCAGCAAATTGCTATTTGTCACCCGCACGTTAATTGGCAGTTGCGTCAAGGAAATACGCCTTGTTTGCACGTAACTCCTGGTACCACAGCGGAACAACTTTTACCTCAATTCGTGCGCGGTGTGCGATCGAGCGATTTGCAGTATTTAAAGTTAGATTTGTCGGCGAGTCCTCAAAATCAGAAAGCTGCAAATTTATTGGTAGAAACTCAAGTTGTTGGCGCTACAGTTAAACCTAATTACCAATTTTCAGTTGCTACTTCCCAATTCCCAATTCCTAATTCCCAGTTTTTAGAGTTAGTAATTGGTTTGCCCGATCGCTGTCACCGCAGGCGGCCGGATTGGGTGAAAGTTGGGGTAAATAGGCGAGTTGTGCGATCGCCCGAATTAGAGCAAACTATTCTCAGCGCCTTTGCCCGCACTTGTCCGCGCGATCGCTATCCCGTGTGTTTTGTCCACCTGCAAATCTCCCCTTCGGAAATCGACTGGAACCGCCACCCGGCTAAGGTTGAAATTTATCTGCATGATCCGAGTTTTTGGCAAGAACAAGTTAGCGCGGCAATTGCTCGTGCTTTGCATTTGAATGATGAAGTTTTGCCACCTGCCCCAATTCCCGATCGAGTGGGAAAATTGCTGAAGGCATCGGAACAAAAAAGTGCTTACAGTGTCGGGATTGCGGCTAGGCAGAATGATGAAGGCGATGAACAGGAAAAAGCTCATAAAATAGGATTGATGGAATTGAGGGCGATCGCTCAACTTCACAATACTTACATTGTTGCGGAACATTCCAACGGAATGTGGTTAGTGGAACAACACATCGCTCACGAGCGCGTTTTGTACGAGCAATTGTGCGCGGCTTGGCAGTTAAAATCTCTAGAAAAACCAATAATTCTTAGTCAATTATCTGCGCTGCAAATAGAGAATTTATCCCGCTTGGGTTTGGAAGTAGAAACATTTGGGGAACAGCTATGGGCGGCCCGCGAAGTTCCTGAATTGTTAGCCGATCGAGATGACTGTGCGGATGCGCTTTTTGAACTCAGTAAAGTCGCAGATTTGCAAGCTGCTCAAGTTGCGACTGCTTGCCGTAGTGCTATGCGAAACGGTACTCCTTTGAGTGTTTCCCAAATGCAAAATTTGTTGGATGAATGGCAGCAAACTCGCAATCCGCGCACTTGTCCTCACGGCCGCCCTATCTATTTTGCTTTGGAAGAATCAACTCTGGCTCGGATTTTTCGCCGCAGTTGGGTGATTGGTAAAAGTCACGGGATTTGAAGGTTAAAAGTTAAGCTGTAAGGTGCGCGTTACATACAGGACTGTTTTTTTTGAACCGCAGAGGGCGCAGAGAACGCAGAGAGGAAGAGAAGAGAGATGTTTTTAATATTTTTTTTGGTAAGCTGTTGTGCATCTAATTTGAAAGTCAATTTTTCTAAAATTATTGCGGAACGGGCATCTTGCCCGTCTCTGGATTCAATTTAAATGGGTAGCAGCTTAACAGGATATTCGTATAAAATGTCAATTAAAATCAAATAAATCATAAATATGGATTTTCCGATCGCCCGACAACTCTTTTATCAAGAAATAAATCAGCCGGATGGCTCGATCGACCTGGCGAAAGCTGCTCTTTACATGGCTTTGGAAGAATACCCCAATTTAGAGCCCGAGGAGTATCTCAACGCTCTCGACACGATCGCAGATGAAGTGCGCGATCGCCTGCCGGCACAGAATTATCCGCTGCGGATTATTCAAACTATTAATAGCTATTTATATGGGGAGTTGCAGTTTGCGGGCAATGATGTTGATTATTACGACCCCCGCAATAGCTTTTTGAATGAAGTGATCGATCGGCGTACTGGCATTCCCATATCTTTATCTTTGGTTTATTTGGAGGTTGCTCAGCGCATTGATTTTCCGATGGTGGGAATTGGGATGCCAGGACATTTTTTAATTAGACCGGATTTTGAAGATGCTGGTATTTTTGTTGATGCGTTTAACGGTGGCGAGATATTATTTCCTGAAGATTGTCAAGCCCGACTTTCTCAAATTTACGGTCAACCTATGGAGTTGCAGCCGGCTTTTCTCGCCCCGGTAAGTCGCCGACATTTGTTGGGGCGAATGCTGGGAAATCTAAAGGCGATTTACTTGCAACAGGGAGATGCTGTGAGGGTACTCTTGGCGATAGAACGGATTTTGCTGCTGTTTCCCGATGCGGTGGGGGAACGGCGCGATCGTGGAATTCTCTATTATCAACTGGGACGCTTGGTGGAAGCGCGCCACGATTTGGAACTATACCTGAGAAATGCTCCGAATGCTCCTGATGCTGCTAGAATTCGCCAATTGGTCGATCGGCTCGATCGGGATCTTTGAACTTAAATTCCCTATATGTCGCACAGCACACTATAAGACATAAAAGTGGCACTCAATAAACTGCTGCCTGACGACCAAATTTCGCTTTTATCATTTTTGCAAAGCTATCTAAAATTGTCAAAAAAATAAGTATAACATATTAATTGTCAATTAACACATAT
Organism: Microcoleus sp. T3_A4; assembly: GCF_036700465.1. Classification (NCBI taxonomy): domain Bacteria; kingdom Bacillati; phylum Cyanobacteriota; class Cyanophyceae; order Oscillatoriales; family Microcoleaceae; genus Microcoleus; species Microcoleus sp. T3_A4. The sequence goes on along the minus strand of NZ_JAUBOY010000018.1, from coordinate 115,279 downwards.
CTTTTGATAGGTTGAATTTGCTTGACTTGACTGTAAAATCAGAGGTCATTTACGGAAATCCCGATTCGACTTTCCAGACTGATATCCGCACTGATATCCGCACAGACGAGCGATCTAAAAAGTATGTTGACGTAAAGAGGCACAAACTCATGAACTTTCAGTTTCAACAACGGTATCTCCACGCAATGCAACCCCTGTCAGCCCATTTAACCAAAAGAATGTCAAAGTCTTTATCCTTAGGTTTGGCGTTTTTGCTGGGAACAAGTGCAGTATTCCTAAGCAGCGGCAAAGCCTTTGCATTAGATAATGTTACCGTAAAATACGGTGCTGTTGACGTAACATTACCGATGAGCGACTTGCAAAGCTTTGCACAAACAGGCCAAGCATCATCTCAACTGCAAAGCGTTCTGAGTCTTGCGAAACAAACTCCTGAGTCGATGCGCGAAATATTAACGCGAGAAGTGCCTTTAGATTCCCAATTAGTAGCGCGGCTAGCAAGCACTTATTTTGGGGAAATTGTTTTCAAACAATTGGGGGAGGTTGCTTATGCGCCGGCAACTCGGCTGCAAAGTGCGCCCGCACTGCGCGATGCTTTAGTCGCAGCTTCCAAAGATGGCAAAATATCGCTGATAGAAGTGATGCAAAATTACAGCCCTGCTGCTTTAGAAGTTGACGGCAATCAAGCGATGGTTATTTATGAACGAGTGATTAAAGATGTGCAAGATTTGCAAGCTTTGTATCAGAATTCCCCGGCTTTGCAAAATACGGCTAACCAAGCCGTGAATTCGGCGAGAGAAATGATTTGTCAGCCCAATCCCTCGGGAAGTGCGAAATAAATAACTGAAGTTGGAGGGAAGGGGGAATTGGGAATTGGGAATTGGGAATTGGTGCTTTTTTCCTATTAGCTCTAGCTTTCAGCTATTAGGAATTACTTATGACCGATTACCAATTATTCGGCTACGCGAGGGTAAAAGTTCCCAATTACCCATTATCCATTACCCCTTACTCATTCTTTGAGATAGTTGCTCTGCTACCCGCTTGAGTCTGCGGAGTTGGTCTTTCATATCTTTTTCTGTCCAAGGGGCTGCAAAGCGATTGAAACCAAATCTAATTAAACGATTGGGAATTTGAAATTCAAAGCGGTTAATCAAGAGAGTTCCTTGGATTTGCGGCTGGCATTCCCAACGATCGCATCCTTTGAAAAATCCGTCAAACCCCCAAACAATTAAACCGGGTTGTCGCTCCAACACAACACTCTCTAAAGAGGGTTGCAAAACGGGAATTTTTATGATAAATAAGCTGCGACTTCCTACGGCAGTATCCCATTCGCCCTGGGGATCGCAGCGTAGCAGGGGATTGAGCCACTTGTGCATTAAAGTGCGATCGACTATACATTGCTCCACCAGAGTAGCAGCAGCGCGAATTTCAATGGATTGCTCGAAAACTTGACGAATTGACATGAGAACCTGCAACAAGGAGGGTATTACAAAACTTTGCTTACTTGATAGTCCTTTATTTACTTGTAACGTCAATTTTCCCAGAAATTAAAAGATTGACACACTCATAAATACAGTGTATCATCTTGAATTAAAGTATATATACCGATTATGGAGTTAGTCGAAAGGCACATCATTAAACCAAATCATAGGTTTTATCGAGAAGCCGATAGACTGTCTTTGCTGTGCAAAAATCTTTACAATAGCGCTAACTACATCTACAGTAAAAAATTTTTCGCTAGCCAACAAACAAACGCTCTGGCTGTTGATCACGCCCTCAAAACAAGTCCTGATTACAAAGCACTGCCCGCAAAATTAGCACAAAGCACGATCGGCTTAGTGATCAAAGCATGGACTAGCTACTATCTAGGGGTGCGAAACTATCAGGAAGACACCACTAAATTTAAAACCGCACCGAACAGTCCTCATTATAAAGGTTCAAGAGAGCGAAAAAGAGAGGAGGTGCGCTATGTAGTTGTATTTAATTGTCAAGCTGTTAGCAAAAGAGCCTTAAAAAAAGGATATGCTCGCCCCTCCGGGACTAATATTTGGTTGCCATTAAAAGTCACCTCGATTCTGGAAATCCGGATTGTTGCCAAAGTAGGTTGTTATCTGGTCGAGGTGCTCTATGAGACGTTAGACCAGCCTTTACAAGTTAATCAGACAGTAACTGCCATAGATTTAGGATTAAACAATCTGGCAACATTAACCTACAATGTTCGTGGGTTAGTAGCGACAATCTACGACGGACGGGCTGTTAAGTCAACCAATCAATACTGCAATCAAGTTTCATCGGCAGTGAAATTATTGCTGCCCGTAGCGCAAAAAAACCGTAAAAAACTCGCCAAATTGTGGCACAAGCGTAACTGTAAAGTGGATTACTACCTCCACACGACGAGTTACGCAATTATTAAAGAACTCGTTAATCATCAAATTGGCTTGCTGGCTATAGGCTGGAACGATGATTTTAAAGATGGGATTAATACGGGTTTGGTTAATAATCAAAATTTTCCCTGTATTCCCCATCGCCGGTTTGTGCAAATGTTGCAGTACAAAGGACAACTTGCTGGAATTCAAGTTCTGTTAGTTGAGGAGAGTTACACCTCCCAATGTTCAGCTTTGGATTGGGAACCAATTCAACAACATTCCGACTACATTGGCAGTACGGTAAAAAGAGAATTGTTCAGAACCAAAACTGGACGCTTCATCAATGCCGATGTAAACGGTTCTTGGAATATTGGCCCAAAAGCAGTCGGAGATTGGTTGATCCCAAATTCGATAGAGGGTTTTGTAGTTAACCCAGTACCTTAAAAGTGTACAAACATTAAATTTAGGCGATGTCTAGATTTTTTGGAACTATTATTAAAGTTTCGTCTTGTCCTTGTCAAATGTGACGTTAACCTGAGAAAAAAATGAATGAAACTTGGCAAGAAATAACTCAACCGGTATCGGGGCCCATAGCGGCTTTGTCCGATCGCATTTTGGCCCAGGCCCAGCCCGGGAATGCCCTGACAGATGCAGAACGCGGAATTAACAATTTCCTTCAGGGCTCAAACATTGAAAATCTCCTCTGGGCCGTCGGTATCCTGCTCATTGGCTTGATAGTATCAGCCCTCGTCTCATCTGTAGTGGGGGGATTGCTCAAGAAGACTACGATCGACAACCGGTTGGCTGCTTGGATTACCGGTCGCCCGGAAGGAGCTGGAGCCCCGCAAGTGGAAAAATGGATTTCCGCAGCGGTGTTCTGGATCATTTTTGTCTTTTTCCTAATTGCCTTTTTCAACCGGCTGAATCTAACGGCTGTCTCGCAACCCCTCAATACTTTTCTCAATCAAATTACCGGTTTCTTGCCGAAGTTAGCCGGCGCGCTAATTTGGTTGGGGATTGCTTGGGTGTTGGCAACTGTCGCCAAAATGGCCGTATCGCGGGCGATGCGGGCTTTTAGCGTGGACGAGCGCTTGAATCAGGAGGTGGGCGCTGCGCCCACTGAGCGCCCTTTGCTGCTGAGCGATACTGTGGCGAATGCGCTGTACTGGTTCATTTTTCTGCTGTTTTTGCCGCTGATTCTCGACTCACTCGAAATGCAGCAGGCTCTGCTGCCGGTTAATAATTTACTCAACCAAATTCTGGCGGCAATTCCGAAAATTCTGGAAGCTGTGGTGATTGGGTTTGTGGGCTGGCTACTGGCTATGGTGGTGCGGCGGATTGTCACTAATCTGTTGGCTGCTGCTGGGGCGGACGGTTTGGGCGCTCGGTTTGGAATTTCGCGGACTTCTGGCGGACAATCGCTGTCGTGGATTGTCGGTACGATCGTCTATGTTTTGATTTTGATTCCAACGGCGATCGCAGCTCTGAACGCTTTGGACATTCAGGCGATTTCGCAGCCGGCAATCGCGATGCTCAACACGATTCTGGGCGCGCTTCCCAACATTTTTACAGCAGCGCTAATTCTGGGGGTTGCTTACTTTTTGGGGCGCTGGATCAGCGATTTGGTGACTAATATCCTGACGGGAATTGGCTTTAACAATGTCTTTTCTTGGTTGGGAGTGCAGCAGCCGAAACAGCGACTGCGACTACCGCCAAGTTCGATCGATCCGGAGGCAACGATTCTTCAGGAACCGGAACTTCCGGCCCGCACGCCTTCTGAGTTTGTCGGCATCGTGGTGCAGGTGGGCATCATGCTGTTTGCTGTGGTGGCGGCTACCGATGTGCTGGGGATTCCAGCACTGACGGCGATTGTTAGCGGTATTGTCCTGGTTGCAGGTCGGGTGCTGGCCGGTTTGGTGGTATTTGCGATCGGCTTGTATTTGGCGAATCTGGCGTTTAGTTTGATTGCCAGTTCTGGAACTCGTCAAGCGCGGCTTTTGGGCCAAGCGGCTCGGATTGCGATTATTGCCTTTGTTTCAGCCTTGGCGCTGCAACAAATGGGAATTGGCAGCGATATTGTGAATTTGGCTTTCGGGCTGCTGCTTGGGGCGATCGCAGTTGGCATTGCTTTAGCTTTTGGTTTGGGCGGGCGCGAGATTGCGGCCGACCAAATTCGCGAATTGTTAGCGTCGTTTAAACAAGATAAGACGCCGCGTTTGTAATTCTATAAAAAGGCGTTTGTCAAATACAAACGCCTTTTTTTTATGATTAATTTTATTGTGAGGGTCGCGAAGCAATCGCAAAGCCTTTGAATTTGATTTGAATTTGAGGATACAGCTATAGACTGTTCGGAAGGAGAGATTGATTCTTGTTTCTGGGCCGATGCCCCTAATTGAGAATGGTAAGAGCTGCGTCGTCGGCCCTAAAACAACAAAACCTCCTCATAGAGAAGGTTTTATCACAATCGGAGCGGCGGGATTTGAACCCACGACCCCTACTACCCCAAAGTAGTGCGCTACCAAGCTGCGCTACGCCCCGACAGCTTTAACAGCTTAGCATAGAATTCCCGAAAAAGTCAAAAAACTTTTAAAACTTTTGCGGCCTGCACCAAAGTCGGAACCGCAGCCGCCGGCCAAAAACCCTCGCACCTTCGGCCAGCATTCAAGATCAACTGCACGTTGTAAGCTTCGGGATAGCCTTCCACCTGCACCCACAGCAAATCGCTTTCGGCTTCAATAGCTATTTTTTCCTCGTCCATTAACTCAGAGGCCATGTGACTCATTGTGCCGGCTAATTGCCCCAACAATCGGCAAAAATCGTTTAACTCAGCCTCAGTGAGTTCGATCGCCCAACCGTCGCCAGCCACCAAACCCTTAAACTCCTGGGCCTCCGGGTTCCATCCCAAACGCCACCCAACACCCGTTTTAATTACACGTTCCACCATTAAGGGATTTTAGATTTTAGATTTTGGATTTTAGATTAGTAGAACTTACCCATAAATACGAAAGAAAACGGGTTTTTTAGCTGTGTTAAAGGGTCAACAGCAATATTTCCGTAAAAAACCCGGTTTCTGTATCCATGAGTATTAAGGTGCCAGCAACTTCGCATCTCCTGGCTGTGGCTGCGGTATTTCCGGGGAATTCGATCGCTGTTGTGTTTGCCCCGCCGCCGGTGTGCGCCCACGCCCGGAATTCTCCGTAAAAACATCAACCAAAGCTTGAACCAAAGCATCCCGCTGTGCTCTATTTAACCTTTGAATAGCCGCACGATCTTGTTCCATTGGATTTGATCGCAAAACGTCTTTTCCCGGATACACGCTTTCCACCAAATAATCGGGAGTGGCGCCCAAATAGTCAGCTAAACTCAACTTCCAATCAAAGCGGTAATTGGGCGGCCGTCCTTTGACAAATACGTGATATCGAATCAACCGCCCGACTAAAGTATTGGTAGGATCGACTTTTCCAGTTTCCTTAGAAATGTAGTTATTTTCGATCGGGAAATCCGGCAATTTTTCGTACACCAATTTCCACGCATCTTGCACCCTCACTTGCGGCGGCGCAGATTGTTGAGCCACCCGCTGCACTGAGGCAGACTCAGAACTCCGCAGCAGCGAAGGTTCCAAAGCCGACATACTCAGTTCCCCGGATTCCAATACCCAACTCAAAAGCGTGAAAATCGCTACACTCAAAGTAACCAACAGAAAACTTAAGCCCTGCTTTAATCTATTCACGGTTTTGACAAAAATTTCAAAAATAGAATAATTTCATAAACTTACCCCCAAGCAGATGTCCTAGTTTCTAATTTTAGGATTTACACTCCTCAACCCGGTTTATTAGAAAAATCAGAGTTTTGTTAACGAGGGAACTAGGAATAAACCGGGTTTATCCTCCCGCGCGCCCAAGTCTAGTTTGAAAAAGTTGTGAGTTTTGAGTTGACAAAAATTGCTGGCAATTCACCACTCAAAACCCAAAACTCCCGAAGTCTAGTACTTGTCTCCGATAATTTCCGGCTGAGTCAGTTCGTCCGACATCTCAAATATCGCCCGCATTACAGGTTTCATTTGATGGTCGTCCATATTGTCAAAATCTTCATAGCGACGGCGTTTTGCGCGGTTCGCCACCTGCACCGTAATCCGATAGCGGTTGGATGCACCGTTAATCAACTCTTCCGCGCGACGGGTTAGCTGAGTAGAATCGAAGGGTGGACGCTTATTAGCCATGAGACTACCTACTTTATGTAATGTTACATTCTAGTCTAGTATGTCAAGATTCATAATTTATTAACTGAGTATCATTGCTTATGCAGGTAGCAACAGCCTATTCCTTTGGTCACTTGCATCGGGGAAATTCTCATCCCCTCAAATTGGTTGCTTTCGGCGACAGCTTAATCTACGGTTTCGGCGACGGTGTAGGTGGGGGTTGGGTGGAAAGATTGCGGCGCCAGTGGATGTTACCGGAGAGTGCAGGACACGTTTTATACAATTTGGGCGTTCGGGGCGATCGCACCTATCAAGTCTCCCAGCGGCTCGAAAACGAGTTTCGCCACCGTGGCGAACTGAGAAACCGTTTCCCGGATGCGATTATTCTTTCGGTAGGCCTCAACGATTCGGCGAGAGTGCAGTCGCCTACCGGGCGCAGCTACACTGAGTTTGAACATTTTAAAACTGTTTTGGATCATTTGTTAAACCTGTCCCAACATCTTTGTCCGGTGATATTTGTCGGGATGGTGCCGGTGGATGAAAGTAAAATGCCTTTTCAAGATTGTTTGTATTACAGTCATGCTGACCAATATCGGTATAAAGAAGCAACGAAATTAGCTTGTGAGTTGCGGGGAATTCCCTATTTAGATATTTTTGATAAATGGATAAATCGGGGCAGTGATTGGTGGCGATCGCGCTTGATTGCAGATGGGCTGCATCCCAATGCAGCGGGCTATCAATCTTTATTTGAAGATGTGACAAGTTGGGAGCCGCTCGCAAGTATTAGTCATTAGTCGGTAGTCATTCGTCATCATGGCTGACTTCCGTGGCATTCTGAACTCTCAATATGCCACCTGCTCCAGGCATCAAAATTGACCTGGCTTGCAACGCTCAAACGAAAGCTTATTAAGCGAAAACTCAAGAAATACTAAAAAGTAACAATCGGTACTTAAAATGGCAAAATTATCCAAAAATTCCCCAGTTAGTCTAGATGCACTTATTCCCAGAGACGCATTTGAGATTAAAGATCAGCCCGAACGCAATATGGGAAGAAGTATCCTCACTATAGGTATTCGCGACCTAGAACAAAGTTCTTTTTTCTATCCGTTTTTGCGAAAACCGGATTTTCAAAGAGAAAGTAATGAATGGGATGCAGCAAAAATATGCGAGTTTATTGAAAGTTTTTTAGATGGAGATTTAATTCCCGCAGTTATTCTTTGGCGAGGTAGTAGCCACTATTTTGTTGTTGATGGTTCTCATCGACTGAGTTCGTTACTTGCTTGGATTAATGATGATTATGGGGATGGTAAAATTTCTAAACTATTTTATGACGGCAACATCACTGACGAACAGAAAGAGGCAGCCAAAGAAACTCGCAAACTAATTAAAGAGAAAATAGGAGCTTACAAAGATTATCAATCATTGACTTCACAGCCTGGTCAAGTTAATCCTAAAATGCTGGAAAGAGCTAGGAACTTAGGGGCCTCAGCGATTTCACTTCAATGGGTTGAAGGTGATGCTATGAAAGCGGAGGAATCTTTTTTCAAAATCAACCAGAAAGCAGCCCCCATTAGCGAGACTGAGATGAGGTTGCTACTAGCACGTAAAACACCTAATGGTGTGGCTGCGCGTGCGATCGTGAGAAGTGGTAATGGTCATAAATATTGGTCGGAGTTCTCTGAAAAAAAACAGGATGAGATTGAAACAGTAGCGCAAGAAATACACGAACTTATATTTCAGCCCAAACTTTCAAATCCCATTAAAACCTTAGATGTACCAATTGTGGGGAATCTTTCATCTTCGGATAAGCTGGAATTGATTTTAGAATTTATAAATATTGTCAATAACATATCAACCGATAATCAGTTGGGAGAAGATTCAACAGGCGATAAAACTATTGAGCTACTAAAGCAGTGCAAAAAAGTGGCTCAAAGAATCAATAGCAAAGATCCTTCATCTCTGGGTTTACATCCACTGGTATACTTTTATACTCAACAAGGAAAGCCAAAAATTGGTTCCTTTTATGGGGTGGTTAGTTTAATTTTACATTTACAACAGACTAAATCTTGGTCTAAATTGATCGAGGTAAGAAAAGACTTTGAATGGGTAATTTGGAATTATGATATGGTTCCACAACTTGTTGCCAAGAAGAGTGACGCATTACAAGCTAGAGAGCTAGTGAGAGACTTCTACTTAGAAGTCATTAATAAGTTGTCAGGAGGTATAGATAAAAAGAATGTTATCACAGAAATAAGATCCGGCGATAAAAGATTTGCGACTCTGAAAATTCCAAAGAAAGCCGACACTGGGGAAATTGTGAGTAAAGAATTTTCTAGAGAAACCAAAGCATCTGCGTTTATCAGAGAGGCTCTACCAGGCTGGCCAGTTTGTAAAATTTGTGGAGGGTATCTGCCTTGCAGATTTAATAGTATCGATCATATTACAAGAAAAGCTGATGGGGGTTTAGGAACTTTAAAAAACGCACAATTAACTCACCCCTACTGCAATACTACCTATAAAAATTGAAAAAAAATTGTATTCGATTTAATGTAGAGCCAAAATATTGCGATCGCCGATGGTTAAATTTTAGCGACAGGCAATTGCTTTTTTGTTAAATCAATCTCATACAATTTGGTATGCGATCGCGATCGCATATCAAACGGCTTTGTCTCTAAATCCTGTTAATTGCAGAAACCAGGTAGATAAGGGAGATAAGCAACATAAGGATTTTAAGGAATTTAAGCATTTTAAAATTACCCAATCACCATAAAATATTTATTTTAAAAGACCGTATCTTCCCCGCACACGAAGTAAAATTCTTCAATAATGATTACATAACAGAGGGAAAAAGCAAGTTGGGCCGAATCAATCAGCCTCTCAAAAGCTTAGTTCTCCTCAATAAAAAGCTTGTGTAAATTGGAGAATCAAAAAATGTCTGTATTACATCGCATTAAATCTGGTACATCTGTTTTATTAACACTGGGAACCGTTGCCGGAACCGCAGCACCGATGCTAATTCCAGCCCCTGCTTTTGCTCAAACAGCTTTTTCGGATGTTAATAATAACTACTGGGCAAAAGACTTTATTCAAGATTTGTCAGAAAGAGGAATTATCAAAGGATTTCCCGATGGTAGTTTTCGCCCGGATGCACCGGTAACGCGGGCTGAATTTGCGGCAATGATCCGTTCGGTGAAAAAGGCAAAAACCCGTGGTGCTGTGCGGTTTGCCGATGTTCCGTCTAATTTTTGGGCAAGCGGGGCGATCGCCGAAGCTTACGAAATGGGATGGATGTCTGGCTATCCCGGCAATGTTTTCAGGCCAACACAGCAGATTCCTCGTGTTCAAGTTGTAGTCGCTTTAAATAACGGAATGGGCTATGAGCCTACGTGCGATTTTCAAGATGTTCTCAGCTACTATAATGATGCGGGTGAGATTCAAACTTATGCTGTCAAAAGCGTTGCTGCTGCTACTGAAAAACAGTTGGTTGTCAGCTATCCCAATCCTAAATCTCTCAAACCGAACAAGTCAGCAACACGAGCTGAAGTAGCTGCTTTTATCTATCAAACATTAGTGAGTACCAATCAAGCAAGACCAATTAATTCTCCTTACATTGCCAAGATTGATGTTAGCGAATCTGTTGCTGTGCAAATTCCCAGGGGGGTGACTATCCCAATCGAGTACACAAAAGGCAAGATTTTGCTCGCCCCTAATGACAAATCTCCGATTACGCTGACTGTTGCTTCGGATATCACGGGTAATAATGGCCAAGTGCTGATACCCGAAGGCTCGAAAATTAGCGGCGAATTGCGATCGACTGCTTCGGGCGTTCAGTTTGTGGCTCAAGAATTAAGTATAATCAACGGCAGCAGAGTGCCTCTCAATGCCACTTCGCAAGTGATTACTAGGAAAGAAACTGTTACCAAGGGCGTTAATGTTGGTAATCTGGTTAAGAATACGGCGTTGGGTGCAGCAGCAGCGGCGGCGATCGCAGGTGTTACGGGCGATCGGGCGATCGCGACTGAAGAGGTGCTCGGCGGTGCGGGAATCGGGACTTTGATCGGGGTATTTTTGGGTCGAGATAAAGTCGATTTGTATGCTGTTAATCCCGACACCGATTTAGATTTGCTTTTGAATTCCGATTTGGTAGTTGGTACTGCCAGCACAGGCATTTGTAGCGCTCGATAGAGCCGATACTTGGAAATTTCCTCAAACCCCTCGCCTTGCAGGAGAGGGGCTTTAATTTGTGTATTTTACCTTGCTACAGGTGCATCTAATCAAATAATTGATCAGGGATTTTCTTTAAGTGTGAATTTCTACGGACATCCCAAACTTTCTCGGGTAGAAATTCCTGTCACGGGATTGACACCATCTGCTTTCTCGCACAGGATACTCACTTGATAAGCGTCGATAATCGCGTCAGTAAAATCAGCGCCGGAAATTGCAGCATCAAAAAACCGAGTTCGAGTCATGATTGCCTCGGAAAAATTAGCATTCGTCAAATTAGCGCCGTCGAATGTAACTCTATCTGCCAAAGCGCCGGAGAGGTTAGCACCTGACAAGTTGGCATTCAGCAAAACTCCCTTGGTCAAAATCGCATTAGTTAAATCAGCACCTTGAAAATTGGTTCCCCGCATTTCAGCAGCGACAAATGTTCCCCCCGCTAAATCAGAGTTGGAAAAATCGCGATCGGACAAATTAATGTTTGTGTAATTAATATTTGTTTTCGGCAGGGCAAATGCCGGAGTAGCACTCAGCAGCACCCACCCAACAGCCAACACTAAACTTAAAAACAGGCTCAGGAATATTCGGAAAACGCTTTTCATAATGATGGGAATGGGGAATTGGGCATAAGCTGTCGCGCATTTAAATTGTAGATTCAGGACGGGCGGGACGCCCACCCCACAAGACTTTAATTTTTTTTGACAGACAATTTAAATGCCGCTACAGCTTAGTTGACTGTTGACTGTTGACTAATTAAAATCGCTTTACCCAATCTTCGCCAACGCGAAGTGTCAAGTCAGAATTAATTTCACCCGTAGAAGATGCTTCAAGTTTGCCGCCACCTAACTCTTTTTGCAGTAGATTGGCTGCCTCTAAATCGCCTTGCTGAACAATAATTTGACTTTGACGCTGCTTCTGGGGCGCATCCTGCACTACAGATACATTAAAAAAGCCCTTTTTTGTGAGAAATTCAGCAACGTTTTTTGCGGTTGTCGGTTTGCTAGAAGCGTTTTGGACAGATATTTTGAGGTTTTTGGGCAACAGGGACTCGCTGGGATTGCGAATTCGTCCTTGTTCAAAATCCGGCACACCCAGGTTCAAATATTGTGTCATAATGCGATCGCGCCCTAGCGCATCTACAATCCAATAACTCCTCAAATCCCCTGTTTCTGAACTAGAACGTCCAGGCAACATTACCATTTTAAAATTATCTCGCTCCAATTGCAAACCGAAATTTGCCAGCGTCAATATTTCCTCATAATTTAGGTTTGTATCCACATATTTTTGCATCAATCGAACAATTTGTGGCAAGCGCACCAATACTGATGGACTTGCGAGGCGGTCCCGAATAGCTTGAATTAAAGATTGCTGCCGCTGAATGCGGCCGATATCTCCTAAACCATCGTTGCGAAATCGAGCAAATTGTTCTGCTTGTTCTCCGTTGAGAGTTTGCCATCCCTGCCCTAAGTTTATTTTTAACTTTTGAGCGGTATCTGTATAGGACATCGCGCGAGGTACAAATACCTCCACTCCGCCCAACAAATCGACTAATTCCTGAAACGCATTACTGCTGACTCGCACGTATCGTTCAATTTTCGTATTGTTCAGCATACTGCTAACCAATCGCGTCGCCAAAGCTGCTCCTCCTCTAGCATTGGCTTCGCTAATTTTGCTGAAGCTAATTCCGGGTTCTTCGACTTGAGTATCTCGTGGAACTGAAAGCAAACTAATAGATTTATCTCTAGGATCAAGGTGCAATAAGAGTATGGTATCGCTGCGACCTTCAAAAATCTTAGGGGAATTGGCGACAGCTTCCGGCACGCCGTCAATTCCCAATATCAAGATATTAACTGACCGCGACAGGCGGTATCCAGAGCGGTTGGAGGATAGATAGTCAAAGCCAGTCGCCTCTAATACTCTATTGATAATTGGGGGTTCCACGGGAGCTAAAAGGGCGGTAATTGCCCCCAATGTAGCCGAGATGGCGGCTGTGAAAACTAGGAAAAATAGCCCCACTATATACAGGAAGAATTTAGGCTTTTTTCGAGAGATTTGATCGACTGGTTTAACAAAGTCTCTTTTAAAAATTGACAAGTTTTTCATTGACTTGCTGTTGATTATTGCAGTTTTTCAGCTTTGCAGTAAAACTTGGGCGGTGCTTCTGGAAAGTATTTGAACATAGCCGGACACAGCCAGCCTTCGAGATTTTTCGATTCCCACCGATACCAGTTACCGCCGTATTCTGCTTTCAACCACAGCATTTCTGCTTGATATCCGGGAAATGGATTGGCTGAAAATAAAAGTCGGAAACCTTGAGCGGCATTGGGAATGTCTGCAACAAGCGTGTTAATCATTTCGGGGACGCCCTGAACAAATGGTTCTCGGACAAGTCCGACTCGCTCGTCGTCAAAAACCCAGGTGTACTGTTCGCGATAGGGGTAGATTACCATCATGGCATTGGACATGGTATTCGCCTCTTTTCATTTCCTTTTTTTGTCTGCAAAAATGCAAGTGTGGATACATTATATTCTGTTGCGCCGAAGTTGTGCGCTATCCGATTTAACAACCCTGTTTTAAATTAGGAATTTTAGCGGGTTATTTACAAACTTTATTCGGTTTGGGCGGATTGGCGAAGTTTAGGGCTATGGGGTTTTAGATATATTTTTGTGGTCGTTTTTATGGTAGGTGAATAATATTCTAATTATGCAAGGAATAAAGGTGATTCCTTGCATAATTTTTACTCTTAGGGTGCCTATTTGTATAACGTTTACTACGTTTATAGTAAGGACAAATAGTCTGTATTCATCAACTCTAAGAAGCGACAACCTAACTACAAACCTATAACTGTTTGTAGCTGGGTGTGATCTTGCTTTCCGGGAACCTTCAGCTCAAATTCTCGTCAGCTCAACTAGCGCATTAGCTAAATATTGATACTGCGGCAAAGTATTATATAACTGAGCCGAAATCCTCACCAACTGCTTACTAGCATCCGGCCAAGGAATCACCGGAACTTCAATTTTAAAAATCTCCCATAGCGCCTCTTGCAAAGGTGGAATTCCTCCCTTTGCAACCACATCAGACTGGGAGTCTGCCAGTGGCACAACAGCCATTGAACCAACCATTTCATCAGGACAAGGCAGCGGCAAATCTAATTTGTCAGCCAATATTTTTCTCCCCGCCAATGCTAAAGCATGATTTTTTGCCCTCAATTCTGGCCAGCCGCCGCTTAACAAAGAACCCATAAAATCAATAGCTACAGGCACGCACAAATAGGGACTGGGATCGACAGTTCCCATCCAGTCAAATTCTAATTGAAAGCGCGATTTATCAGCGCGGGGCGAATTAGCACCGTGACTGATAGTAGTTGGGCGAATGGCATTTTGCTTGTCGCGCCGCACGTATAAAAAGCCCGCACCTTTCGGCGCACACAGCCATTTGTGGCAATTTCCCGTATAGTAAGCCGCGCCAATTTCATCTAAATTCAGTGCTACCATTCCCGGCGCGTGAGCTCCGTCTACCAATACATCCACGCCACGGTTAGCTAACTCACCGACTAACTGTTTGATGGGAAAAATTAAACCTGTTTGGCTCACAACGTGGTCTAATAATGCCAACTTTGTTTGCGGTGAAACGCACTTAATTATTGCTTCAATAATTTGTTCGGGTGACTCAATGGGAAAGGGGACTTCTGCTACTACTACTTTAGCGCCTGTACGCTCGGCTACAAAATTAAGTGTGTTGCGGCAAGCGTTGTATTCCTGATTTGTAGTTAGCAATTCGTCGCCCGGAGAAAAACAGAGCGATCGCAAAACTGCATTTACTCCCGTCGTCGCATTCGGCACAAACGCCAAGTCCTCGTCAGCCGCACCAATAAATGCTGCTAACTGATTTCTTGCATTATCCAACAAAGGTTCAAATTCCCGCAGTAAAAAGCGCAATGGTTCTCTTTCTAGTTGTTCTCGAAAAATGGTTTGCGCTTCGAGTACGGGAATCGGACAGGCCCCAAAAGAGCCGTGATTGAGGAAAGTTATATTGCGATCAAGCAACCAATATTGGTTAATCATTAGTAATTAGTAATTAGTCATTAATCATTAGTCATTAGTTAGTCAACTGTCAACAGTCAACCGTTACTCATTTTACCTTTTAATTGCTCAAACTCTTCTAATGTATTGCAATTCGATAACATTACTGCTTCTCGTCCCCCTACGGGTAGAGGGATTGCGGAGATTTGATTTAACCAAACTTGAAAGGAACGTCCCCCTTTGTCCATAAAACTTTGCAAACTGGGCAGAGATTGTTGGCGGTAGAAGCCGCACAAAGGCTCCCAGCGCGAATTTTGATAAGGCACAACTGCTAAAGTAGATGGGGGAAACTCGGTTAACTGACTTGCCCAATTCTGAATAATCTGAGCATCCAACAAAGGCAAATCGCAAGCTAACAGTAAAATCCACTCGGCGGCTATTTCTGTCAATCCCTGAGTCAATGCAACCAAAGGGCCGGAGCCCGGATTGTACTCTACCAGAAATTGGGATGTTTCGGTTAAGGTCGATCGATAGCGATCGGGCCAAGCAGTCAGAACATAAACTTCGGGGGTTACAACTGTGGCAACTTCCAACGCCCGCTGCAATAGGGATTTGCCCTCAATTTCCAGCAAAGCTTTATCCTTACCCATCCGCGAACTTTGACCGCCTGCAAGCACAATTACAGCAATTTTATGATTAGTCATTAGTCTGTAGTCTGTAGTCTGTAGTCTATAGTCTGTAGTTATCGCAAGAATTGCCTATTTTGAACAGGCTTTCCGGCTTGTTCCACAATAATTATTGGAGATGTCTATAGCAATCCTAAATGATTTGCGTAATTTTTGTAGGGGCAATCCCCCCGTGGTTGCCCCGATAGATAGGGGGTAGGCACTCTTAGCACTACCCCTACAAATTTATCTGAATGATTTAGGATTGCTATAGTAGTCAGTAGTAAGTAGTCAGTAGTTAACGGTCAACTGTCAAGTGTCAACTGTCAACTGTCAACTCAAAATACTAACGGCTTGGCTAACTTCCTCAAGTTTTTGCACGACTTGACCGCGACTTAATAAAGTTTCTGCCTCAATCAAACCAGAGTTTATATCCAAACAAACTCCGCTGCGCCACAGATAAAATCCGCCGTTCCAGATAGCGGACTGCATCAATTCCGATGGTTTTCCGAGCAAAACTTCCTGCATTTGTTTGAATAACTCAGGGGCTGATTCAAAGGCAGGATTTGTGTTGCTAAAACCGTAATCTCCGTGAGCTAAAAGCACTCGTTCAAACTCAGCATCCGGCTTAGCAATGCCGATAATCGCAGTACGATCGCGCGGCAAATCGCAGCTTCCCTCCAATCCCTTGACTGTGGTATAATTTTTGATTCCCCGCAGCTCAAAGGCTTTTTGAAACATACCTTCTGTCGGCGGGTGGACGTAGCCCGATATAACGTTAACGTCACCGGCACAGGGACACCACATCAACTCCATTGTCGAAAAAGGTGGCCGTTTACCAATTTCGCGGCGGTAGGGTACTAAAGCCGCGGCTTGAGGAAAATGCTTGGGAAGGTAAACAAAACCCAAACCCGTATTGTCAAAAACTTGCTGGACTTTATCTAAACTCAGTTTTCTCCAGTCAACTCCCAAACCGCGCCAAATTTCAATCAGGGGAATGCCTTCCTTGGTTGGCATGGTATCTCCCCCGTGCATGAGGGTTGGAACGCCAGACGCGGCTAAAATTAGGGCGGTTAAAGGGCTAATTGGAGCCGTGCGCGATCGCCCGTCGTAAGCAACGCCAAACACGGCCACGGTAGAGACGGAAAACCCTTTTTCTCGGTTTGGGGGGGCAAGCATAGGCCCTAATTCTTCATAAGCATCGAGCATTCCGGCTAATTCTTCCCCAGTGGGCCGTTTAATGCGGTGGGAAATCATAAAAGCTCCGATTTGAGCCGGTGTTGCTTCCCCCAGCAGCATCATCCGCGTTGCTGCTGCTGCTTCCGAGCGAGTTAAGTTTTCTCCTGTGTGTACTCCGCTGCCAATTTTTCGCAGCAATTCTCTAAATGCGTCACTCATAACATTTGAAGTTGGTAATTGGTAAGGGGTAATTGGTAGTATTTGAACCGTTTTAAATTTAAATTTCAGAACTATCTATTTAAAATTATCGAATTATACCAGTTCCCAAAAAGAAGGCAATTGTTGGAAATGTCCAAACCCTTATTTCATCAGTCATTCCCAATCTAAAATATAAAATATAAAATCTAAAATGGTATTAACTCCCTGATTTTTCTAGCTTGATTACATCAAATGGGGGCACAAATTCGCGTACCAGATTCCAGAAATGGGCGATCGGCGGAATTTGCATTCGATCGTGAGTTGTCACCAACACCACTTCGCGAGTCCAAGTAGGATCTGCGGCCAATTGACCGATCGTCGAAACCTTGGAATTTGACCGCTCTTGGGCGATCGACCGAACGGCTAAAGTGCGATCGCCCTTCGCGTCCACCAAAGCTGAATGCGGCAGCAAAGCAATCAACTCTCCCTGTCGCACCACACCCCGAAAAGCATCAAGAGTGTTGAGTTCCAAAACAGCATGAAGTTTAGCACCCATGCGTCCAAATTGTTCTTGCACCATCCGCTGCATTCCGTACCCGTCCTTAAACACCACTTGCGGGTAACAAATCAATTCCGGCCAAGGTACTCGTTCGTACTGGGCCAGGGGATGACCCGCCGCCATCAACACCTCGATCGGCTCATTGTAGAGCACCTCAACCAACATTTCCGGGGCGTGAGTAAAATGGCGGTTGTTCATCACCACTGCTATGTCCACCAAACCATCTTTGAGGACTTTCAGGGCTCGATCGCTCCCCAGAGAAGTCACCCGCAATTGCACGTCTGGATAGTCACGGCAAAACTTTTGCAGCACAGGCGGCAAATAAGCAGCGCAAACCGAATGAATCGCAGCCACGCAAAGTTCCGGCTGCTTTCCCGCCCGTAAGTCTCCCAATTCTTCAGCAGCATTTCGCCAAGTCTGACAGATTTTGCGAGCGTGAGGTAGCAGGCATTCCCCTCCCACAGTCAGTTTCGCGTGGGCCGTGCGGTGAAACAGCGACAAACCCACTTCCGCTTCTAATCCCTGCACTTGGCGGCTAATAGTCGATTGGGTAACGCCACACTTCCGGGCCGCTTGCTGAAAGCTACCAGTTTCAGCAACTGAAAGAAATGCTTGAAGCTGCTCTAAGCGCATGGAGGTTTAATTCGAGAGAGATGGTTTCAGAAATTTTACTGGAAGATAATCTGTGACATTAACCGATTTAGTAGCAGAATTTAGTAGACTTTGATACAGGTACAGATTAGTTTTGATTCCGAGGCCAGAGGCGGGGATGCTGCGATCTAAGCATCAATCTGCTGCGGCAGGATTTCTGAGCCTCCAAGTAAAGGTCGATTCTCCTATGTTGAAGGGATTTCTGAATCTGCAAAATTATCAAAAAATAGATTCCATAAAGATGGATTTATCGAATATTGCCAGTTTCTAGCTAAACCGTTTCAATGAACGGCACTCTAGTAATCCTTTCATCAACTGAGTTTAATTGTTCTGTTTTTCCGTAAGTTGTGAATTCAAAAGATAGCATTTAATTTCGTACCTCCTTGGGAATTATAGTACCTCACTCTCCCTCTACCTCTCAATTAATGTACTAATATTGCAGGCAGGTTAAAGCCTGCTGTGAACTTTCCTCCCCGGACTAAAGTCACTCTTGTTTTCTGTTTTTTTGTGTATAAACTAGAAATTAGCGGGTCAGCAACACAAGTGCAACTAGGATCGATCGCACAGGAAAGCCGAAATGCTGCCATTTATTAAGATTATGTCATTTAACCACAATTTTATTCCCCAAGATGGCTGTTGCCAGTGGCAACCTCAGTTGATGGGACTGCACGCGGTCAGCGATGTGTTAATTGCCTTGGCTTATTATTCAATTCCAGCACTTCTGACATACTATGCCCGGAAGCAGCGAGACGTGCCTTTGAGCAAGGGGTTTCTCCTATTGGGAGCCTGGTTTTTCTGCGGCGGGACAACTCACTTGATGCAAGTTTGGATGCTGGTGCATCCCAGCTACTGGCTGTCAAGTTCGATCGCCGCCTTAACCGCTATCATCTCTTTGTGGGCTGTAGCGTCCCTGATACCCTCGATTTCTCAAGTGTTGGCTTTGGCTGGGGCGGCCTCTTTACCAGCAAATACGGCGCTGGAAACCCAAAAGGTCGATCGACTGCAAGCCAACTCTGATATTACAAATTCCGTCGCATCCCCCACAACCGAACTCCAGCAAATTAACCAGCAATTGCTTGCAGAAATAACACAGCGCGAGCGAGTCGAGGATCTCCTGCTTGACACCGTAGGCAAGCTGCAAGAAAGCGAAGAACGCTTCCGCGTTTTTCAGGAATTATCTCTAGACGGATTTAACGTGTTTCGCAGCATTCGTGACGAATCCACAATTGTGGATTTTGAATGGGAATACGTCAATCCCGCAGCGGCAAAAATTCAGCAGAGTACCCCGGGCGAATTAATCGGCAAGCGATTGCTGCAAGTGCTGCCAGGCCATAAAGATAGCGGTTTGTTCGACCGTTACGTCCAAGTTTTAGAAACAGGAATTCCCCTCGATACCGAGATTTATTACAACAGCGAAAGCGAAGGCATTGTCGGCTGGTTTCGGATTATGACCGTTAAATTGGGCGACGGCATTGCTATTTCTTTTGGCGATATTACTGAGCGTAAGCAAGTAGAAGCATCCCTGCGTGAGGCGTTGCAAAAACTCACTTCTCATTTTGAAAATACCCCCCTAGCGGTGATTGAGTGGGATGAAAACTTTCGTCTCAGAGGGTGGTCGCCGGCAGCCCAAAAGATTTTTGGATGGGAATCAACCGAAGTTTTAGGCAAGCATTTTAGCGAATGGAACTTTATTTCTACGGGCGATTTAGAAGAGGTAAAGTCGGTAATTTATAGTTTAAAAAAACCAGAAAATCGGTGCAATGTAGTTCGCAACAGCAATTATAATAAGTCGGGTTCGTTGGTACACTGCGAGTGGTACAATTCGGCTTTTTACAGCGATTCGGGACAGTTGATATCGGTGCTTTCTCTGGTTTTGGACGTGACGGAACGCTTTAAATTTCTGGAAGTGCTGCGACAGTCTGAAGAGCGGTTTCGGATTGCGGCAGAAAGTGCCAGCGATTTGATTTATGAATGGGATATCGAGACTGACATCGTGCTGTGGTTCGGTCACGTAGACGAACATTTGGAGTACGCAAAAGGCGGATTTCCGAGGACAAGAGCAGCTTGGAACAGTATCTTGCACCCGATCGACCGGGATAGAGTTTTGGTCGCAGTCGATCGGTATTTGAGTGCGCCAGACAGTTCTGCCGCCCCATTTTTTCAGGAATACCGCGTTCAGTGCCAGCGGGGTCGCTTGCTCCACTGGATCGATCGGGGCAAAGCAGTGCTTGACAAACAAGGCAATCCCTACAAATGGATCGGCGTAATTAGCGACATCACCGCTCGCAAAGAGGCCGAAGAACAGCGGAATTGGGCATTGGCGCGGGAACAGGCCGCCCGCCGCGAAGCCGAAGCCAGCGAACAGTTGTACCGCGTCCTCGCTGAAGCCATCCCACAAATAGTTTGGACTGCCACAGCCGACGGCTGGCTCGACTACTACAACCAGCGCTGGTTTGAATATACCGGCTTGACGCTGGAGGAAACTCAAGGCTGGGGGTGGCAGCTAGCCCTGCATCCAGATGATGTGGAAGATGCTGTAGAAAGCTGGAAGACCTCGGTGCAGACGGGGAAGACTTACGAGGTGGAATACCGCTTTAAACGGGCATCTGATGGAGCTTACCGCTGGCATCTGGGTAGGGCATTGCCCGTGCTGGACGCTGAAGGGAAAATTCTCAAATGGTTCGGGACTTGTACCGATATTGACGATCGCCAGCGATTGGCCCAAACAGCCTATTTTAACGCTCAAGCTTTGGCTTTGCTGTCGTCGGCTTCCCTGGATTACGAGAAGGCGCTGCAAGGTTTGGCAGATTTAACAGTACCGGGGCTGGGTGATTGGTGCTGTGTGCATTTGCTCGATGCCGACGGCTCGATCCGCTTGCAAGCAGTTGCTCACTCAGATCCGAGCAAAGTCGCTCTGCTTTGGCAAATCGATCGGCGTATGCCGCTAGACCCCCAGGGACGGCACGGAGTAGCAAAGGTGCTACGGACTGGTGAGTCGAAGCTCTACCCAGAAATACCGCAATGGGTGATCGAGGCGGTTGTGCCCGACAGGGAACTGCAGTTGGTGCTGCGATCCCAATCCCAGGTACTGTCGGCAATCTGCGTGCCGCTAATCGCTCGCGGGCGGACGCTGGGAGCGATTTCGTTGCTGTGCGGGGAATCTGGCCGCCGCTGCGGGGAGAGCGATTTGGTTTTGCTGGAGGATTTGGCGCGAGATGCGGCGGTGGCAATCGACAATGCGCGGCTTTACCGGGAAGCAGCGGAAGCCAACCGGATTAAAGACGAGTTTTTGGGAACGCTTTCTCACGAGTTGCGGACGCCTCTGAACGCGATTTTGGGCTGGGCGCAGATGCTGCGGCAGCGCCAGATGAGTGCCGAAAAAACGGCTGTTGGTTTGGAGACTATTGAGCGAAACGCGCGGTTGCAGACTCAGATGATTGAGGATTTGCTGGACGTTTCCCGGATTGTCAGCGGCAAAGTGTGTTTGAAGGTGTTCCCGGTGGATTTGGTGCGGATTGTAGAAACAGCGCTGAAGACGCTGAGCCCTGATGCTGAAGCTAGGGGAATTGAATTGGTGAGTTTTTGTGGCGAAGGGGTGAGCTTGGTGAGGGGCGATGCTACTCGTTTGCAGCAGGTGGTGTGGAATTTGCTCTCGAATGCTATTAAGTTTACGCCGCCGTCGGGTCGCGTGGAAATCACGCTCTCGGAGGATGGGGAACCGGGATCAGCGGGTGACGCCATGTTGTCTGGGCCGTCTCCGGTTCACTCTGTTTCGATCGTTGTCAGCGATACGGGAATTGGCATCAGCAAGGAGTTTTTGCCCTTTGTGTTCGATCGCTTCCGCCAAGCTGACAGCACTTCTACGCGCAATTACGGCGGTCTGGGACTGGGATTGGCGATCGTCCGCCATCTCGTGGAACTCCACGGCGGCAGTGTCTGGGCCGAAAGTCCTGGGGAAGGACTCGGCTCGACTTTCGGAGTGCGGCTGCCAATAATCAATAACAACAGTTAACAGTTAACTGTTGTTATTGGTTACTGGTTATTCGTTTTTTTAATACCAGGACTCTGCTCTTGAGTGTAAGATTCATTGGTAAAATAGTAATGGCTGTGCGGTTCGTTTTTAGGACTTACTCCATTCACCACTAAGCCCAGAACGTGCTGATTTGATTTCTTCAATAGCTCCTTCGCAAAAGCCACAGTACCAGAATGAAGAACTCCAGGTCGCACTACCAATAAAATCCCATCGGCTTTATTTCCGAGAATCAGAGCATCAGCAGCAACATTCAAAGCAGGAGTATCAACGATCACGGCATCATAACTAGCCGAAAATTGCTTAATTAATAAAGTGAGCCGCTGTGAATCCAAGAGACCCATTGGATTAGGCGGAATCACCCCGCAAGTGAGCACATCTAAATTATCCATAACTTGGGCGATCGCATCCCCAAACCCAGCTTGTCCGACTATCACGTTGCTCAAGCCTACTTGATTCGGAAGTTCCCAAATCCGATGCTGAACAGGACAGTGCATATCCGCATCTACCAGCAAAACCTTCCGTCCTAATTGAGCTATAGCTACAGCCAAATTAGCCGATACAGTAGACTTGCCTTCTTGCGGTAGCGAACTACTGACAACAATAACTTTCAGCTCTTTATCAGAACTCAGGAATCTCAGATTTGCCTGAAGCATTCGGTAAGCAGCACTGCTCGAAGTATTAGGAGTATCCCTAACAACAATCTGTCGGGGAGATGGCTCTAAATCCAGGGAAGTAGATTTAAGCCGTCTGGAATTGCGCCGAGTATTTTTGTCAGGCTTTTTATGAAAAGGAATCACCCCCAACAAAGTAAACCCAAACAATTCTCTCGCTTCTTCAATACTTTTTACAGACTTATCTTGAGACTCTAAAAGCAGCGCCGAAGCTATAGCCAGCAGAGTTCCCAACAAGCTGCCCGATACCAGCAATAAAGACTTGCGAGAACGCACTGGTTCTTCCGGAACACTCGGCTGTTGGATAATCCGAGCATTCCCCACTTGCTGATTTTCAGTAATCCGAATTTGCTGGAGTTTTTTTTGCAATTCCTGATAATCCGCTTCGGCTTCTTGTAGTTTTCTTTCTAGTTCTCGCTCTTCCTTCTCTAGCTTCGGCAAAAGTTTTACCCGCTGCTTGTAGCCAGCTAGAGCATTTGAGAGAATAGTAACTCGCTCCGCCAAACCCTGGCGTTCTACATCTACCTTGATAAATTCTTCGATCAGTTTTGGTTTCACCTCTCCTATCTGTAAACTTTGATTTGGCAACGGCTGTTGCCCGCCTAAAACTTGTTGTATTTGTTGGTCTAGTAAAGCTTTCAGAGTAGCTTGCTTAGTTTCTAACCTAGTTATTATAGGCGAATTATCCAGGTAGCGATTTTGCTCAATTGCTAACTGCCGCTCTATTTGTTTGTATTCTTTGAGAGCTTCCTGCACAGTGCTAGATTGGCTGAGATTGCTGGCGGTCAATGCTTGCTGGGGATTCATTTGTAATTCATTTTCAAATGCTTTAGACTTAGCACTGGTCTTGAGCAAATCAGACTTAGCTTGGTCGATTTGACTTTCTAGTCCTGCCATAACTGCCACTGCTGATTTAGCTTCTTCTTCAAGATTTACAACTTTATTATCTTCTTTAAATTTGCTCAATTCTGCCGCTGCTTTCCGCATAGCTTGGTCTGAATTAGGCAGTTTTTTTTCAATAAACTGTCGAACAGACACAGCTTCTAGGCGATTCACTTTTTGATTGTTATCTATATAAAACTTCATCAGGGTTTTTACGACATCGGATGCTATTTTCGGGTTTTGGTCTTTGTATGAAACCGTTAGGATATCAGCTCCCCGAATAGTAGCTACTGTCAGTTTTTTTAAAAAATCTTTTGTTTTCAGAGGATTACTTGTTTCGTCTTTTAACTGAAGCCTATTTATAGTTTTTTCGACATTTTCTAGAGAACGAATCAATTCGATCTCGGTAGTCAGAGGGTTACTTTGCTCTGCAGCAGGAGTCAACTGTCCGATTTCTTTTCCCAATTCTGTTAAAGCAGAGCCAGGAGTCGTTTTCTTAAATAACAGCTTTCCTTCTGCTTCATAAACTGCTTTTTGCTTCAGCGTGGCGTAGGTGGTGAGTGCAACAACCGAGGCGAATACAGCTAAGGCTGGCAGCCACCTGCGCTTCAGAATCTGCCAGTATTCCTGAAATCCAATACCACTTTCAGTTGATTCCATCAGTTACTCCCGAAAAATGATTTTTTGTAAACTCTAACACCCTAGGGCGTGTTTTCAAACTATAACCACAACATCATGCAGGCGATCGTAATCATGGCTGTATAATTTGCAGCCAATTTCTCATATCCGATAGCAATACGTCTCCATTGCTTGAGTCGGTTGATAGCACATTGAACTATATTGCGTTGACGGTAGATTTCACGGCTAAAAATACGGCGACGTAGTTCATTTGAAAGTCCTGGGATGGTAAAACGGATACCGGGCGCGACTTAGATAACTACGGATGCGACGACCTGCGAGCGCCTTTGTCTCCTACGACTCTTTCAGGGGATTGACGCGGCCGACCTGCACCAGAATGCGCTTACTGCTCATTGTTCCATCAATTGTTCTAAAAAAATTGACTCGTTACGTTGACAAGCGACTCAGAAGAAAAGTTATAGGTTTACCTTTACCCTCACTTTAACGTATCTGTATTTTGGTACTAAAACCACCACGAGAAGGCCTAGTTTTTCCTGTGATTCGCCTTCTTTTTTCCACCATAGCCGAGGGTTGGCGGGCACGAATCACGGTTCAATCGACGTAATGAACCGGACAGTCTAGCTTTCGGAGTTTGTCAGCATGGGCTTGTAGGCATTCTAAGACTTGTTTCCAAATATCGGCTTTGTGCCACCGATAAAACCGTGTTCCCACGATGCACCCACTTGCTATAACCTTCTGGCAGGTCTTGGCACGCAGACCGGGTTCTAAGTATCCAGACGATGCCATTCACAACCTGTCAGTGGTTATGACGCAGGCTTACCCGTTTTGGGTTGGAGCGGTGGAGGTAGCGGTTTTAACTTCTCCCACTGTTCGGTACTTAAGTCTCCAAGGGTTCGTCAAGACTCCTTGCCGGAGCTCGCCTATTTTCGAGGATCCAACGAGGCAAGAAAACACGCCCTAGGCTTTTAAACTCATTATTGAGGATATCCACTGTATCACTTACGTCAATTACTGTTATGGTTTTAACACAAATGTTGTTAGCCATCCCCCTAAAGAAATATATTTTGGTTATAAATAAGTAAATAATTGTAAACTTATGGGCTATGGAACCAGTAGTAGGAGAAGATAAACGCAGTAATAACGTGGCATCTAATAATTTCATCTCAAAAAATACTCTTAAAAAGGAAATTAAGAGAAGGGACAGATTCTTGATAATCAATCCTTAATAATGTCACTTGAGTGAGGCCCAACGATTAAAAGGTTGATTAATTTCAGGGGACAGGGTGGTATAAAAAAATACCTCAGAATGAGGTACTCGATCTAGTTACGGTAAAGTTGTTGTCTGCATAGCGTCGGAGGAATATGATCATAAAAAAAATTAGCAAAGTGTTGGTGGGATTAAGAACCCGTCATTTTTTGGTAATCGATGCAATTTGTTTGGCGATCGCACCGTTATTGGCTCTGGAAATTAGTTTAGATGGGATGTGGAATCTGGCTCCCTACTTACAGAGCCTAGCGGTAGTTACAGTATTATTTTTAGCAGTCAAGCTTACAGTATTTTATGGCGGCGGCTTGTACAAGCGTTACTGGCAGTATGCGGGTCTGGAAGAAATGGCACAAATAACGATGCTGATAGGTATATCCCTAGCAGTGGAAATTATCTTGTTCCAACAACTTTACCAGCTAAATAATTCGCCGATCGCAAATCTGCCACGATCGCTGCCGCTACTAGACGCTATCATCAGCTTTTTGTTAGTTGCAGCCCTTCGTTTCAGCATTCCATCCCTCGAAAGATGGTACCAAAAACCGTGGAAAGTTCAGCAACGCGATCGGGTCCTGATAGTCGGTGCGGGCAGTGCAGGCACATCTCTGATGCAAACGATGCAGAGGAGCCCAGAGGTAGGACTAGATCCAATCGCTTTCATAGACGATGACCCCAAAAAAATCAGCAAGCAGATTGGCAGACTGACTGTAGTGGGCAATCGCTGCAACATTCCGGAAGTAGTTCGATCGCTAAATATCGGCAAAGTCATGATTGCCATCCCCTCAGCTCCGGGAAAAGAGATTAGGGAAATCGTAGAAATTTGTCAGTCAATTGGAATTCCAACCAGCACCCTCCCCGGCCTCAATGAAATCATCAAAGGTCGCGTCAGTTTAGGTAGCCTCAGAGAAGTACAGATTGAGGACTTGCTCCGCCGCGCCCCCATCCAAACCGATACCCAGAAAGTCTTGGGATTGATTGGAGGCAAGAAAGTTCTAATTACCGGTGCGGGCGGCTCCATCGGCAGCGAACTTTGTCGCCAAATATTAAAGTGCGAGCCTGCGGAAATTATCATCGTCGGACACGGAGAAAATTCTGTATTCAACATTCAACAAGAATTAGGAAAAGTCCTGTCAGAACTCAAAAAGACAAGCAAAACCCAAACAGATATTACTCGCGTGACAGCCTTTATGGCCGATATTCGCTTTCGTGATCGCTTAGAGTACGTTTTTCTAACAGTGAGACCAGACATCATTTTTCATGCGGCAGCTCACAAACACGTACCCATGATGGAATTAAACCCGCCGGAAGCGATTACTAACAATGTTCGGGGGACGAAAAATCTGCTGGATCTGGCATTGAAATACAATGTGGAACAATTTGTGATGATTTCCACCGACAAAGCGGTGAATCCAACTAGCATTATGGGAGCTAGCAAAAGAGTTGCCGAAATGCTGGTGCTGCAAGCAGCCCAAAAAAGCCAAAACCCCTTTGTAGTGGTTCGTTTCGGTAATGTTCTTGGCAGCCGCGGTAGCGTCGTACCTACTTTCAAACGACAAATTGCTGAGGGCGGGCCGATCACGATTACCCATCCAGATATCACTCGCTATTTCATGACAATTCCCGAAGCAGTTCAACTGGTTTTGCAGGCAGCAGTGATCGGCAATGGCGGGGAAGTTTTCATGCTGGAGATGGGAGAACCAGTCAGAATTGTTGATTTGGCAAAGGATTTGATTCGGCTCTCAGGATATGAAGTGGGCAAAGACATAGAAATCGCGTTTACAGGGCTGCGACCGGGAGAAAAATTGTTTGAAGAACTGTTTATTCCGGGCGAGAAATACAACCGCACTAAACACGAAAAAATTCTCAGTCTTGGCAATGCCTGCCGCCTAGTGAAAGAAAATATTGACCAGGAAGTAGAAGCCCTTTGTCAAGCGGGCGATCGCAATGATGCGAATTTAATTGTCTCAATGCTACAGCAGTTAGTGCCTGAGTATGTACCAGGGTATTCAACCGCCAATTTGCACGCCAATACAGCCCAAAAAACAACCGCTGTGGCAAAGATTAGCAGTGCAGCATCTATTCAGGTAGAGAATGATTTGCGGGTGGCTCTGGCAAATGAGGAGTTTCGGATTCACTATCAGCCGATCGTCTGCCTGGAAACTAATAAGATTAGTAGTTTGGAAGCGCTGTTGCGCTGGCAGCACCCGAATCGAGGTTTGCTTTGGCCAGACGAATTCCTACCAGCCGCAGAAGAAACAGGCTTAATTGTTCCTATTGGCGAGTGGGTACTGCAGCAAGCTTGCAGCCAGATACGGATTTGGCAGTCGGAATTTCGTCTTAACTCTCCTTTAACAGTCAGCGTGAATCTGACTAGCAAACAGTTTTTCCACGCTGACTTAATCGAGACGATTGCCAAAATATTGAAAGAAACAAATCTCGCTGCTCCGAGTTTGAGGTTAGAAATTCCTGAATATGTTGTGACGGAAAATTCCGAGTTGGCTGGAGCTGTTTTTCTCAAACTTAAAACTTTAGGGTTGCAAGTACAAATAGACCACTGCGGTCTTAGTGATGTATCATTAACTCAGCTCTACCAATTGACGCGACTTAAGTATGGAAAATTTGACAGTTTGAAGCTAGATTGTTCTTTAGTCAGCGGGCTGGATGATAGCAACCCGAACTTAGAAGTTGTTCAGAAAATTATTGCGATAACTCAGGAGTTAGGTATGGGAATGATTGCCACAGGAGTAGAAACGAACTGGCAAATATCTCAACTCAAAGCTCTGAAGTGTGTCTACGGACAGGGATACTTTTTCTCGAAGCCTGTGGAATGTACCGCGGTAGGGAAATTGATGAGCGCTAAGGTTGCTAAAAGTTAAGGGGGAATTTGTGAAGAATTTTGAAATGGGAAATACACGATTGGGAATTCACCAATTAGCAAGCAGGTAATTAGTTACTAATGCAACAGTTGAAACCACTAACATTGCGCCGTAATTTTTCATGGACTTTCACTGGCAACCTCGTTTATGCCGCTTCCCAGTGGGGGATGTTGGTGGTGCTTGCTAAATTAGGCAGTCCTGAAATGGTGGGTCAATTTACCTTGGGTCTGGCGGTGACAGCACCTGTTATCATGTTTACTAATCTACAACTGCGCGGTGTCCAAGCGACAGATGCGAAAGGGGATTATGTTTTTAGCGATTATCTGGGTCTGAGGTTAATTGGAACTGGGTTAGCACTGTTGATAATTGCGGGAATTACGCTCAAAGCTGGATATCGCTGGGAAACTTCGCTGGTGATTTTGGTGATCGCACTGGCGAAGGCATTTGAGTCGATCAGCGACGTGTTTTACGGACTGATTCAACAACACGAACGGATGGATCGAATAGCGATCGCCCTGATGATTAAAGGCCCTTTATCGCTGTTACTTTTAGGCATCGGAGTTTCCCTGACTGGGAGTGTTGTAGGGGGAGTGATCGGATTAGCAATTGCTTGGGGTTTAGTCCTATTCGGCTGGGATCTTCGCAATGGTAGATTAATTTTAAAGAATTCCTCGCATGGGAGAGAGAGAGAAGATTTATTAGTTGCCGATGCTGAACCTGCAAACAGTCAAAATCCCTTGTACCCGCGCTGGGATGGAAAAACTTTGGGCAAGTTAGTTTGGCTTGCTTTACCTCTGGGTTTTGTGATGATGTTGATTTCGCTGAATACTAATATTCCTCGATACTTTATCGAGCGATATTTGGGCGAACGCGAACTGGGAATTTTCGCTGCCATGTCTTACCTGATGGTGGTTGGGCAGATGGTAGTGAGTGCGCTAGCGGAGTCTGCAAGTCCGCGACTAGCAAAATATTATGCAGCGAGAAATAGCGCTGCTTTTCGCACACTTTTGCTCAAGCTGGTGGGGGTTGGCTGGATGTTAGGTGCGGGAGGCGTTTTTGTCGCGGTTGTTGCCGGCCGGGAAATCCTAACTTTACTCTATAAACCGGAGTATGCTGAGCGATCGAATTTGTTCGCGTGGCTGATGGTGGCTGCGGGTATGGGTTACGTTTCTTCCTTTTTGGGTTACGGGATGACGGCGGCTAGATACTTTCGGGTGCAAATGCCTTTGTTTGTTTTGGTAACGGGGAGTTGTGCGATCGCTTGTTTCTGGTTAATTCCGACACAGGGAGTGCGAGGGGCGGCGATCGCGCTGATCGTTGGGGCGATTGTTCAAGCAGTTTTTAGTTTTACAGTCATTGCTTATGCACTATACAGACTCGACAGATATCAAGGCACAAAATCAAATATCGACTAAGCAGCGTCCGATCCGTATTCTTCATGTCGTCGGCGGTATGAATCGGGGCGGAGTGGAAACTTGGCTGATGAACGTTTTGAGACATATCGATCGCGATCGCTTCCAGATGGACTTTCTAGTTCACACTGAGAAACCCTGTCCTTACGATGACGAAGCTCGTGCTCTTGGTAGCAAGATTATCCCGTGCCTCTCTCCGTCAAAACCTTGGCTTTACGGTCGCAATTTTAAACGAATTCTACGCGAATACGGACCCTATGACATTGTTCACAGTCATGTCCACCACTTTAGCGGTTACGTTCTCTATTTGGCGAAACAAGCAGGAGTAACTGTCCGCATTGCCCACAGCCATAACGATACCTCTGCAATTGATGCCAAAGCAGGATTTCATCGGCAGTTGTATCTAAGTTTAACCAAATGGTCGATTTCCTGGTGCTCAACAGTTGGTCTGGGATGCAGTTTTAATGCTGTAGCGGATCTATTCGGTGCAGCTTGGAAAACTGACACCCGCTGGCAGGTGCTTGATTACGGCGTTGACCTGAAACCGTTCTACGATCAGGTAGATTCGATCGGCGTTCGCGCTGAACTTGGCATTCCTGCCGATGCTTTTGTGATCGGTCATATTGGCAGATTTGAAACGCAAAAAAATCATGTGTTCCTGCTAGAAATTGCAGCAGAAGTTGCGAAGCACGAACTCAAAATGCACTTGTTGCTGATCGGAGACGGTTCACTGCGTTCGGATATCGAACAGAAAGTTGTGCAAATGGGTTTGAGCGATCGCGTCACCTTTGTCGGCAATAGGTCTGACGTACCCAGACTAATGTTAAAGGCTGTAGATGTGTTTCTCTTTCCATCCCTCCACGAAGGTTTGGGCTTAGTATTAATCGAGGCACAAGCAGCCGGACTACCCTGCATTTTCTCAGATGTTGTTCCAGAAGAAGCTGATTTAGTCAGACCTCTGCTGCAACGAATTTCCCTGTCAAAATCCGCATCTATTTGGGCAGAAGCGGTTAGGTCAACAAGAAGCGACGCCTCCGCAATTAGCCAAAGAGATGCCTTAGCTGTCGTTGAAAATACTCCTTTCAATATAGCAGTCAGCGTAAAAAAGTTGACAGAGGTGTACGAGGCTAATCTCTCAAAATCCTGACAGCAATCCCATCGGATAGTTGGTCTCAAATCAGTTATTCAATTTATGCTAAGACAAGTCATTATAGTTATCGCGCTATCTGTGCTGTTTGGTGGTACGTCTCTGATTAGCTTGGGCAGTTATAATATTCCTCTCGATCCAGCCGTCCTCAAATTGCGCTATCTGTTAGTTGCCTCAAGTTTACTAATTCTCATCCTCATGTCGCCCTTTAAACAGTGGGGTTTCCACCGTCAAGCTCGACCACTCCTCTTTCTGTGGATTCTATTCGCCTGCGGATTACTCATATCGGGACTTGCTAACAATGACACAACTATTTTTAGGGACGGGTTGTGGCAAATGATTGCTGTACCGTTAATTCTGTTTAATGCTGTCCCAAAGGCGATGAAAGAAAATGCCAATTTGCTAATGGGAATGGGACTTTTCCTCGGTCACATTCCCTATATTGTTACGTCTCTTGTGTCGCATCCACCTGGTAATGGTACGCTGTATCGTGGCGTCTTTGCCAACTCGAATCAAATGGGATTTACCTGTGCCACAATGTCTGCAGGTTTATTTATTTTGTTGATTGGTGCTTGGTCGGCCAAAAAAGATGTGCGGTATTTATTGCCGATATCTGTTGCTCTGTTGAGCATTTTTGTGCTGATAATTTTAGCGAACTCTCGGACTTCAATGATAGTATGTTTGATCATGTTTTCTGTGTTTTTTAGCGAGTTCGTGAAAAATCCTAAAGCAGTAAAAAAACTGCTCGCGAGCGCCACTGTGGCTGTGAGTGCAGTCTTGCTATTTGGAGGCGAACAAATTGAGGCTATGAATAAGACTCTCAACAACAACTTTGAAGCTAAGGAAGGTTTGAGCGGGAGAGATCACATCTGGGGACAGACTTTAGATGAATCAGATTTACTCGGTCACGGCAGCAATTACTTTCAGTTAAACTTTGGACTGGGAGGACACAACACAATTATTGAAGTCATCGGACAAAATGGCATTATAGCAGCAAATTTGCTAGTCGCTTTTGCGATCGCGAGTTTATTCTATACTTACGCCTATTTCAAAACTTATGCCAAAGAGGATTGTGCTGCGCTCGCTCCCTTCCTGATTACAGTATGCTTTTGGTTTTTATCTATGGCTGAAGGGATGTTTGGCTCATTAGGTAATGCCATGACACTTGCCTATATGCTGTCTATAGGTATTGTGATATCAAGGCCGCTCTCCGGGAATATACAGGATTAGGAAGGCAGAAGGTATAATTAAAAAAAAATACTTCGGATTTAAAGGATTTTTTACACTCACCCCATTAAATAAAAAACGCCGACATGAATCACAGAAACTTGAAAAAAAATAGGAATAAATTGCGAGGATTAACGCTCTTCGCCTCTCTCTTCATATCGGTAATTATTTTGGCTTTAGCCTATTCTCAGATTTTCAAGGTCGGCTCATACTGTCCTCCTGCTGTTGCCGCACCTGTCACTCTAACTCCCAAAAACCAGCGGAGAGTCGAGATTCGGGTTGACGGAACTACGATGATTGACAACAAACCATTTTTTCCCTTCGGTTTCTATCATGTTTCCTGGAAATCGACTGCCCAAGAGCGCAAGTCGGCACTCCGCGACATCGCTGCTGCTGGATTTAACACCATTCACGTTTCGGCTACCAACCTAGAGGATTATGGAGAATTTTTAGACGAAGCAGAGCGGCTGGGAGTATATGTTTTAACAGAGCAAAATTCCATCGGACTGCTGAATTTAATCAACGCCTTTAAGCAAAAACCTGCTGTACTCGGCTGGAGTATAGCTGACGATGTTGACAACGGCAAATGGAGTGTAGAAAATCTGTTGAAATCTCACCAGCAAGCGAAGACAGCCGATCCCAACCACATCACTTATGTTAGCGGCTACTCAAATAAAATCAAGCAGTTTGCCAATTGTTCTGATGTCATTGCGAGGCAATCTTATCCTATTAAATTGAGGAAACCAGAAGAATTGCCTGCGACTTATTCTGACATATCAAATGCGCGGGAAGCGGCTGCTAAATTCAATCGCTCCACTTATGCTAATTTACAAACATATAACTGGGACTCGCACTCCTCTAAAAAATACGCTGGTTCTCAAGCCCCTACCTTTCAAGAAGTGCGAAATATGACTTATCAAGCTTTAGTGGCTGGGACAAAAGGGATTCTATACTACACTTATCACGATTCGTCTTGGCATTTGCCAGACAACCCGGATTTGTGGGAGGGAGTTAAATCTTTAGTGCCTGAATTGAAATTAATTAGTCCGCTATTGCTTGATGGAGAGTTCCAAAAAATTGATACCAAGATGTCGAATATAGTAGCGGGGATATGGACACGCGAAAACCAAGGTGTCGCTGTTGTCGTCAACAGCAATTACGGGAAACCAAGAGAAGTGGCACTTGAACTTCCGATCGCAGTCAGGGAAGCGCGATCGATGTTTCAAAATCGACCAGCCGGTATGGCACTCAAGCCAGGTAAACTTTTTGGGTCCATCGACCCTTTAGATGTTCACGTTTACAGACTTATTCTGTGATGATACCAGAGTGCCATGACCGATCAGTGTGATCGCTATTGGCAGAATGAATGAATGAATGAATGAATGACAACAAACAACTTATTAATTAAATGTAGAAATGTTTTTGTTAAAGGAGTTACCGATTGTATGAGAGTAGTTGTAGCTGTTGAACACCGCTTTGTTCGCACGCCCGACGGGGCAGTGTGGACGCAGACAATGTTCGCCCATTCCTACTGGCAGCGTTACTTTGAGGTATTTGACGAGATCCTGGCAGTAGCCCGCGTGCGCGACGTACCTGATGTGCCTGCAGACTGGAAGCGGGCTGACGGGGAAAGGGTTTCCTTTGCAGCAATACCCTACTATATAGGCCCGTGGCAGTACCTCTTGAAGGCCTGGCAGGTTCAGCAGGCTGCCAGAAAAGCTGTCCGTACAGACGATGCTGTGATTTTTTATCTTTCTTCTCGGATTTCGTCCTGTATCGAACCGATGTTGCGCCGGATAGGCCATCCCTACGGCATTTATGTCATCGCCGACCCTTACGACGTATTCGCTCCGGGCTCCGTCAAAAGCCCGCTGCGCCCCTTTTTCCGCTGGTGGTCGCCACGTCGGCTCAGAGAGCAGTGCGCGAATGCTAGCGCGGCTGCTTACATTACAGAAAAGGCTCTCCAGCGCCGATATCCGCCAAACCCAGGGGTTTTTACCGCTCACTATTCGATGACGGAATTGCCGGATTCAGCATTTGCGGCAGCACCGCGATCGCACTTTCGGGGAAAGCAGTCGCTGACCTTGATTACAGTGGCCAGTTTGGCTCAACTTTACAAGGCTCCCGACGTACTCATCGATGCCGTTGCTGTTTGCGTCGGGGAGGGACTAGATATCAAGTTGGTTATAGTTGGAGATGGGCAGTATCGTCAAAAACTGGAAGCACGAGCTCAAACATACGGTTTGGGCGATCAGGTTTGTTTCCGAGGTCAGTTGACTGCTGGTGATGTGGTACGCAATCAATTGGATCTAGCTGACATTTTCGTTCTTCCTTCCCATCAGGAAGGTTTACCTAGAGCAATGGTGGAAGCAATGGCGCGCGCATTACCCTGCATCGGCTCCACAGTAGGAGGCATCCCAGAACTGCTCCCCCCGGAAGATTTAGTACCCCCTGGTGATGTAGCAGCTTTGGCCGGCAAAATCCGAGAGGTGACGACTGATCCAGAACGCATGGCTCGAATGTCGGCCAGGAATTTGGAAAAAGCTAAAGAGTACCGCGATGAAGTTCTCCGAGAACAACGGAATGAATTTTACCGCTACGTGCGAGAGATGACTGAAGCTTGGTTGAAGGAAAAACAAAAAATATGAACAAACTTCTAATTATCACTACTATTCCAGGTACTCTTGATTTTTTCCTGCCTCTAACCAAGCACTTACGCGCTCAAGGTTGGCGGGTAGATGCAATGGCGAAAGAACTTTCTACTACAAAGGAATACCCAGATTTGTTCGATCACGTTTGGGATGTCGAGTGGTCGCGCAACCCTCTAGATCCCAAAAACTTGTTCGCAGCTCCCCAACAAATTCGTCAGGTGTTTGCTCAACAACAATACAACTTAGTAAATGTTTCCACACCAGTAGCTGCCTTTGCTGCCCGCTATGCTCTTAACAATTGGAGAAAGCAGGGAAAACTAAAGGTAATCTACACCGCTCAAGGTTTTCACTTCTACCAGGGAGGCGCACCCCATAAAAATGCTATATTCCTGGGACTAGAAAAGATTGCTGGGCTTTGGACAGACTATTTAGTAGTAGTGAATCGGGAAGATGAGTCAGCCGCAAAGCGCTATGGCCTCATTTCTCCCGAACGAGTTCGTTATATCCCCGGAACGGGTTTAAATCTCGATCGCTTTAGTCCCAATGCTATTTCAGAAGCTGAGATAATGCGAGTACGTCAAGAGTTAGGATTAGCACCGGAAAACTCTTTGTTTTTGTCGGTAGCTGAATTTATTCCCCGCAAACGTCCTGGGGATATTTTAAAGGCATTTGCCCAACTCGGTCGCTCTCAAGTACATTTAGCCTTCGCCGGAAATGGACGAATTTTCCAGAAAATGCAGCAACTCGCAGCCAAGTTGGGAATTCAAAACCAAGTACATTTTTTGGGGCGACGGAGGGATATCCCAGTTTTAATGCGTGCGTCTGTAGCTACTTTGATTGCTTCTGCACAAGAAGGACTTCCCAATTGCGTGATGGAATCTTTGTGCATGGAAACCCCCGTAATTGGTACAGAAATTCGTGGCACTCGCGATTTATTAGTAGATGGAAATGGGCTGCTGGTAAAATTGGGAGATATCAACGGAATGGCTGAAGCAATGGCATGGATTTTAGATCGTCCAGACGAAGCTCAAAAGATGGGCAAGCGCGGACGAGAAGATATGGTTAATTATGACGTACCACATATCCTAAATCTATACGAAACTCTGTATAGCGATGCTTTGTCTTAGAAGGTGAATCAAATCTTTAAACAGCCGGAGAAATAGGTTATGAATTAAAGATTATTTTCAAGATTTCAAGACGATTTTATTCCACGTATCTATTACTGAGGTTTAAATGAATACTCAAATAATTGATTTAACAGATAATTTGTGGCTAGAAACACTCTCAAAACTACGCCACGACATTTATCATTTACCTGAATACGTTTATTTAGAATCACTTAGGAATAAGGCTGCTGCTGAAGCTATCTTAATATTTGAGGCTGACAAAATCTTTTTCTTGCCCTATTTTGGTCGTCATTGTGATGGTTTAGTTGAAGAAAACTTAGCGACAGAAGATTTTTTTGATGTGGTATCTCCTTACGGTTATCCCGGTATCGTGTTGAGCGAAGCAGCAGCAAAGGACAGAGAGTTTGTCAAGTTAGCAATGAATCAGCTAATATCTGCATTACGTGCTAAGGGAGTGTGTTCGGCATTCTTTCGACTTCATCCTATACTTAACCAAGGTTTTGAAGAAATTTTAGATACTGAGATATGTAAAATAACTGGAGAAACTATATCTATTGATTTGAGACTTTCTGAAGCTAAAATTTGGCAACAAACTCAAAAGAGTCAGAGAAAGCAAATTAGTAGATGTAAGCGAGATGGTTTTACTGCCCGAATGGTTCCATTAATACCTTATGTGGATGAATTCACCCAGGTATATCATGAAACAATGAGGCGAGCAAGTTCTGTAGAATATTATTATTCGTTTGATTCTAACTATTTTTTACAGTTGGCAGAGGCACTAGGAGAAAAACTCCACTTGTGCCTTATTGAATTAAACAATCAAATTGCTTCTGCTGGTTTGTATACTGAATGCTGTGGCATAGTTCAGAGCACTTTTGGGGGGACAAGAACAAAGTTTTTGAAACAATCTCCTAACAGTTTAAGAGTAGATTATGCTCGCTCCTGGGCTAAGGAACGTGGCAATGATTTTTTGCATCTGGGGGGCGGTGTTGGCAGTTATAAGGATGGTGTTTACAATTTTAAAGCAACTTTCTCCGAGCAAAGACATAATTTCCTAACGATGCGCTTAATTCTCGATGAAGAAAAATATCGTTATCTAGTTAAATTGCGAGCGAAATCTTTAAATACTGAGACTGAAGAGTTATTGAATTCAAACTTTTTCCCAGCATATCGTTCTATCGACAGCGGTTGGAAAAAATCTACGAACTCTGAATAAACTAAACATGAGATTAATTAATTTTGATAACTATCAAGTGAAGATTCAAGTAATTTGTTTGTCAGACTTTTGTGGCGATAAACCCTATAAAAAATACGCCACGATATCTATCATCTGCCTGAATATCTATATTTGGACTCTGTTAGGAACAATGCCCTAGCAGAAGTTATTGTGATAGCTGAAGAGGACAAAATATTTTTTCTACCTTATTTGTTACGTCGGTGTGATGACATATTTGACCAAAGTTTAGCAACACAAGATGTTTTTGATGTTGTCTCCCCTTACCCTCGTACCTGCTTAAGTTGTCTCCCCTTACCCTCGTACCTGCTTAAGCGGGTACTCCGCCCGTAAGCGCCCAGAGATTTTTTTGAATGTAGAGCTAGGTATGCAACCATAATTAACGTCTTTTTGAAAAATCAGCGAGCGTCCCCATCCTCAAAATGTTACAAAAAATTCATAAAACAGCGACGTTTTTTAAATTTTATGTAAAAGTCAGCGATCGTCCCAACCATAGGTTCACAAAAGCTTCATGAAACACCGAAGTTATTTAAAGTTTCTGTAAATTTGACTGAATTCATTATCGTATAAACCCGGAGCCTGCAAAAATCAGGGAAGTATAGTAAATTGCTTCTGGGGTGTAGAATCATGAGTATTGACGAATTACTACCGCTCAAATCAAAGTCACAAAGAGCGCAACTTAATCAAGTAGTAAATCCCAAAAAATTCAGCCACTTGGTTAAGTGGGTATTAGATAGATTATGTGCAGCGATCGCCCTAGTGGTTTTCTCTCCCGTAATATTAATGGTGGCGATCGTCATTTACATCCGCATGGGCGGGCCAATCTTTTTCTGCCAAGCCCGTCCCGGTAAAAACGGTCGCGTTTTCAATTTCTACAAGTTTCGCACTATGACAAACGATTGCGATGCTGATGGCAATTTGCTGCCCCACGAACAGCGTCTCATACCCCTCGGTCAATTTCTTCGCAAAACCAGTCTGGACGAACTCCCTCAACTCTGGAATGTTCTCAAAGGTGACATGAGTTTTGTCGGGCCTCGTCCTTTACTCGTCAGATACCTCGATCGCTATACTCCAGAACAAGCACGCCGCCACGAAGTTATGCCTGGAATTACTGGTTGGGCTCAAGTCAATGGTCGCAATACTATTAGCTGGGATGCTAAATTCAAACTAGATGTTTGCTATGTCGATAATTGGAGTTTGTGGTTTGACTTAAAAATTCTGTTTCTGACAGTATTGAAAGTCTTGAAAAGAGACGGAATTAACCAAGAAGGTTATGCTACAGCCCCAGAATTCACAGGTGTGCTTGACGATCGCAAAACTAGCACTGAAATCCGGTAGCGGTTCGTTTATTAAAACAGACTAAAGATTTTTGAGATTCCTCTAAAAAAGACTTAAGCTATGAGCCAGGGGCTAAATCCCCTGGCTTCTCTGATTGCTCAATCTAGAAGAAACTAAAACGACACAAAGAAAAATATAATTATTTAGTGGGAGGGCGGGTCAAATTTTTAAACATTCAGCCTGAATAACTCCTCAATTCAAAATTTTTTCCAGCCTATAGTTCTCCTAAATGAGAGTAAAATGACAAAACAAATCCTCCTCTCAACACCTCACATGGGTTCCCTCGAACAGGAGTTCGTCAAAGAAGCCTTTGATACCAACTGGATCGCTCCTGTTGGCCCCCATGTGGATGCTTTCGAGCAAGAATTTTGCCAAGTAGTTGGCGCTAAACACGCAGCGGCTGTGAGTTCCGGAACCGCAGCTTTGCATTTGGCTCTAAAATTAATTGGTGTCGGTTCGGGAGATGAGGTTTTTTGCTCGACTCTAACTTTTATTGCGACTGCGAGCCCGATTACTTATCTTGGCGCCAAACCAGTTTTTATTGATAGCGATCGCACTTCTTGGAATCTCAACCCCGACTTGTTCCGAGAAGCACTTGACAAACGAGCAAAAATTGGTAAATTACCCAAAGCTGTTGTTATCGTACACCTCTACGGTCAAAGTTGCGATATCGACCCAATTCTGGAAGCTTGCAATACTTATGAAATTCCGCTAATAGAAGATGCTGCAGAATCTCTAGGGGCTAGCTATAAAAATCGCTCTCCTGGAAGCTTCGGTAAAATCGGCATTTTCTCATTCAACGGTAATAAAATTATTACCACTTCCGGCGGCGGAATGTTAGTTTCCGATGACCAAAACCTGGTAGAAAAAGCTCGCTTTTTGGCAACACAAGCCCGTGACCCCGCTCCTCATTACCAACATTCAGAAATTGGCTACAATTATCGTCTTAGCAATGTTTTGGCGGGAATTGGTCGCGGCCAATTACGGGTTTTGGAAGAGCGAGTTGAAGCTAGACGACGCAATTTTGACTTTTACAAGCAAGCTTTAGGAAACTTGCCTGGAATTGAATTTATGCCGGAAGCTGCTTTTGGACGCGCTACTCGCTGGCTGACTTGTTTAACGATCGATCCTGGCGCTTTCGGTGCAGATAGAGAACAAGTTCGCCTAGCACTTGCTCAAGACAAAATAGAAGCTCGTCCGGTTTGGAAACCTTTACACTTACAACCAGTATTTGCAGATTGCGAATGTATGGGCGGTGCCGTGGCAGAAGAGTTATTTGAGTACGGGCTTTGTTTGCCTTCTGGCTCTAATTTAACTGATGAAGATTTAGAGCGAGTGACAAGTGCGATCGCCCAAATTCACAAAGAAAATCGCTGATCTAGCCGAAGGAAGTTCGGCAACAGATTCTCTAACGGATGTAACGGAGGTCAGGAACAAGAAAGATGCGATCGCTATGAGATCCCCGACTTTTTCAAAAAGTTGGGGATTTGGGTATTCTATCTTTTGATTAATTTTCTTGCCATTCTTGCAGGGCGATCGCAATTCCTTGTTTCAATCTCGGTTCGAGATTGTCTTGCTTAACTAAGCTTTCTAATTTCTGCCTGGCCTCGATCGCATTTAGCTGTTTGAGCGCAGCCGTGCAGTGCAGCCTGACGCTGTTGTCTGCGTCGCCCAACATTGGAATCAGAGCATCTAGCCCTCTCATGTCTCCTAATTTTCCTAAACCTAAAGCTAAAGATTTTTTGCTGACGGCCTCCTGCACGGCCGGATGACCTGTTTTCAGCAAATCAATCAGAATTTCAGCAGCAGCAGCTTTTAATTCCGGCTTTTCTCCGCGCCCTAAGACAGTGACTATCTCTTGATAAACAGTAGAATTTATGTTAGTAAATTGCGCCCTTAATGTCTGATGCAAATATGCTAAAGCGGTTGCAGTTTCCATCCAGCTTAGGGCGCGCACTGTTTCGATTTGCAATTCAACCGGAGTTATTGGCGATCGCAACAATTCAAATAAAGCAGCCGCTGCTGCATCGGTTTTTACTCGCCCGATCGCGATCGCCGCTTGCTGACAAACTTCTAATCGGATGTCCGAAAGCAAAGGTTTGAGCAAGTTAACTAAATCTAATTCCGCATCTAAATAGGCGCGCGCGCCGAGAGCTCGCACGGCTTCTTTTCTGACTGCTGTTGCCGGATCTTTGAGTGCTGCTACCAGTATCGGGGGGATGCGGGAGTCGTGAAAGCTGCTCAGGGCCTCGATTGCGTGCGCCCGCACCGCAACTTGAGAGTCTCCGACTACGCTCAACAGCGGTGCGATGGTTTCGGTGCGCCGAATTTGGGCAAGTGCTGCTGTTGCAAACTGTCGCGAGTCTTCTTGCTGCAATAGAGTTGCGAGAGATTCTATGGCTGTCGGGCCGAAATTCCCTAGGGTTTCGGCGGCGATTTGGCTCAATTCTTCGTCGGAATTTTTGACTAATTCTACTAAAGCTTGAATCACTTCCGGGCGATCGAACTTTCCGAGAATGCGGGCGGCGAACCACCGGGGCTCCGTGTCTGCGTCTTCGTCCTCGAGTACGGCAATTAAAGGTGCGATCGCGCCATTTCCCAGATTTGGCAATACTTTAGCAATTTCCCAACGGTCTTGAAAATCGCCCCATTCTAAGGCTTCTATTGCTAAACTGACAGCTTGCTCTAAAATGTGTTGTTCCTGCGGCTTGCCGGCCTTGGCTGTCACTTGCTGCAAGCATTCGACTAACCCCGGCCAGTTTTGGCGATCGGCAGCGACTTGCGCTTTTTGTAAAATATTATACATGATTTTAAATTAAGTTCGATCGAGAAGCAAGGTTTTTTGCTGCTAGGTCAGAGCGGGAGGGAACTACTTTGTACGAATCTTTTGCTACAATTATCCATTTTTTAACATTTTTGTCAATCCATCATAACTGGTAAAAT
Source organism: Microcoleus sp. T3_A4 (assembly GCF_036700465.1). Taxonomy (NCBI): domain Bacteria; kingdom Bacillati; phylum Cyanobacteriota; class Cyanophyceae; order Oscillatoriales; family Microcoleaceae; genus Microcoleus; species Microcoleus sp. T3_A4. The sequence goes on along the minus strand of NZ_JAUBOY010000018.1, from coordinate 73,779 downwards.
GGAAGTAAAGCATTAATTTGATGTAGTTAAGGCATCAAGCTATACTTTTTGTAATTTAAAATACGCAATATTCCTAATTAAAAATTAACAAATGAAGAAAGCTCTACTTTTAGTAAACCAGCACTCCCGAAAAGGGCAAAAGCTATTATCTCAAGCAACTGTAAAATTAGAAGCACTGGGTTTTGAGTTACTTATAGAATCTACCGACCACGCCCACGAACTTTCCGACACGATTCGCCGCTACCAACATCGAGTCGAATTAGTAATAATTGGCGGTGGCGACGGCACTCTCAACGCCGCCATAGAAGGTTTGATAGACACCAAGTTACCCCTGGGTATTTTGCCGATGGGAACAGCTAACGACCTAGCCCGCACTCTGGGGATTCCTACAGATTTATCAGCAGCTTGTCAAGTAATTGCCAGCGGTAAAGTTCGGCTAATAGACTTGGGTTGGGTTAACAGCCAATATTTTTTTAATGTTGCCAGTTTGGGACTAAGCGTGGAAATTACCCAGCGGCTGACTAAAGACGTAAAGCAGCGTTGGGGAGTGTTAGCTTATGCTTTTACTGCTTTGCAGACAATTTTTTCAGCGCGACCGTTCCGAGCACAAATTAAGATCAAAAACCAATCTTTTAATGTTAAAACTATTCAAATTGCCATTGGCAACGGCCGCTACTACGGCGGTGGCATGACAGTTGCCGAGGATGCAACAATCGACGACAAGCGACTGGATTTGTACAGTTTGGAAACAAAAAACTGGTGGGAAATCATTGCTTTGCTGCCAGCTATGAGGCAAGGAAATCATACCAGTTGGCCTAACGTTCGCGCCTTGCACGCTCAAGAATTTGAGGTTAATACTAGCAAACGCCGTCCGATTAATACTGATGGTGAAATCACAACTCACACCCCTGCAAAATTCCGAGTGATTCCCGAAGCTTTAGCAGTTATAGCTCCTTCATAACTCACAACTAATATACAGCAGATTCCATATTTATGAAGTACACCCGCCTCTAGTTAGCTCCTCGTAGGAAGACCGCAGTGCCGTGTCCCTACACTTCACAAACCTGGAATACGCTGTATCAGTTAACTGGTTCCTAGGCTCCAGCCTGGTAACGAGTAATTTTCTTGTGGAACAAGCCAGAGAGCCTGTTCGATTAATAATCGCCTCCAGCGCCATATTGCCAGGCTTCAACTAATCGGTGAAAATAGTATTGCTGCTCCGGCGCTAAATTTTTCACCTGGGGTTCTACGGCTTTCCCCAAAGGCTGCAATCCCGTATAAATTCCTAAATTTACATAATGAACCATCCAATCAAGCAAATTAGCTATTCCTACCTGCGGGATAATTTTCAGAACTAATCCGGGATGGCTAATTGCTGTTTTAAACAGGGTTTGTGACAAAGCCGGAAACAGCACGATATCCTGAAGAAACGGTTTGAGTACCGGTTCTCCCAACTCTTCCATTACCTGAAATACGGCAGCCAAAAGTTGATTGATTTGATTAGGGTCTATTTTTTGATTCATCGCAGCACTCATCGAACGCTGAAACAACCAGGTAACTGATAGATTCGGTTGGTAGGGTTGCAAAAGTGCCAGGGCATTTTTGCTGAGACTGTCGCTTGTCAAAGCTTCGTCAATTCCTAGAGTCAAGCGTTTGAGGTGGCGCACCATTGCGCCGAAACCGCCGAAGCTGAGGGGAGATTGGCTACCGCTGCTGTCTCCGACTGGGAGTATGCGATCCCAAGGCGTTTTTAGAGGACTTTGACGATAGCAGGGGAAGAATCCGTAAAGTGCTCTTTGGAATTTTAACTGTTCGAGTTCGACGTTTTGATACTGGGGAAGCAAGCGCAAATACTCTTCAAATAATGTTTCTAAACTGAATCTTTCTGTGTCGGCGTCTATGTAGGTAAATAAGTAGGTGTTGCGGCCGTCTCTCGCTGGAAATGCTTCCCAAAAATATTGGCACTGATTTTGCATTGGCGTGAAGGATGCAAATATATCGCCCGTGTCGTTTTTGGGGTATCCTTGAGCGCAACTGCCGACTACTAAACATACGGCGTCGGGTTTTTTGCCTTGTCTTGCTTGGCGGACAATGGGGGAAAAATGTCCCATTGCGTCTAATAATAATCGGGTTTTAAATAAATGTGTAGCAGGTTGTGTATCGGTATTTGCCGATTCTACAAGGACTCCATTGGGGTGAATGGTGGCTGTTTTAAATGGTGTATTTTCAAATAGCTTGCCTCCGGCTTGGAGAAATCGCTGTTTCAAGGTTTCTAGGAGGTAAACTGGGTCGATCCCGATGTTGAGTACGTCGCGCACCCAAATGTCTGGGGTGTTGGCAAAGCTGATGCGGGCTGGGTTGTATTCGGTGGCTATGGCCTTTTCTATCTCTTCAACAGAGAGCAAATTTAGTTCTAAGAATGCGTCTAATTCTTTGCGAGAAATGTTCCATTCTTGCTCGCGGCCTCGCAGGGTGCCGCGTTCGAGCAAGGCTACTCGCCAACCCCGCACGGCTAGGGCTGTACCGATTAATATTCCTAGGGTTCCGCCGCCGATAACTATGTCGAAGTCGAGGGTTTCGAGGGGTTGTTGGCTGTGTTTTACTGCTTGGGGTGCTGGTGCGGTGTTTTGTTTGAGGTTTTCCCAGAGTCGATCGACCTTTCGCAGGCCTCCGAGGGCGTCTCCTGGCAGTTGGGAGAGGATTTGTTCGGTGAGGGACATCGGGTTTTAGGATTGAAGAGTGGTGGATTTTTTATAATTTAGCTTAGATCAACGTTTCCGACAGTTTCAGGGCTGACGCATCGGTGGCGAGAAACCCGCTTTCTACCTATCTTTTTTTAGCATAAGTTGACTAAATCTTTACTCCATCAGAGTTTCAGGCGGGTTGTCACCCCCCCAGCCAATCCCACTAACTACCAGTACAGAACCGAGGCTAACTCCTAGGAGCAACCCTTGCAGCTTGGATTGAATTGTCCAGTGGCCCCCTTTGAGATTACCTAGTGAGCCATTACGGAACTTACGCCAGCGATTTAGGGGATTTAATATCTTTTTTATTAATCTTGGTGGTGCACACTTAACCTGTTGCATGCGTCTCTCCGAGGAAGTTACCTGCTCCCGATGAGGAGGAATATAAGTTGAAATAATTAGGGACTAGCCAGTTCTATTTTGCAACCGCATTCATAATCTTATACGCCAATAAAAGATGGTTCTTAAGCTAGTCAAAAGCTAGTAAGTTTTCGATAATTGTAAAAACATAATTCTACCTGTTTTTGATAGATTTTCAAAAATGAATATGACTTTTAAGTATCATAGGTTAACACCCGATCGCTTTTCATGAAAAGAACCACCTGTCTGTACTGTGCAAATATTTTTTTAGTGACTATCGATAATTTCCACTTAGGATTTTTTGGCCATCTTAAGTCAATAGCTTGTGCAGCGGGCATCATTTCGATTCCTAAAATGTAATAGAGGGTATCAATCTGTGTTCTAACACGCTGCACAGTTCTTGGAGCATTTGTTGGCACATCTTCAATATTGCCAGCAAGGGCAAAATTATCAAGTATTGCCGCTGCTAGTTCCTGATTTTCTCTAGCTAAACACACGCAAGTTTTCTGAATTGCACCATAGGCATGAACGGTATTTTCCTTTCCTAAAAATCGCAGTGGGTAAAATGTGGGCCGCCAAGCTTAATTGTTCGCTGGCCAGATGCGTTTGAAAGTTGAAATGGGAAAAAGGGAAAAAGGGAAAAGCTATTTCCCTTTCCCTTTCCCTTTAAGAGCCAGTAGCGGTGATAACTAGCAACTAGCGTTAACTAGCAACTTAGGTTATGCCAACACTAGATAGGCTGAGTCCCGAACTTTCCGGTGTTGTTGTAGTAATCGAGCTTGCCGTTGATCGCTTCGCCAGTAGGCAATCCGTTGTAGGTGTTAGTTGCGTTTGCCCAAGCTGGGGAACTCGCAGGGACTCGGAAGGTTGATGCCTGCAAGGAGAGATTCCCATCTCCCTTGCCATCGCCGTTTTCGTCGGGAGTGTATGTTTGCAACCAAGTAATCGCTTGGTTCATATCTCCAGTCGGCGCGGGGTTGACGGCGAGGAAATTCAGCCAAGAGGCAACCAAGGAGCGATCGATCGTGTAGCGAACGTCCTGCTGGACTTTCTGGTTAGCGTTAACAATGGTCTGAGCTTCCTGAAGGGTGTAGAACACGGTATTTTCACCTGCATCCGTCTTTCCATTCCGGTTATAGTCACCAACCAGAATGCCCAAGGCAGTCTGTCCTGTGACTGGATCTACTGTAGCCGCGGAGTAAGGTGAGAGCAGGATGTCGCTGGTTGGGAAATCTGACTTGCCGGCAAAGGAGGAATCGTTGCTGGCATTGCCATCCCACACATCAGTCCAACGCTGCCAGAAGCCTGGTGTCCGCGCTCCCAGAGACCGCACGCCTGTGTAGGAGCTAGGATCGGATGCTGTCGGGGTTGCGGGGTTGTTCAAGCCGTCGGTGTAGGAACCTGTGGTCGTCCCGATATTTTGATAGCTGCCCGATATGGCAGTGCCGCTGGCGCTGTAAACCCAGCTTTCTGTGAGGTCGAGCTTGCCGTCTTGGTTGGTGTCACCACTGCTGTAAATAGGAACCACACCTTTGTCATCTGTCACCTGGACATTAGAGAGAGGGACGTTGCCGGTGTTGGTGACAGTATAAATCCACGTCACTGGACTACCTTGCTGAATTAACAGGGCATCCCCTTGCACAGAAGAGTTGTCCGTTACTTTCTCGATGTTAATGCTGGGGCGAGCGCCGAAGTAGTTGCTGGGGTCGGTGGCGCTGACGTTTGTGTGATTGCCCACACCATCAGTGTAGGTATTGCTTGCCGTCCCGATGTTAGCGTAGGGGCCGGCAACGGCGGTACTTGTTTTCTGGACAGTGGTGCTCTGACCGGAGGCGAGGCTGGCAATGGTGCCAACTACAAAGTCGTCACTGGTGTTAAGCGGGGTGCCGTTGTCATCTTTGACTTCGACGTTGGTCAGGTTAACGTTGCCGGTGTTGGTGACTTCGTAAGTCCAGGTTATTGGCTGACCTGCCAAAATTGCCTTGCCATCGAAGCCGTTGGTCAGTTTGTTAATTGTCAAGGCAGGATTGGCACCGAAGTAGTTGCTGGGGTCGGTGGCGCTGAGGGGGGTGCTATTGCCCGAACCATCGGTGTAGGTATTGCTTGCCGTGCCGATGTTAGCATAGGCGCCTGTGATGGCGGTACTTGCTTTCTGCAAGGTTTGGTTGCTACCCACGGGCAGGCTGGCAATACTGCCAACTACAAAGTCGTCACTGGTGTTAGCGGGGGTGCCGTTGTCATCTTTGACCTGCAGGTTGGTCAGGTCAATGTTGCCGGTGTTGGTGACTTTGTAAGTCCAGGTAATCGGCTGACCTGTCAAAATATCCTTGCCATCGTAGCCGTTAGTCAGCTTTTCGATGGTGAACGCAGGAGCCGCACCGAAGTAGCTGCTGGGGTCAGAAGCGGTTACAGGTGTGCCGTTGTAGGTCCCGGTAACGTTACCAGTGTTGCTGTAGTTGCCAGCCTGGGCAGTGCCGGTTTTCGTGTAAGTCCAAACTTCGTTTGTATCCAGCAGGGTGTTGGTGTTCGCGTCGCCACTGAAGTTGGTGATGATTCCCTCTTTGTCATCGGTGAGGCTGACGCCTGAGAGTGGGACGTTGCCGGTGTTGCTGACTGTGTAAGTCCAGGTAATCGGCTGATTTACGAGAATGTTAACGCCGTCCGCGCCGTTGGTTACTTTGTCGATGAAGATGCTTGGATTTGGAGTTGGTCCACCAGTAATCGTGCCGATAACGCCGCCCGTTTTGGCACTGTCCCCACCGCCATTAGTGGACTGCAAGCGCACCCACCAGTTGGTGTTCTCGACCAGCGACTTGTCAAGAGGTGCACCTGGTTTGCTGATCACAAAGGTCGCTGTCTGGACGATCCCTTCTCCCGATCCTTGCTCGCTGAATTTGATGCCCAGATCGTAGGGTTCAGCCGAACCGCTCCCACTGGTATTAAAGCCAGGATTGAGGGGTCCACTATCGCTTACCTGATTGGCACCAATAACAACTGTGGGGTTGAAAGTGCTCAGGGTTTGAGTATTACTTTGCTCAGACCGAACGATATCCCCAATCTGCAAGCCACTGACGGCATTGTTTGCAACATGGAAGGCAACACCGAGCATATCCTCAGTGCCAGAATTAGCGCCTGGGTTTAAGCTGAGCGTGACTTGAATATCGTTAGAGCCATCGCCCGTGAAGTCCTGATCGAATTCAAAAAGTGCATTAATCGGCTCATTTGACGAGCCAAATTGCTGATTAAAAATAGTTGAATAGGTTGCCATTTGTGGTTTTCCTGTGATTTACTTGTGGGTTTTCATGTGTGGTAATTTAGTAATCCACCTGGGAGATAAAATAAGCTTGTTAACCTGCAATCAGTCTAGTCAGATTAATGAATATTGCTCTACTAAATTACTGCAAAATAGCTGAATCGAGAAAGTTCAAAGCCATCACTCATGTCTTTGACTTTCTGTCGCAACAATTTTTAGTTTATTGATAACTAACTTACTTTGCTAATTTCTTGCTGTCAAGTATTTTGGCAAGCTTTTTATGATTTATTTTTGCCATTGTTCGCTTATATTTAAGCAGCAAAAAGCCACCGAACTGCTTGCAAAAAATGACAGCCAAAAGCAATCGCTTGCTATTATAAAAAAACAAGCGTCACTATTTAGGTAGGCATTCTGAACGAAGCATCAGCAATACAAATCCCTAAACTGCGTTAAAACCGTGTTTAATTTAAATCAATACAATTCAGATCGGCCCGATCGCCCCTTAAAAAGAGCGAAGAGTGTTCTCTCCCGCCCTGGGAGGGAGATGCGAGGCGGATCTCCGAGTAACAAACAGTGTTAAACCAAGCGTATTGGCTTATAACTGGCTTGTATTATAGATTTTTAGCTAAACCCACCCCCACCAGATACAATGTTTTTTTGCCCTTACCTGCATATTTGAAGGCTAGATAGCAACGGTAAAGAATTGGTAAAGATTCTTGAAATTCACAGTTTTGGTTACAAACTTTAACAATAATGATTAAAGTCAATCAACCCATCCTAAAATCTCTGCCACTTTTTCCGTCAGAGTGATGGGTTGAATCGGTTTGGTAATTACCCCAGCTACCGCCATCGGGGCAAATTTAGCCCGGTTGAATTGAAAACAACCTATTCATGCCTCTAGATACCTCAACTTTGTAAATACTTTCTGATTTCCTGCAAAATACTCGCATTCCCTTTACTATTGACGAACAGAATAGGGGAGAGATGCTGCGGACGATTTGCCTCAATAAAACCAGTGGCGGGGTGTTTGTCACTTGCTGTCGCCATTAGCACTAGGTCGGAATTTCTCACCCACTGGCTGAGTCTGTCGTTGCCACCTCGATTGTGGCTGAGCTCAACTATCATTTGTTGGTGTAATTTGTTGGCAAGCTGCCTCTAAAATAGCTTTTACCCTCAACGCTGCAGATTCCGTTAAGGTGTAGATGAGAACGGATTTTCCTGTGATCTTCTGGAAAATCTTGCTTTCATCTGCAAGGTTTTGCTCAATCGAAGTGACTGCTTAGCCAAGTAAATCAGCAAGAGATTCTTCTAGCTTTAAGTCTTTAACTATAGAGCGAAATATTCGCCATTTAGCTTCATCAATGCGTCTGGAAAAGCGCCACAGTAGTTCAGAAAGAGCAAACAGAAGTTGCGCGTCTCTAGGGAAGGACAGGGATATAAAACCAGCACGTCAAAAAAGTCAAGCATCGAATCAAGGGTTTTTGGAGAGGCGAATCTTTGCCAAAGTTCGAGGACGTAACCGAGCATATCCGTATATTTTGTTTTGGTCGATCCGAGGGTAAAAAGTGCGATCGCGAACCGAGCTTTTATAATCATACAGAGAAACCCGGTTTCTGAAAAAAACCGGGTTTCTACCTCTCGTTGATAAGTCTAAGGAATTATCTTCAATCAGCCGTGCTTAATTCTTCAACTCGCAGCCGATCGCACAAAATTCGCTCGCACACTATACCACCCGTCTCCGCACTCCTGCAAACTTCTAATTGAGCTTCCGGCAACGCTTCAAACAAAAAACGCTCTCCCGGAAAAACCGTCCGCTCAAAATACCAATTAGGAATATTTGTAATACGAGCGATTTGCACTTTGCTAGTATTATTAAGATACCAACACAAAATGCGCGTATGACCTTCGGAAATTACCTGATTTAGTGTCAAATTCATTTTTTTAACTTGTTTGTGCAATTGTGCGAACGATCGGCGACGGACCTAGACTTAATATAGCATATTACCAGTTAAAACACAATTTTTTATACATTTTTTTTAGATTTTTTGGGTTAATTAATAAATTGCGCCAGGGAAACATCAGCGCCTTCCACCTATTCCCAAGAAGGTGCAAAAGCCGGCAGTGCTAAAGTGCAAGATTTCCATCCTCCCCTAACAGGTGCGTTCAACAATTGACAGTGACCAACTGAACCTCTTGCCTGTTGGTAGTGACCGCAAAAATTACACTTGGAAGCAGCATTGCACCCGCGATCGCTAATTACAAGGCAGGGCTGGTTTTGGGTTTGGTTGCGCTCGATAGTTAAAGTGTTCATTAAATTACTTTTAAATGTTCAGTCTTAAGTATGACGGCTGGAGTGCCGTCGTGGCGTCTATCCCAAGGCTTAGTTCGCCTTTAAGTTTTGTGTAGGGATCGAGAGAAAATATATTATTTTTGAGAGGATCAAGCTAGGGAGCGATTAAATTTCCTTTCGATCGAATTGGCGGCCCCGGCTTTAGAGCCGATCGCGCTTGTCAGGGGGTATACTTCCTCAGACAGAGCTAATTATCTTCGCCTAAGTTGCTGAACAAATCGGCTAAAATTGTATTAGAAAATAAAAAACCTTCGGGATCGCTCAACCTCAAATTGCCCGACAGTGGCAGTTTCACGCCCTCACCTAAATGTGAGATCGCCCCATCCGCAGTGATAATTTCTACCCATCCTTGCCGCCAGTAGGGCTGCAAACAACGCCAAATTTTATCAACCGTTTGCTGAGTAAACTTTTCAGTCAGCGCCGACAGGCTAACTCCTTCTGCTAAACGCAAACCTAGCATCAGCGTTTCTAACAAAACGTCATTTTCTGAGACTTGAAAATTTTGCTCAATTGCTGAGTAAATATCTGGCTGGGTTCCCCCCCCAATTTGAGAAGTAGCAGGGGAATTGAGGCCAGAGATCGATCGCACCCACTGATAATATTCTTGAGTTTTGCGCGGCCTTGTCAACCTCCGGCCTTCCACGTAACTCGCCGCCCCCATTCCCAAACCGTAATAAGGGCGATTTTCCCAATAAACGCGGTTGTGGCGGCACTGATAGCCAGATCGAGCGTAATTAGAAATTTCGTAATGTTCGTAGCCAGCCCCTGTCAGAATTTCCCTTGCTAAACGGTACATTTGAGCAGCGGTTTCATCTGCAGGCAGCGGCTGCGCGCCTGCTTCAAAGTAGCGCCCGAAAGCAGTTCCCTGTTCAACAATTAAGTCGTAACTCGACAGGTGAGTCGGGGAAATTTCCACCGCCGCTTTCAGGGAAGCTTCCCAGTTTTCTAAAGTTTGGTGTGGCAGTCCTGAAATCAGGTCTAAACTAAAATTGACAATACCAGCCGATCGCACTATTTCTACTGCTTCAAAAATATCAGCGACAGAGTGCGATCGCCCGCAAGCTTGCAGCAATTCATCTTGAAAAGCTTGCACTCCCAAACTCACTCGATTTACTCCCGCCGCTGCATATCCCCGCAACTGTTCTAAAGTAAACGTACCGGGATCTATTTCTATAGAAATTTCCGCCTCAGCAGCAATCCCAAATTTGCCGTCGAGAGTCTCTAAAATATTGCTCAACTGACTGACAGAAAGCAGCGAAGGTGTGCCACCACCAAAAAAAACTGTTTTCAGAGATGCGCCTAAATTTTTAGTTTCTTGAATTTCTTGACACAGTACAGCAACGTATTGGACTATGGTGCCGGAATTCTCGCCATTTTTGCGATCGCCCACCACAAAAACCGGAAAATCGCAGTAATAACAGCGGCGGCGACAAAAAGGTATGTGCAGGTAAGCCGAACTAGGAATCCCGGAATTTGTCGCTTGCACACTTTTTTTTAATTCAAATGTTAAATAATCTGTGGGAGGGTTCATTACATTTCAAGCCAAAAGCGCCACTTCAAATCTAAAGTTTTAATTAAACAATCATGAATAATTATGTATATTATGACATTTTATTCCAAAAAAAGCGTTGCGAACGATGCCGTCCCGCCCCGCAAGCTACGGCTCTTTTAATTTAACCTCGTACCAGTTTTAATCGACCAAAATTCTCGAACAGCCCGCAGGACGGTCTATTCGCACCTCGTCCCTGCTTTGGGCCCGGCGTGGTAAATGCCGAGCGCCTCCCTGGCACATCCCCCAAAGGGTACAACCGCGAAATATAAGTTTATGAACATCCCTGAGTAAATAGGGCGATATCCCACCAAAGCATGAAAACAAGTATCAGCACTGCAAAGATATAATGTGAATAAATTCATTAACCTAGAACTAATGCTAGACGCAATCATAATAATCTCATTCATAATCGCAGGCGGAGGCATCGGCTATTACGGAGTCGAACTCCTGCCGAGCGAGCTGCTGGAGCAAGTTACAAATATACAAGGTTTAAGTTCTGTACTAGGTTCCTTTGGAGCATTAATCGGCTTCGTGATGGGATTAGTTGCTCAAACAACCTATCGGCGCTTGGAAAAACAAGTCCGCGATATGCCGGTGGAGATGCTGCTGACGCGGGCGATCGGCTTAATCATCGGACTGCTAGTAGCAAACTTAATGCTGGCTCCGCTATTCCTGCTGCCAATTCCCCGCGAGTTCGGCTTCATCAAACCTTTAGTCGCAGTCTTGGGTAGCGTCATGTTCGGCTTCACAGGCGTCAGTTTGACCGACACCCACGGCCGCGCTTTCTTGCGACTGATCAACCCCAAAAGCTTTGACACGGTGTTGCTAACCGAAGGTACTTTCAAGCCAGCAACTGCCAAAGTTGTCGATACTAGCTGCATTATTGACGGCAGAATTGAAAACTTGCTAGAAACAGGTTTCCTCGAAGGTCAAATTATCGTGCCGCAATTCGTGCTCCAAGAACTGCAACTGGTAGCTGATTCAGCCAACGATCAAAAGCGAGTGCGCGGACGCCGCGGCTTAGATGTACTCAACCGCATCAAAGAAACATATCCAGAACGGATTCAAATTCACTCGGCTGACTACGAAGATATTGCCACAGTCGATGCCAAATTAGTCCGCTTCGCCTTGGATATCGACGGCATTTTACTTACCAACGATTACAACTTATCGAAAGTAGCTACCGTCCAAAAACTGCCGGTTTTGAATATCAATGATTTGACTCATGCGGTGCGCCCGACTTATTTGCCGGGAGATACGATCGAACTAAAAATCCGCAAAGAAGGCAAAGAACCCTCTCAGGGAATTGGTTACTTGGATGACGGCACAATGGTTGTCGTAGAAGCAGGCAGCAGCTATGTCGGTGGCGAAGCCAGAGTCGTAGTCACCAGCGCCCTGCAAACTAGCGCTGGTCGCATGATATTTGCCCGCCCTCAAGAGTCCGTTATTGTTTAAAACAGAGTAACAATGGCCAGGGCAATCAGAATCAAATATTGCGATCGTTGTTCCCAATCTGCCCCGACTCTCTACCGCACCCGGTATGACGAGTCGGGGCAGTGGTTTTTTTTATGTCTTAAATGTTGGGAATCGGTAAGTCAAAACAATCCTTTTTACTTCTACGGCGGCACTTGGAAAGCTAGCAAGAAAAAATAGCAATTACCAGCTTGTTCTTCTTTTCTCTTCCTACCCTTCGGGAACGGCTTCGCCGAACGCGTCCTTTGCGTCTTCGCGGTTCAATCATATCAATATCAGTGATTCAGGAGTAATTAAAATCAACCAATCTCGATCGCATCTTCATACAATGTCTCGATCGCCCAGCTAAAATTAACGCTAGCAAACTGAACTTCTTGTCCTTGAGTGTAAGGATAAAGCACCCACAAACCCTCTGCATTCCGGCGAAAACACTCTACACTAACTCTTTCTTGATTGATTAACACATACTCTTGCAAACTTTCAGAAGTGCGGTAATCAGCAAATTTATCGCCTCTGTCACAAGCCGCTGTTGTCGGGGATAAAACTTCCACAATTAAGCGCGGGTAGCGAATGAAATCTTCCGCAGCATTTTTGTCTCGTTCATCACAACTCACCGTTACATCGGGATAGTAAAAAAAATTAGATGTATCTTTCCGAACTTTCATATCTGCGATGTAAGGTATGCAGCCACTTCCCCGAAGATGATTTCTCAACAGTGCAAACACATTTCCGGAAATGATGACATGAGCTTTGCTTGCCCCTGCCATTGCATAGATTTCACCTTGCCTTTACTCGTGTTTGATCGGACTGACTTTCTCGGCTGCTAAATAATCTTCAGGAGAGACATAGGTGTCGCTTTTACTTGCAACCATATAATTTTAAGGTTGGTGAGGATTACACAATTATAGCCCAATACGCTTGGGTTAGCGCTTTCAGACGAATTTAATTCCACGCATTTATGAGAGTTCCAGACTTGTGAAAGGAAATCAGATTATTCTTATCCCAAGCGTATTGTTTAATATGTAGGTTTTCTCGCCACACATTCGATTCATGGGCAAATTGAATGCGATCGCAGAGCCATCAAACAAACAACTTTGTGGGATTAAAAGATTTCTGTCAATGCGTAAATCCTAGCTTTGTTGATAGCCTCAACTAATAAGTCTTATAAAAAATTCTGTATCTAAATATACATTTTTTGTATAAATCATGACATTTATCAAGTTATCCTGACATTCAGGGCTAGATTCCACACCTTACCTACAAAATTTGTAACCTCCAGAGTTGAGAAGGTATTCCAAGCTTTCACCACTCCATCGCCCTTGGTTGTTGGCGTTGGGACTCCAGCTAAGTTCTCAGATTTTAGTCGTCTGTGAAATGTGATATGAGTTGAAATCTCTTAAATCCATGCCGAAACTCAAAGAATCTTTTAATCACCCTCATACCGAACCAGCCGATGCCACGATTCGCCTAAAGCAGCATAAAGACCTGTTTTCCTGGCTTTCGATCGCTGCGGGGCTAATTTTTCTACAGGGGTACATGATTGCTCCCCTGATTCCACGTTTGGCTGAAGTTTTTAATGTTCCGGTTCAGGAAATCGGCTTTATCGTTCCAGCCTATATGCTGTCCTATGCACTGATGGCATTATTCTTCGGCCTCCTGTCCGATCGCTTTGGTCGATGGTCTATTATTCGCATCTCGCTTGCTCTTTTTGTCATTTTCACGGCTTTAACTGCCACTGCTCAAAATGCTTCGCAGATGGCAACCTGGCGGCTATTAACCGGGATTGGAGCCAGTGGTGTGATTCCCCTTACCTTCGCCTTAATTGGCGATTTATTCCCGTTTGATCAGCGAGGTGCCAAGCTAGGATTGGTGTTTGCAGCAATGGAAGGGGGGATGGCAGCAGGCTCTGCGGGGGGAGCGATTCTTGAGCCATTTGTAGGTTGGCGATCGCTCTTTCTAGGTACTGCTGTGCTTGCTGCTGTTGTGCTTTGGCGACTTCATCCTTACGGCTCTTTATTTGATACACCAAAAGTCACCAAATTACCGCCTATTCGCCAAATCTTTAGGGGATACAGCCAGATATTAGCCACCTTTCGGGGGCAGCGTACATATGCTTATGTTCTGTGGAATGGTATCTACCACTCTGGGGTATATACATGGCTAGGGTTGTATTTATCGCAACGGTACAACATGGATGCGTTGAGCATTGGGTTAAACATTCTTGGGTACGGCATTCCCGGTTTATTGCTGAGTTCTTTCATTGGTCAAGCTGTTGATCGGTGGGGACGGCGTTGGCTCGTTCCAGCAGGGTTGGTAATGGCTGCTGTGGCTGGAATTGCAATGATTTTTGAGATTCCGCCAATGGGAACGACGATCGCAGTTCTTTTTTTGTCTTTAGGGTATGACCTGACTCAACCGTTGTTTGTCGGAATTGTGACAGATCTCGGAGATGACAACAATTTGGGGCAAACGATGGGACTGAAGGTATTTACTCTCTTTACTGGATTTGGTGTAGGCAGTTTCATATTTGGAGAGCTACTGCGCTTTGGATTTGGGCCTTCTCTCGCTATCTTTGGTGGCATTCAGTTGATAACTGGTTTGATTGCAGTCCCACTATTCTGGCAGGAAGTCCCCTCTCGATTACGGGGTTAGCGACTGTTGCCCAAACCAATGTTGCATACATCAATACTGGTCAAATCATTGCGCTCACTGGTGGTGAGAACGCTCTTGATACTGTTCTGTTGTAGAGCATCTATAGAGCAATACGCTTGGGTTAGCGCTTTCAGACGAATTTCATTCCACGCATTTATGAGAGTTCCAGGCTTTTGAAATACTCACCGCGCCTTCAGGCGCGGTGAGTATTTCAGCTTTCCCCCAAAGTTTCAACGTCGGCGCGGGGCCGGAAGCCTCGCGCTATTGCCATTTTGCGGTTGCGGTTTTTCTTGCAACTTCATTGTCAAACTAACCCGCTTTAACTTCTCATTCACCTCCAAAACCCGCACTTTCACAACTTGTCCGACTTTGACAATCTGTTTGGGATCATCTACGAAGCGATCGGCTAATTGAGAAACGTGAACCAAACCATCTTGGTGCACTCCCACATCAACAAAGGCTCCAAAGTTAGCTACATTCGTGATTATGCCTTCCAATTCCATCCCAACTTGCAAGTCGGAGATTTCTTTAATTCCTGCTTGGAAAGTGGCATATTTAAACTCGGCACGCGGGTCTCTTCCCGGTTTTTCTAGTTCGGAAATAATGTCTCGGAGTGTCGGTTCACCGACTTTTTCTGTGACATATTTCTTGATGTTTACAGTCTTGATTTTTTCCGATATTTGTGTTATTCCTGTCAGCGGCAAGTCTAAATCCTTGGCGATCGCCTGCACGACAGGATAACTTTCGGGATGAACCGCGGTATTGTCCAGGGGGTTTTCGCCGCCGCGAATGCGGAGAAATCCGGCTGCTTGTTCAAAAGCTTTTGGGCCAAGTTTGGGAACTTTCAGCAGTTGGCGGCGATTTTTAAAAGCGCCGTTTTCGTTGCGGTAATTGACGATATTTTTGGCAACTGTTGCCGTCATTCCTGATACAAATGTCAGCAGTTCTTTCGAGGCTGTGTTTAAGTCAACTCCGACATAATTAACGCAGCTTTCGACTGTTTCGTCGAGTTTCTTTTTGAGCAATTTTTGGTCAACATCGTGCTGGTATTGACCGACTCCTATTGATTTTGGGTCGATTTTCACGAGTTCTGCGAGGGGGTCTTGCAAGCGCCGTCCGATGCTGACTGCGCCACGAACGGTGATGTCGAGATCTGGAAATTCGGCGATCGCCACTTCGCTTGCGGAATAAATCGATGCACCGGATTCATTCACCATGACTTTAATCGGTTTCCTGTCCATTTCTGCCAAAACTTCCGAAACAAATTCGTCTGTTTCGCGGGAAGCTGTACCGTTGCCGATCGCGATTAATTCAATTTTATATTTTTCAATTAAATGCTTGACAATTTTACCAGCTTGCTGTCTCTGAGCGGCCGCTTGGTGGGGGAAAATGGCTTGATATTCTAAAAATTGCCCGGTTTCATCGAGGGCGGAAACTTTGCAGCCCGTGCGAAATCCCGGATCGATCGCCAAGGTGGGTTTCATTCCCGCCGGCGCCGACAGCAGCAACTCGCGCAGGTTGGTTTCAAAAGTGGCGATGGACTCGATATCAGCGACGGCTTTGTTGTGCGATCGTACTTCTGTAATTAACGAAGTCTTCATCAGTCGGTTGAAGGCATCCTTCAAAGTCGATCGATAAAACTCTTTAACTTCCGGTATCCTAGTTCTAATTTCCTGAGCTTCCAAATAAGCCATCACTGCGGATTCATCAAAAGCCAGTTCCAAATCTAAAACCCCTTCCGTTTCCCCCCGAAACAGCGCTAACATATTGTGCGATTGAACGCTTCTGGCTGCAACTTGGTAATTGCGGTACATTTCAAATTTAGTGCTTCCTTCCGGGAAATCATCTTTAATTTTCGAGACAAAAACTCCTGTTTTCATCAAAAACTCTCGCAAATAAGCCCGCAATTCTGCTTTTTCCGAAACCGCTTCCGCCAAAATATCCGCAGCACCTTTGAGAGCTTCTTCTGCTGTTTTTACTCCCTTTTCTTCCGAAATGTATTTAGCTGCTTCCGCCTCAAAATCGGCTGGTTTAGCCGTTGGCAAGTTCAGAGATTTGATAAAATTCGCCAGCGGTTCCAAACCTTTTTCCCTAGCAATTGTTGCTCGCGTCCGCCGCTTTGGTTTGTAAGGCAGATAAAGGTCTTCTAGTTCGTTTTTTTGCAAACACGATTCGATTTTTGCTTGCAGTTCTTCAGTGAGTTTTCCCTGAGAGCTAATCGTATCTAGAATCGACTTTTTGCGCTCTTCAATTTCCGTCAGATAGGTGAAGCGATCGGAGATATCCCGCAACTGAATTTCATTCAGCAAATCCGTGCGTTCTTTGCGGTAGCGGGCAATAAACGGAATTGTTGCTCCCTCTGCGAAAAGTTCCAGAGCATTATTGACTTGAGACAGATTAATGGAAAGTTCTTGAGCAATCAGTTGAGGAATGTCGATCATAGTGCAGAATTTCGGATCGGTCGCTTGAGATTTAAGAGGTGAGATTGACTTCACGGAAGAGAGGAAAAAAAGTGTGAAATAAACGTTTTACAGGGTGTTGGCGCTCGTCCTGCAAGTATTAAAATGATGTTAGCATAAATGCAGTCATTTCTCAATATTATATGTTTCCTTTTAAATATCCTGTGCCGCAAACCGATCCGCCGCGATCGCCCAGAGAAACGCTGCCGACGATGTACGATTTACCCAGCGAAGACCCGGAGAAACCTGGTTTGCCTGACGAATTTCACCATTTGCAGCCGCAGTTGTTGAGCCTGACGTTTCGGCCTCGGAATTATGCAGCTTCTGAGATATTTAGCGGCACCGACATGAACCTTTATTATGACGTGCATCACACTCTGTGGCACAAGCGGCCGGATTGGTTTGGAGTTGTGGGAGTTCCCCGACTTTACGATCGATCCGAACTGCGGATGAGTTACGTTACTTGGCAGGAAGGCGTGAATCCTTTTGTAATTGTAGAACTGCTTTCGCCGGGAACGGAAAAAGAAGATTTAGGCGACAATACCGATGAGGAAAAGTTGCCACCTCAGTCGGGAAACAGTGCGGGTAACGGGCAACTTTTGGAGGCGGAGACGAAGGAGGAACCGCCTAGAAAATGGGAGGTTTACGAGCAGATTTTGCGGGTTCCTATTTATGCCGTTTTCAGTCGCTATACTAACAAATTGCGAGTGTTTGAATTGAAGGGCGGACACTATCAAGAATTAGAATTGCCTGACTCGCGGTTGTGGATTGCTGACCTAAGTTTGGGCTTGGGTTTGTGGCAAGGGGAGTTTCAGGGAATCGATCGACTGTGGTTGCGCTGGTATGATGTTGATGGTAATTGGATTCTCACTGAAGCGGAACAGCAACGGCAGCGGGCTGAGTCAGCGGAAGCTCAATTGCAGTCTTTAATTCGGCGGCTGCGGGAATCTGGCATCGATCCTGATAAATTTTTAAACGGTTAAAGAGGACTAAAGTCCTGACTAAAAACTGGTTCGCCGTCAGGACGTTAGTTTTTTTTTACTTCAACATAAGACTGAAGGCCTCACTATACGCAGGCTTTAACATTTGATCAAAACTTGATTGGTTGCGGCTTATTTGTTTGTTGCTGGTACTCTTGGCAGTCAAGTCATCCGCGTAGGGAGATTGATGCAAATAAGCTTTACCGACAGAACCGAAAAGTTGCAGTTTGTCAGAAATGACCGATTGCATGGCATCGATAGCTTTTTCCATTATTTCCAACAAATCCGGATGTGGCTCAGAAATGTTACTTTTTAACACGTCCATATAAGCTTCGCGAACTTCCGTATTCACATTAAATTTAGATACTCCGAATTTAATACATTGATGAATCATTGAGTTCGGCAAACCGCTCGCCCCGTGCATCACTAACGGCACTGAAACAGCAGCCCGGATTTTTGCCAGACGCGAAAAATCGAGTTTGGGTTGGCTTAAATATTTGCCGTGAACGTTACCAATTGTTACGGCTAAAAAATCCACCTTAGTTTCTTTGATAAACTCTACTGCTGCTACTGGATCGGTCATCCTTGCGGCTTTCTCATCGATTGTCAAACCTTCTTCCCTGCCACTAATTCTGCCGATTTCTGCTTCAACTGCCGCACCGTTAGCGTGGGATAATTTAGCCATTTCCCGGGTAAATATTAAGTTTTGTTCGTAGGGCAAAGGAGAACCGTCTGCCATAATTGATTTAATGCCGGCGGCTAGACCGATGTGAATGTCTTTTTCTGAGGTGCCGTGATCTAAGTGTACTGCGATCGGTACTAAAGATGTGCGGGCAGCTTTGATGCACAGCGCGACTAAAGGCGACTTTCCGTATAGGAGGGCGCTGGGGTGAATTTGCAGTATCGCTGGACTGTCCAGCGCTTCGGCGGCATTGATGACGGCTTTTACTCCTTCGAGGTTGTAGACGTTAAAAGCGCCGATCGCATAAGCCTTTCTCCGGGCCGTGTTCAGCAATTCGCGAGTTGAGACAAGCATAATAGTACCTGCTTTAAAAACTTTTCTGAATGTTGATCATTCTATCAAAGTTCAAGGGCAAGCTCAGCGTAATTTCTGTTTATTTTAATTGCGAATTCTTCCGCTACTATTTATTCTGACTGTCGATCATTTTATTAAAGTTCAAGGGCAAGCTCAGCGTAATTTCTGTTTATTTTAATTGCGAATTCTTCCGCTACTATTTATGTTGTGAAGTGCATTTATTCTTGGGTAGGGTGCGCTAGGCGCACCAAACAAATAGTAGGGTGCGCTAGGTGCACCCTACTAAGTGATTTACTATTTTTGGGCGTTACCAGCGTGCAAACCGCACTCTTTTACGGTCGCTTCTTCCCACCACCAGCGACCTTCGCGTTCGTGTTGGTTCGGCAATACCGGCTTTGTACAAGGTTCGCAACCAATACTTACAAAACCGCGTTCGTGCAACTTGTTGTAAGGCACATCCAAAGCGCGAATGTATTCCCAAACCTCTGCCGAAGACCAGTTTGCTAAGGGGTTGAATTTAATTAATTCATGGTCAGGAGTTGAGAATGCAGTGTCAACTTCAATAACCGGAATACCGTTGCGGGTACTGGGACTTTGGTCTTTCCGCTGACCGGTAATCCAAGCATCAAGAGTATTCAATTTGCGGCGCAGCGGCTTGACTTTCCGCACGCCACAGCATTCTTTGTGACCGTCTTGATAAAAACTAAACAATCCCTTTTCTTCTACTAGGGCTTGTACTTCGGCTGCATCGGGAAACATTACTTCTAATTTAATGCCGTAATGTTTTCTGACTTGATCCAAAAACTGATAAGTTTCCGAGTGCAATCGTCCGGTGTCTAGGGTGAAAACGCGGAAATTCTTGGTAATTTTTGAGGCAATATCGATCAGAACTACATCTTCAGCCCCGCTGAAAGAAATAGAGATATTGTCAAAATTTTCAAGGGCAAATTTGAGAATGTCTCGCGGTGTTTTTTGACTGTATTCTGCTTCTAGGGCGGCAATGTTGAGATTTCTTTGGATGGCAACCATATTTTCGGGTTTTCGGTGTTCTTTTCCTCTAGCCCTTTATTATAGCCGATCGCCGTCTCTCCCTCGCCGACTAATTTGACAATCAAGCAATGTCGTCTGGGGCCTCCGGATTCATCCGTGAAGCGAGGAAAAAGCTCCGACTGCTCATCACCCGCCCCCGGATTTATCAGTGCGAGCACTTTCTTCAATTCTAAAATCTAAAATCTAAAATCTAAAATCGATTGACCGCATCTTCCAGCAGTCTTTTCGGCGGGGTTCACAATCAAGCTCAAGGATTGGTATCGCCTGCTGGCAGTAGTTTTGGTGAACTCAACACTCCTCTACTGGGTAAAATGGGACTATCGCGCGGTCAATTTATTTTGCCCCCGAATTATAAATTACAGACAATAAAATTCTTTAAATGTCATTGTTACCCTCCTAAAATTAAGCTTGTATTATTAATTACAAAATAGCGCTAGCTCAGAAATATAGCGCTGTATATTAAGTGAACAAAGTTTTTCTCAATACCATAATTTACCCCGCCATAGCTACTTTTAAGTGACTGTTATTGACGCCAATTAAATCCATTAACTAGCATTATTTAGGCAATGAAATTAACTAGATAGTTGGGAACAAATTTCAAAAATATACGTAGAAAATATCGCTTTAGTACCCCAAGCGCTCCTTCTACTAAGAGCTGTTGGTTTCAACACAGCGAATCACCAAAAATCAATTACTAATTGCCGATTAATTTATTCAGAGCGATTCCGTTAGCAAAGTAAATTTTTATCGCTTTTTATCGCTTACAGCTAACCTTCAGCCATACGATCGGCTATATTGTATTTAGAAGTACATTAATTTGTCCGCAAAGCGGTATAGTCCCATCGCCGCCGGTCGCGCCAGCTTCTGAATAAACGTAGTCCGCTGTCAGTAACAGCAAGGAAGTGTGGAATTATGTCAAAAATTTTAGTAGTGGACGACGTAAAGAGCGAACTAGAAATCATCTGCCGCATTCTTCAAGATGCCGGACTGGATGTGATCCGGGCAGGCGACGGCGAAGAAGCGATCGCCATGATCCGCAAAACTCCTCCGGCTTTGGTCGTTTTAGATGTAGTGATGCCACGAATGAACGGGTTTGAAGTGATCAGAGAATTGCGGGGCGATCGCACAACTGCCAAATTGCCCGTAGTATTTTGTACTCATAAAAACACCGAGATCGATAAAGCTTGGGGAACTGATTTAGGGGCCGACGCTTACGTCAGCAAACCCTTTGAACCTCAGCAACTCGTCCACATAGTGCAGCGCTTGCTTTCCGCGTAAGCCGAATATAAAATGATCGGCCGCTTCCCAAAAAATATTATACCGACAAACCCCGTTTTTTAAAAATTAACTGGGTTTTTGAATTCCATAAAAGTTTATGTTTAATGATAGAAACCTGCTTATTTGCCCAGCCGCGATTTATTTAACGGAAACATTTGAGGCACCCAAAGAGATGCTGCAAAACTCGATCGGCGATCGGCTTTAGGGTCGCAAAACTCTAATTGGTAAGCTACACTATAAACTAAAAATAAGCCATGAAAATAACGGCTCCCCCCGCTGGGGGGAATCAGACAAGTGCAACAAAGCAATTTCTCTTGTTCGGTCAAGGAGGCAGTCTGTTCGGCATAGAATTAGATGCAGTGCGGGAAGTCCTTTCACTCAAGGAACAACCCATTTCCCTGGTTCCCAATACCCAGCCATTTTTGCTGGGATTAACCAACTTGCGGGGCGAAATCTTAGCAGCAGCAGACTTTGGACTGTTTGTCGGTATTGAGTCTGTTGACACCTACCACCCAAACAGCCGCATCTTAGTGGTAGAAGCGCCTGATCCACGAGACGTGAGATTGTTGTCGAAAATGCGCCTGGGATTAGCCGTCTCCCGCGT
Source organism: Microcoleus sp. T3_A4 (assembly GCF_036700465.1). Classification (NCBI taxonomy): domain Bacteria; kingdom Bacillati; phylum Cyanobacteriota; class Cyanophyceae; order Oscillatoriales; family Microcoleaceae; genus Microcoleus; species Microcoleus sp. T3_A4. The sequence continues at coordinate 51,988 of NZ_JAUBOY010000018.1, read as the reverse complement.
CGAAGGAGTTTTACCTCTCAATCCCGATCGCATTGTCTCAGCACTAGATGTCAGTCCCGACCTAGCTCCATTCTTAAAAGGTTTGTACAATTCCGAAGGACGCTTGCTAATGATTGTCGATGTAGAAGCGATCGCCCATTCCGAACGCTGGTAAAAATCAACAATACAGATAAGTCTGCAACGGCTGTGCATCAATAATATTAACTAACGATCGCCCGCATCCGATTTGCCAATCCTTAATCTTATGATCAAACTTCTCTATACTTGGCTCGCAACAACTTTCACCCTGACATTGCCTGACTTGTCCCCATCGCTGGTAGCTGGGGCGGCTAATGTCATCATTTCTGGATGTTACTTTGCCATCGCTTGGCTAATCAGCTTAGGTTTGTGGCGAAACCGTCAATTCGGGTTCGACATCTTCGCCACAGTCACAGCAGGCATATTTTGGACTTGCGCTTTCGGCCACAGCGGCCACGCCGCCGAATACCTAGGACTGCCGCACTCTCCGGTGGTGCAAACTGTGTTCGATTGGATCACTGTCATTGCGGCGATCGCTTTTTTGAGTTTGTCCAACCGCTACGGCTTCTTAGTAGGTTCCACCCGTATCCTTAACGCTAAAAAAGAAACAGAACAAGCGCTGAGCGAAACTACCCAGCGATTTCACGCAATCTTCGACCAAGCTTTTCAAGCGATCGCATTATTGGATGCAGACGGTACTCTGATCGAAGCCAATCAGACAGCGCTAAAATTGGGCGATTTCCCAGCATCAGAAGTGCTGGGAATGAAATTTTGGCTGACACCAGGCTGGGCATCATCCCCAACAAACCAGCAGCGCCTAAAAACGAACATTCAACAAGTTTCGGTCGGGAATTTTGTCCGGGAAGAATACGAAATCACCGGAGCTAACAACCAGGTAACAGTAATTGACTTGTCGTTTAAGCCGCTGTTAAATGCAACAGGAGAAGTATTTCAAATACTCGCAGAAGGCCGGGAGATTACCAAGCGCAAACAGGCCGAAGCCGCCTTGCAGCAGCTAAGCGCAGAACTAGAGCAGCGAGTGAATGAAAGAACCGAGCAGATACTGCAAACTAACGCACAATTGGAACAGGAAATTCTCGATCGCACCGCAGCCCAAGAGCAATTAAAAGCCTCAGAACAATTCTTAAACAACATCCTCAACAGCATCCCCGACCCGCTTTACGTCAAAGACCAACAGCACCGCTGGATAACATTAAATGATGCCTTTTGTCAATACATAGGTCACAGCAGAGAAGAACTAATTGGCAAATGCTACGACCAGTTTTTGCCCAAAGAGGAAGCAGAGAAATATCGAGAAAAAGACGAATTAGTTTTCTTGACAAATACCAGCAGCGAAGTCCAAAAAACCATCCAAGATCCAGCAGGAAACACCCGCTTTCTCTCCGCCAAAAAATCTATTTTTGTAGATACCGACGGCAGGAAATTTCTCGTTTCCGCGATGAGAGATATCACCAAGCGCGTGCAAATGGAAGAACAACTGCGGCACACACTCGCAGAAGTACAAAGCTCCCAAAGCTTGCTGCGGACAGTCATTGACGCTACGCCAGACTGCATCTTTGTCAAAGATCGAAACTCGCGCTATACCCTAGTCAATGCAGGTTTCGCCACCGCCTTCGGCAAAACTCAAGCAGAAATTCTCGGCAAAGACGACGCAGAAATAGGCATATCGGTCGATCAAATCTTCCCCAACTTCCACGCCGAAACCGATTCCCAAAACCAAATCCAAAACTTCCGGGCAGACAAGCACCTCGCGCCCGGTTCCAACGACTTAGGCACCTTAGCCGACGGCAAAGTACACACCTTCGACACCCAGAAATTGCCCCTCAAAGATGCAGAAGGCAACATTTTAGGAATGCTCGGCTTCGCGCGCGACATCACACAGCGCCGCAAATCTGAACAAGAACTATTGCGGTTCAAAGCAATTTTAGAAACCACAACAGACTGGGTAGGCATGGCAGACACCCAACAGCGCACCATTTATATCAACCGCGCAGCCAGAGAAATGTTGAAAGTTGGCGAGGACTCAGATTTAGCCGGAGTCAGCATTTCCGACCTGACATCCCCCAAAAGTATCGACACTATTATCAACGTCGGCATCCCCGCAGCTTGCCGGGAGGGGGCGTGGAGCGGTGAGACCATTTGGCAAACTTTAGACGGCAAAGAAATACCTGTTTCTCAAGTAATTATTGCTCACAAATCCGAGAAGGGAGAAATTGAATTTATCTCAACAATCGCCCGCAACATTACAGAACGCAAGCGCGTAGAACAAGCCTTGCAGCAGAACTTGCAAATGCTGGATCTGGCAAGCGACGCCTTGATCGTTCGGGATATGGACGGCACGATTAATTATTGGAACCAGGGAGCCGAACGGATGTACGGCTGGACAAAAAAAGAAGCCTTGGGGAAACTCACCCATAGTCTATTGCACAGCATTTCCCCTCAGCCTTTAGCAGCTATCTCGGCACAGTTAGAAGAGCAAAATTATTGGGAAGGAGAAGTAATTCACACCACCAATTATGATACCAATATCACCGTGTTTAGTCGCTGGAATTTGCAGCGAGACGAACATGGAAAACCCAAAGCTATTTTAGAAACTAACAACGATATCACGGAGCGCAAGCAAGCCGAAATCGAAAAACAAAGATTGATTGCGATCGTAGAAAGCAGCTCAGATTTTATCGGCACGGCAACCCTGGAGGGAGAGGCAACATACCTGAACCCCGCTGGAATGAAATTAGTAGGATTGCCAAATATTGAAGAAGTCAAAAATAAAAGTGTTTATGAGTTCTTCTGTGCAGAAGATGTTAAGTTTTTCCAAGAAGAAATCCTGCCGCCTACTGTGCGAGACGGTTTTTGGCAGGGTGAATTCCGCTTGAGGAACTTTCAAACCGGCGAAAACATTCCGGTTGACTTCACCATATTTACCGTCAAAAACCCAGAAACCGGCGAGCCTATCGGGTTGGCAACAGTTACTCGCGACATCAGCGATCGCAAACGTGCAGAAGAGATGCTGCGCGATCGCGAAAGACTGTTCCGAGCCATTTTCGACCAATCGTTCCAATTCATAGGTCTGCTCAAACCGGACGGCACCGTTTTGGAGGCTAACCAAACAGCACTCGCCGCCGCAGGCCTGCGGAGCGAAGAAATAATAGGTACTCCGTTTTCCGAGACCCTGTGGTGGCAGATTTCCCCAGAAACCAAGCAACAGATACGAGAAGCGATCGCCGCAGCCGCAGCCGGCGAGGTAGTCCGTTACGAAGTGGATGTGCTAGTTGCCAACGGTGCAGTGGCGACCGTTGACTTCTCGATCAAACCCATCACAGACGACAGTGGTAAAGTCTTGATGCTAATTCCAGAAGGCCGCGACATCAGCGATCGCAAAGCCCTAGAACGAGAATTAGTTTTGCGTCAAACCCGCTTTGACGCCTTTTTCAAAGCAGCCCCGGCCTCAATGTTTATTTTTGATGAGCAGTTGCGCTTCGTGCAAGTTAACGAGAAATTAGCGGAAACCACCGGCCCCTCAATTGCCGAACACCTCGGCAAGACGGTGAGGGAAGTGGTACCCGAAATGCTCGAAACCCTAGAGCCGATGTTGCAGCAAGTTCTTGTCACCAACCAACCGTTTTTAAACATTGAGGTTTCGGGTACAACTCTCAACCAACCGGGCGTTATCCGAGATTGGCTAGCCTCATACTTTCCTTTGCCCGGATCTGACGGCAAACCCATCGGTGTCGGAGGTGTGGTATTCGAAATTACCGATCGCAAAAAAGCAGAAGAAGAGCGCGATCGATTTTTTACCCTTTCCCTAGACTTGATTTGTATTATAGATTTTGAAGGCAAATTCAAGCGCGTCAATCCCTCTTGGGAAAAAACTCTCGGCTACGCGGCGCTTGAACTCCAAGACAACTATTATATCGATTTAGTCCATCCAGACGATCGCGAATCTACCCTAGAACAAGCGGAAAAAGTAGCCAGTGGCTCCGAATTAAAGTCTTATGAAAATCGCTACCGTTGCAAAGACGGTTCCTACAAGTGGCTGTCGTGGAAAGTGCGACCGGAAACCGAACAAAAGCTCATGTATGCAGTCGCTCGCGACGTTACCGAAAACAAACAGGCCCTTAATCAATTACAAGAAACAACAGCCCAATTAGCCCGTTCCGAAGACCAATTTCGGCAGCAAAGCAATCTCTTGCAACTGCTAATAAACAGCATTGGCGACGGCATAATTGCTGCCGACGAAACAGGCAATTTTATTTTGTTCAACCCCGCCGCCGAAGATATCTTTGGCATGGGTGCGACAGATGCTCTTCTCAATGAATGGTCAGCAAGATACGGTTTATTCTTGCCCGATACCGTAACTCCCTATCCCCCAGCCGACATACCTTTAGCGCGCACGGTTCGAGGAGAAGTAGTTGACGACGTAGACCTTTTCACCCGCCACGCAGGCAAGCCAGAGGGTGTGTGGGTGAAAGTTAACGGCCGCCCACTCAAAGACGAAACGGGGGCGCTTAAAGGCGGCGTAGTCGTTTGTCGCAACGTCACCGAACAAAGAGCATCCCAGCAGCAAATGCAGCAGTTGGCCGAGACACAGGAACGCTTGCTGCAAGAACTCAAAACGCGGCAAAATGCCCTAGACGAATCGGCGATCGTCAGCGAAACCGATCTCCAAGGCATGATTACCTACGTCAACGACAGATTCATTGAAATCTCCGGTTACAGCATGGGAGAACTCCTGCACCGCAACCACCGCCTCGTCAATTCCGGCTACCATCCCCAATCATTTTTTGAAGAAATGTGGGTGACACTTTCTCGTGGTTTGGTGTGGAAAGGGGAAATCAAAAACCGACGCAAAGATGGCTCGTTTTACTGGGTAGATTCGACGATCTCCCCCATTTTTGATACCAGTGGCAAAATAGTCAAATATATCGCCATTCGCTTTGACATCACCGAGCGCAAAGAAGCAGAAGAACGACTAGGAAAATTGGCAGCAGAACGTAAAGCAGAAGCTGATTCTCTGACTCAGCAAGTCCTTAAATTGTTGGGAGAAATTAAAGGCGCGGCTCAAGGCGACTTGACAGTCAGGGCGGAAGTGACTAACGACGTTTTAGGTGCTGTCGCCGACTCTTTCAACTTCTTAATCGGTTCTCTGCGGAAAGTGGTAACGGGAATTCAAACTTTAGCCGAACAGGTAACATCTGCCACCGACGAGTCAATTAACAATACCAGTCAACTCACCCAACAGGCGGAAATTCAAGCAGCAAAAATATCTGCTATCATGCGCGAAATCGAGCGGATTGTGAATTCGATCCGCGACGTGCGAGATGTTTCGGTGCGGGCGGAAACAGTGGCTCAGCAGTCTTCTCAAACGGCTGAAGTCGGCGGTATGGCGGTCGATCGCGCTGTCGAAGGCATTAACGGGCTCCGGTTGACGATCGCCTCTACCTCGAAAATGATGAAGCGTTTGGGCGAATCTTCGCAGCAAATTGGCAAAATTGTGACTTCGATTTCTCAACTTGCTTCGCAAACTAATTTATTAGCTCTGAATGCTACTATTGAGGCGGCGCGAGCCGGCGAACAAGGTTTAGGCTTTGCAGTTGTTGCCGAAGAAGTGCGGAAATTAGCAGAAAGATCCGCCGGCGCTACGGAGGAAATCTCCGAAATTGTCGGTACAATTCAAGAAGAAATCAGTCGCGTGATGAAGGCAATGGAATCCGGGACGCTGGAGGTAGTGGAAGGCACTAAGCTGGCAAGCGAAGCTAAAACTCACCTCAATGCCATCATCGAAGTTAGTCGAGAAATGAATGCTTTGGTGCAGAATATTACTATCGCATCTGCCAAGCAAACTGTTTCGGCTGAGGGAATTGCTAACAGTATGCAGCAAGTCAACGAGATTGCTAATACGACTGCACAAAAAGGTGCGGATGTCAAAGCATCTTTGGACGAGTTGTCAGGTTCTCTGGGCCAATTGCAAAAGTCGGTGGCGAATTTCCGTAGTTAGTTCAGTTGTCAGTTGTCAGTTGACAGTTGACAGTTGACAGTTGTCAGATTAGATAATTGGGCGATTGAAATCGCTACTAAACAAACGAAGTCCACTGCTAGCGGACTAAGAATGCCGGATTTATTTGATAATCGTAAACCCGCACCTTGTATCTTGAAAGAAGTAGATTGCAATTTGCTTCCTGTAGGGGCGGGTTTACGAGATTGTGGGTTTTAGGCAATTATTGTCGGTGAAACCCGCCCCTACAATAACTACAGTCAATTAACCGGACATCATATATAAAAAAAACTGCCAACAGACAACAGACAACAGACAACAAACTAATATGAATGATGACGATTTAAACGAATTAATAGATGCTTTTACCGCAGAATGCGAAGAGTTTCTCCAGTCAATGGAGACGAATCTGCTGGCGATGGAATCGGCGGGTTTGAAAGAGCGACAAGCGGCAGTTAAAGAAATGTTTCGGGCGGCTCACTCGATTAAAGGTGCGGGTTCGATGTTGGGCTTTCAAAACGTGTCGGCGGCGGCTCACACGCTGGAGGACTGTTTTGTCATTTTGCGCGATCGCACAGACTTGGCTGCCCTGGAACCGACTACTGTGAGTGTTTTGCTGCAGGGGGTGGATGCTCTCAAAAAGATTACGATCGAATCAGTTCAACACTCGGATGTCACAACTCCGGATCAAACGGAAAACTTGGAGGCGATCGCCCAAATTTTCGATCAGTTCCAGGCCAAGTACGGCAACTCAGAACCGTCGCCAGTTCCCACAGTCAGCCAATCGACCGCCCCGGAAACCCTGAAACAGATTTTTGAACACCAAGTGCCGGCACTCTTCAATCGCCTAGAAACCGAGCTTTCCCAAGCTCCCGAGGCAGATTTGGCAACAACCGTCACCGCCCTCAAGCAGGTTTACTACCAACTCTCCGGTTTGGCTGGAATGCTGCAATTGCCGGATTTTGGGAAAGTCGCCGCAGCCCTCAGAGATTTGATCGACTCTCCAAACTTGACTCTACAACGGTTGCAATCCGAGGGTTGGGCGATCGCCCAAAACTTGCAAACCGCACGCCAACAAATATTGGAAGGAAGGGCGATCGACATCCCCGAAATCTCCCCCTCCCCGACTCCCCCGGAAATCTCCCCCTCCCCGACTCCCCCCGACTCCCCCCGACTCTCCGACTCCCCGACTCCCCCGGAAATCTCCCCCTCCCCCTCCCCAACTGTCCCCCCCTCCCCGACTCTCCCAGTCGCCAACCCGCAAAGGCCGACAATCCGGGTAGACTTAGAACGTTTAACTGAATTGGTGAATCTAGTCGGGGAATTAGTCATCAACCGTACAAATTTAGAACTTCAAGAATCCGAACTGCGCGGCGAAGTCAAGCGCATCCGCCGCAATATCGTAGATTTGAACCAATTCGGCGGTCAGTTGCGAGAAGAATACGACAGACTGAGCTTTGCAGAGTGGAGAGGGGGAAACGGGAACTCTGGATTGGTAAAACTTGCAGCAGCAGAAACAGAATTGCCCATGATTGCTAACGGCAAATCCTCTCCGCTTCATGCTCACTTCGATATCTTAGAGATGGATCGTTATACAGAGTTCCACTCGACAGCCGCCGAAGTCATCGAAACTGCCCAAGCAATTTCTCACTCCGCCACCAAATTAGACACCTTAGCCATGAAATTCGAGCGCAGTACCGACCAACTGCGCCGCATTACCGAACAACTACGCAGCCGCGTCATGCAGTTGCGAGTCGTGAGTTTCAGTCGCGCCGTCGATCACTTGCCCAGAGCTCTGCGGGAGATGTGCCTCACATACGATAAAGATGTCAACCTGCTGCTAGTGGGAAGAGATACCAAAATTGACGAAAGTTTGCTCGACGCTTTGCGCGACCCCTTAATACACTTAGTGAGAAACGCTTTCGACCACGGCATCGAAATGCCCGAAGTTCGGAAAGCAAGCGGCAAGCCGGCCAGCGGTCAAATTGAAATAGAAGCCCGCCACCAAGGTGGCCAAACTATTATTACTGTCGCCGATGACGGCAAAGGCATTGACCCGGAAATGATTCGCCGTAAAGTTGTCACAAAGGGTTTGGCTACGGAGGAACAAGCTCAAGAATTTTCCATTGCCGAACTCTACGATTTTCTCTTTTGGCCGGGTTTCAGCACTACAGAAGGGGTCAGCGACCTTTCGGGGCGGGGAGTAGGACTCGACGTGGTGCGAACAAATTTGCGGACTGTGCGGGGGACTGTGAAGGTAGACTCTCGCCTGGGAAAAGGTACGAGTTTTATCATTAAACTGCCGCTGCTGCTGTCGATTACTGATGCTTTGATGGTGAAGACCGATCACAATAAAATAGCAGTGCCGCTGGATGCAGTCGAGGAAATTCTGCACATTAAAGCCTCGGAAGTTCACATTGCCGGCAATCAGCCGATGCTGTGGTGGCGGGAGGAATTTATTCGTTTGGTGAGAATGCAAGATTTGCTCGAATACAGCGTCGTCGGGCCGGATGCCCCCTCTCCTGACCCTTTGACCCAAGAGGAAATTCCGGTTCTGGTTTTGGCTTCTACCGAAGGAATGCTGGCGGTGGCCGTGGAACGGCTGATCGGTCAGCAGGAAATTGTGGTTAAACCTTTGCCGCCGCCTCTATCCAAGCCTCGCGGCGTTTTGGGGACTACGATTTTGGGGGACGGGCGCGTGGTGAATATTCTGGATGTGGATGATTTGGTGGGCCAACCTGGGGTAAATAGTTCGATCGCCGCTGTCTCCGGTAAAGTCCAGGAGATACCGCCGAGTGCGAGTCCGTCACCACAGATTTTGGTAGTGGATGATTCCTATACAATTCGCCAGTTGCTGTCTCTGACGCTGACTCGTGCTCGCTACCGGGTGGTACAGGCTAAAGACGGTGTGGATGCCCTGGAAAAGTTGCAAAATGGTCTTGATTGCAGTTTGGCGATCGTCGATATTGAAATGCCTCGGATGGATGGATTTGAATTGTTGCGATCGATCAGATCGACAGAGCGGTTTGCTAAGATTCCTGTAGCCATGCTGACATCCCGTAGCGGGGCAAAACATCGGCAAATGGCAATGGAATTAGGCGCAAATCAATATTTCACGAAACCTTACAGCGAAGCCCAACTTTTACAAGCCATCCCCAAATTAATCCACCACTCAATAATTTAATCCACAATTTCAAATTTGCTATCAAATAATCTATAATCTCAAACAAAACTTAGGCAAAAAGTAATTGAATACGCGAATAATAGTGGGAACTACGCACCCGACTCACCTACTAAAATCGAATAATCTAAAATCTAAAATCCAATAATCTTCAATCTAAAATATAAAATCCAATAATCCTCAATCTAAAATATAAAATCGAATGACTCACGCCAATTACAATCGCCGCTTTCGGAGCAAGAAACAAGCCACTGTTAGAATTGCCCCTAAAAAATTTGTTTCCTTTGAACTTGGAAATATTTACTATGCTGTTCCTATTGAACGAGTGGAGCGCATTGTTAAAAACTTTAATGCCTACGGCACTTTACCTAACGGTAATAGTTTACTGCGGCATCAAGAAGAACTGATTACCATAATTAATTTATCCAAAATATTTCCCAGCAGTCCGAGCATGGCTGACTGCAAATACCTGATTATTTGTACCTTAAATAAAAGCGATCGGTTAGGGATTCCCCTTCCTGATATGCCAAAAATTTTGGAAATTACCGAAGAAAGCTTTTGCGAGATTCCCGAATTGTACCGTCAACAGCAACTGCCTCCGGTAATAGAAAAGTTAATTCGCGCACCTGATGGTTCCGAAGTTTTTTATCTGAATTTTGATTTATTTAGCGAAATGTAGAGAGTTCACTTTTCGAGCTATTATACCATATAAATGGTATTTTGGCAAACAAAAAGTTATAGATTTATGAAAAAACTCACAATAATGTCGATCACCCTACTAATTTTTGCAGCAACTCTCGAATTGCCGAAGGTGGGGCTGCAACTAAGTGCGATCGGGCAAATAGAAACACCCCAACCCATCCAAACACCCCAACCCATCCCAACACCCCAAACAATCCCAACACCCCAACCCATCCCAACACCCCAACCACAAACACCCCAACCCATCCAAACACCCCAACAAATCCAAACACCCCCAATCCAAACACCCCAACCAAAAGCAAACGACCCCAAAAAGCTCGGCTACGTCTCCCCAGAATTTGCCGGAAATTTCTCCCAGCAACAAATCGACCAAATCAACGCCAACGTCGAAACGCTGCTGCTAACTCAAAGCTGCTCCCGCTGCGACCTCCGAGCCGTAAAATTAGTTAACCTTAACTTAAAAAATCCCATCCTGACAGGATCAGATTTATCAGATGCCAACCTCAGCGGTAGTCGCTTCGAGATCTCAGATTTTGTCAACACCAATCTAGCTCGCACAAACTTAAGCCGAGCCGAATTAGTAGGAGCAAGAATCAGCAACGCTAACCTCAGAAAAGCTAACTTGACAAAGACAAATCTAGACGGTGCAGACCTGCGATTTTCCGACTTGAGGGATGCCAATCTTTCCGATGCCAACCTCCGCAATGCTAATATAGATGGCGCTAGTATCGATCGAGCAAGTATGGCCGGCACCACAATGCCCGACGGCCGAAAAAATCAATAATATAGAAGAAGGAAGTTCGGCAACGGATTCGCTCTACGGATGTAACGGATGGAAGGAAGAGGGAAGAAGGAAGAAGGAAGAAGGAAGAAGGAAGAAGGAAGAAGGAAGAAGGAAGAAGGAAAAAGGAAGAAGGAAGAAGGAAGAAGGAAGAAGAAAAATGCTTCGTTTCTTGGGCGATTGAAATCGCTTATTGTCAAACTTTTTTCCGCCTACGGGGACTGAATACAAGTTTTTTGATTCCTTGTTCCCAGCCACGGCCTGGGAATAAATATCTAGAGACTCTGCCTCGTTTCCTCGTTTCCTCGTTTCCCTGTTCCCTGTTCCTTCTTCCTTCCATCCGTTACAGAATCCGTTGCCGAACTTCCTTCTGACTCAAACAGCCAAAAACCTCTGAATCACCTCATCACTTAACTCGCTAGTGCTTCCCGAAGCCACAATCCCGCCTTTTTGCATAGCATAATACCAGTCAGCTTGTCGCACAAAATGCAAATGTTGCTCCACCAACAAAACAGAAATTCCCCTAGTCGCAACCACACGGCGCACCGCAGCTTCAATATCTAAAATAATGGATGGTTGAATCCCTTCCGTAGGTTCATCCAAAACCAGCAACTGCGGCTCACCCATCAAAGCCCTAGCAATAGCTAACTGCTGCTGCTGTCCCCCGCTCAAATCACCTCCCAGGCGATCGAGCATAGTTTTCAAAACCGGAAATAAATCAAAAATTTCATCAGGAACTTCAGGATTCTTGATTTTGGTTGGTTTCGCTTCCAAACCTAACAATAAATTTTCTTTAACCGTCAAACGTGGAATAATTTCACGCCCTTGAGGCACATAACCAATTCCTAATCTAGCCCGCTGGTAAGTCAACTTAGAAGCAATCGATTCTCCGCCAAAAGCAATAGTGCCACTGCGCGGTTGCAGCAACCCCATAATCGTTTTTAGCATAGTAGTTTTGCCCACACCATTGCGGCCAATTAAGCAAACCATTTGCCCCGCCATGACGCTTAAATCGACATCGCGCAAAATGTGACTTTCGCCGTAGTAAACATTCAAATTAGAAACTTGCAGCATATTCTTTAGATTGGTAATAGGGCATTGGACATCGGGCATTGGGCATTGAGCAATTTTAGATTTTAGATTTTAGATTTTAGACTTCTAATGACAACTGCCAACTGTCAACTGCCAACTGACAACTGACTATTCTTCCGGTTTGCCCAAATATACCTCAATTACCCGATCGTCATTTTGCACCTCATCCATAGTCCCCTCACACAAAACCGCACCCTGATGCAACACCGTCACCTGCCGCGCAATTTGCCGCACAAACTCCATATCGTGTTCAATTACCAACACCGAATGACTTTGGGCCAACGAAATCAGCAACTCTCCAGTTAACATCGTTTCCTCATCCGTCAAACCAGCCACAGGTTCATCTACCAACAACAAATCAGGAGATTGAGCCACCAACATTCCAATTTCCAACCATTGCTTTTCCCCGTGAGAAAGCAAACCCGCCGAAATATCAGCTTTAGCAACTAAACCAATTGTTTCTAACAAACCCGCAACCGTGCGTTTTTCAGCAGCAGAAGCAGGCTTGAACAAAGTCGAAAAAACATTTTTATGGCGGCTGCAAGACAATTCCAAATTTTCGCGTGGCGTTAAATTCAAGTAAACTCGCGGCGTCTGAAACTTGCGACCAATTCCCAAGCGCGAAATCCTATCTTCCGACAACTTCCGTAAATTTTGTCCCTTAAATAACACCCTGCCCTCTGTCGGCTGGACCTTTCCGGTAATGGAATCGAGAAAAGTTGTTTTACCCGCACCATTGGGGCCAATAATAACTCGCAGTTCGCCCGCATCCATGCTGAAATTTAAACCGTTGATAGCTTTAAAACCATCAAAACTCACAGTCAAGTTTTCTATTTCTAATACTTTTCCATTCATCATTAACAATTCACTCACTAATAAACAACAACCCATACCTCTTGTAGGTTACGCAGGCAAATATCCTCCCTTATTAAGGAGATTTTTTCCCTTGGCTGACACCATACTTACTACTTTTTGCTGGCAGTTTACTCTAAACTAAAACTGCTAGAACTGCTCGACATTGGAGGTGGAGCGGCTGCTAAAATGCGTTCAGCTAACTTCGAGAGTGGCAAACTTTGCACATATACTTTACCAGGCCCAGTCATCTTTGCCAAAAACAAGCCTTCACCTCCAAATAAAGCATTTTTAAACCCGCCAACAAACTGAATATCGTAATCTACACTCGCTGCAAAAGCTACTAAACACCCGGTGTCTACTCGCAACACTTCGCCAACTCCCAAATTTTTCTCAACTATTGTTCCTCCCGCATGAACAAAAGCTAGCCCGTCACCCTGCAATTTTTGCAGAATAAAACCTTCTCCGCCAAAGAAACCGGCACCCAGCCGCTTGGTGAATGCTACCTCAATTTCAATGCCGTTGGCCGCACAGAGGAATGAGTCTTTTTGACACAAAAATTTACCGCCAAGTTGGCCTAAATCTAGGGGAATTACTTTACCCGGATAGGGGGCGGCAAAAGCGACGCGGGCCTTGCGATTTCCGGCGTTGACAAAGGTGGTAATGAAAAAACCCGCTCCTGTCAGCATTCGTTTGAAACCTTGAAATAAGCCGCCGCCTGTGGATGTTTGCATTTGGATGTCGCCTTCCATGTATGTCATGGTTCCAGCTTCAGCCCTGACGCCTTCTTTGGGGTCGAGTTCAATCTCGATGAGTTGCAAATCGTCGCCGTAGATTTTGTAGTCAATAATATCTGCCATATGTTGCCCCTCAAGTTAAAGAACGAAGCTACTTGCTACGAATATCTAAGTAGGTACATATATATTACGTTTCCTCAGACAGAGATAAACGCAGCGTTTGTCAAGTCTATTGCGATTGCTTTGTTTGTCTGTTGTAGGTGAAATTGATTTATTTCCCCCTACTTATAAATTACACGATATTTTGGCACTCAATGTTCAAGTTCTTCTTTTTCGAGCTGCACTTGGGGGTCTTGTTCCAGGCTGGGGTAAGTAGATACGTACTTCGGTTTTCTGAACAAGCTGCGGATTTGGTCGAAACTTTGATCTTGCAGCCATCCGACTATGCCGTCGGGCAGGACTGTTACTACTATTAAAAATAGCGCGCCTTGGAAAAATAGCCACACTTCGGGAAATTGTTCGCTCAAAAAACTTTTGCCAAAGTTGACTAGCAGCGCTCCGAGTATTGCTCCAGATAATGTGGCGCGACCTCCCACTGCAACCCAGATTACCATTTCAATGGAAAAGGCAATATCCATTGCTTTTGGCGAAATGATTCCGGTTTGTACCGTAAATAATGCGCCTGCAATCCCGGCTAAACCGGCGGAAATTGCAAAGACTAAAACTTTGTAGCCTGTGGGATTGTAACCGGAGAAACGCAGCCGCACTTCGTCGTCGCGAATTGCTACTAGCAGGCGACCGAAACGCCCGCTGGTCAGCCATCGGCAGAGGGCGTAAGTTGCTGCTAAAAATAGTATGGTGAGAATGTAGAAAATATATTGAGTATCTCGGTCATTTACTGTGGCCCCGAACAAGGTTTTAAAGTCTGTGAGTCCGTTGGTTCCGTTAATCAGTTTTTGCTGACCGTTAAAGAAGTTGAAAAATACAATGGTTGCTGCTTGGGTAAGAATTGAAAAGTAAACGCCTCGAATCCGATTGCGGAATACTAAATAACCTAAAAGTGCGCCCAAGATAGCGGGGATGAGAACTACTGCTAATGCTGAAAAAGGAAATGAATAAAATGGTTGCCAAAACCAGGGGAGTTCGGTAACGCCGTAGAGGTTCATAAATTCTGGCAATTGACTGCTGGCGGTTGGGGGAATTTGCAGTTTTAGGTGCATGGCGAAAGCGTAACCGCCGATCGCAAAAAACACCCCATGCCCCAAACTAAGCAAACCGGTGTATCCCCAAATCAAGTCTATGCCGAGGGCTGCAATTGCTAGTGCTAAAAATCTCCCTAATTGATTGAGCCGAACATCGGGGAGTATTCCTGGGATGAGTAAGATGAACGTGAGGGCGATCGCGCTGACAATTGCCGCTTCTTTTAGCCAGGCTTTTTGATGTTTTTTTTGCATTTTTCGCTACACTCGCAGTTGTAATTTTTAATTTTCTACCGTCCGCCCTTTTTGCGGGAAAATCCCTCCCGGCTTCACTTGCAGAAAAGCCATAATTAAGGCGAATACCATTACTTTTGCCATGCTGGTTGTAGCGAAAAATGTGAAGAAGTCTGCTAAAGGCTTGATAGGAGCGAACATTAATGCTAAGGTTCCCGAACCGATCAGGTAATTGGCAGTGCCGATCGCCATCGCAGCAACGACACTCCCCACAATCTTGCCTACACCGCCCACAACCACCACCATAAAGGTATCGACTATATAATTTTGTCCGGTATTTGACCCTACCGAACCGATCAAACTAATCGCGCACCCAGCGACACCTGCCAGCCCCGAACCCAAAGCAAAAGTCAGCGCGTCTACTTGTTCGGTAGGAATTCCCAAACACGCACTCATGCTGCGATTTTGTGTCACGGATCTAATCCGCAATCCCCACACAGACTTTTGCAAAAATAGGTAAATTCCCGCCAAACAAATTCCGGTCAGCACAATAATAAAAATTCTGGCGTAGGGCAACTGAAAATTGCCCAGCGGTATGCCACCCCGCAACCATTGCGGTGCAGTTACGTCCACATTTTGAGCGCCAAACCAAGGTTGAGTTACTGCCAGTTTGTAAGTTTGCCCTACAAAAGCGCTCACCGCCCAGGAAATACCCAAAGATAAAGGCAAAATTAGGGCAATAATTTGGCTGCGAATGCGATCGAAATCCGGGCGAGATTTCAGCACCCGCAAACCGCCAAAAAACAGCAAACAAAACACCGCAATGCCAATTACCATCACCCAACTAACGCTGCGGACAAACTGCTGCAAAATTAAACTTACGCCCCAAGTTGCCAGCAGAGTTTCTAGCGGTCGCCCGTAAAGATAGCGAATCACTCCGCGTTCGAGAATTAATCCTACCAATGCAGCTACTAAAAAAGCTAGGGGAATTGCAAATAAAATATAGGTTTCAAAAGCAAATCCTCCGATACCTTTGAAGACATTTTGCACTACGAAAGTTGTATAAGCCCCCAGCATCATCAACTCGCCATGAGCCATATTAATCACGCCCATCAGCCCGAAAATAATCGCTAATCCCAAGGCTGCAATTAGTAAAACTGCGCCGATGCTAATGCCGTTAAATAAACCATCTAATATCGCCACTTTTGTTACTCCTGCATCAAGTCAGTCAACTTTGTTCGCGGATAATTAGGGGCGGATTTTATCCAATTGGTGTCAACTTAGAACTAAAACCCTCTGTATATTTCGCTTGTAGCCAAGTCTCGCTCCCCCTAAATCCCCCTTAATAAGGGGGACTTTGAAGAGTCCAGTTCCCCCTTATTAAGGGAGTAGGGATTGACGAAAGAATGCTCTTACTCCCCCCTTATTAAGGGGGGCCGGGGGGATCTCCGGGTTTAAAGACATACCCTAGGGGAATCGAGGATAGGTTGCCAACGTTAACAAAATTAGTATTACCTACTTATCAAGCTTTGAATTTTCCACCTTTTGCGGGGTCTGACCAATCGCAAGCAAAGCCTTTTGTTTCAGCGACAAATTGATTCCAAGGCACCGGCTTCACTGCTTCTGGTGTAGCAAAAGCGATGTTAAACAAACCGTCTTCTCTCACTTCGCCCAAGCGCACAAATTTAGAAAGGTGATGATTAACTTCCATCGTTACTGTGCCCCCTGGCGCGTCAAAGGTTTGACCCAAAGCTGCTGCCCGCACTTTTTCCAAATCGTCGGCTGTCCCTGCTTTCTCGACAGCTTGCTTCCACAGGTAAACCATGATGTAAGCTGCTTCCATCGGGTCATTTGTCACTCTATCTTTGCCGTATTTGGCCTTGAAAGCTTCCACAAATTTTGTATTGGCCGGAGATTCCACAGTCATGAAGTAATTCCAGGCGGCGTAATGGCCTTTAAGATATTCTACGCCGATCGCCTTTACTTCTTCTTCTGCAATACTGACAGACATTGACGGATATTTGTCCGGGCCCAAACCGGCACCCTGCAACTGTTTGAAAAATGCTACGTTACTGTCGCCGTTGAGGGAATTGAAAATGACGCCGCCGTCTGGCAAAGCTGCCTTAATTTTAGTAATAATTGGCGTGACTTCTGTCCCGCCCAAAGGAATGTAATCTTCCCCAACTAATTCGCCGCCTTTGGCTGCTAGCTGTGCCTTGATAATGGTATTTGCCGTGCGGGGAAAAACGTAGTCAGACCCGACCAAGAAGAATTTTTTACCTTTATTTTCTAGCAGCCAGTCTACTGCTGGTTCGATTTGCTGGTTCGGCGCCGCCCCGGTATAAAAGATATTTTTGGAACACTCTTGACCCTCGTATTGTACGGGGTACCAGAGCATATGATTTTTTTCTTCAAATACTGGCAATACTGCTTTGCGGCTAGCGGAAGTCCAGCATCCGAAGACGGTGACAACTTTATCTTGGTCGATCAATTTTTTGGCTTTTTCGGCAAAAGTTGGCCAGTCTGAGTTGCCATCTTCTATTACTGCTTCGATTTGTTTTCCGAGGACGCCCCCAGCTTTATTAATTTCTTCGATCGCTAATTGTTCGGCATCGACAACGCTTTTTTCGCTGATTGACATCGTGCCGCTCAAGGAATGCAAAATTCCTACTTTGATCGTGTTTCCGCCCCCGGCTGCTGCTGGTGTAGTTCCTGTTGATGTGGGAGAAGCTGCGGGAGTTGCTGTTGGAGTGGGAGTTCTACAAGCTTTTAGAAATAAACTTGATGTTAGGGTAGCAGAACCGTATAAAAGAAATTTCCGCCGATCGAATCGCTTTGTCATTTTTTCTTGTTACTCTTGAATAGATGAGTCAGATGATTGAGAATAATAACACATAGCGACTTGATATTAAGACTAGCTTCAGCAGACTGTTGTATTTTTAGCTACAAAACTTATTGTTTTTGACAAAGTGAATGTTTTATGGGGATTGAGGGCAACTGCGGCAGAAACCGGGCTGATACCTTGTTAGATTTTAGATTGACTGATGACATCAGGGTTGGGATCACGGGCTTACCGGATTTTTTTGGGAAACCAGGTTTAGACACCAAAATACGTCTTTTCAGCAATTAGTGTGTAATTAGAAACCAGGTTTCTTTACATAAATTATCTTCTTGATGCTACCACTTAGGCAGCAAACGGGTCGATCGCACAAAATAGAAAGCGGGTTTCTCGCTCTCGACCAGTTATTGATGCTAAAACTTAGGCAGCAAACGGGTCGAGAGCACAAAATAAGCGAGTATCAAAGCAGGTGACGATCGCACTTCGCTTTGAGTACGATCGTCACCTGTAGTAATGCCCCTGATTTATGGAGAATAGCGGACTCGAACCGCTGGCCTCTGCGGTGCGATCGCAGCGCTCTACCAACTGAGCTAATTCCCCTGATTGAGTTTTAATTTAGCATTTTAGATGCCGGATTGCCGAATCTAAAAGGCTTACAGGTCTTGCTGGCTCTCACGTTCGCAGACCGTCACTTACACTAGCACGTAACTGCTAAAAAGGTCAAGTGTTTTCCGCAGCCTGCTCCGTGGGGGCGATCTAGCAAAGTGCCGCCACTCTGTCCAACTCTAAATCAGCAAAATAGTCCACCGTCCAATTAGCTTGGCGCTGGATCATGTGAAACGGGTAAGTGTGAGTCACACCCGCAACCTGAATCCCCGCTTTTTTCGCCGCTTCAATCCCCGCAAAAGTATCTTCTATCGCCAAACACTCGATCGGTTGCAGGTTAAAGTCGGGATATTTCTGGTTGAGAAGTTCCACAGCCAATAAATAGCAATCCGGTGCTGGTTTGCTCGCCGTCAAGTCATCCCCTGCGACAATTAACTCAAAGTTTGCCGCCAAACCGGCCCGATCTAACACCAATTCTATATCCGATCGCATTGCCCCGCTAACAACGGCCATTTTCAGTCCGGCAACCCGAATTTTATCAATAAATTCTGCCAAACCGGGATAAATCGGCAGTTTCTCCAAAGTATCTATTTGAGATTTGTAAGCTTCTGCCTTGCGCTGCAGCAGTCGATCGAGATATGTTTCTGTTAGATATCGTCCTCGGCGCTTGAGCAGTTCGGTAATGCAAGCGCGATCGCTCCTTCCCAAACAAACTTCTCGAAACTCCCCACGTTTGAGCTGGAGATTTTCATCGAGCATCAATTGATCGATTATTTTCTCGTGAATTGGCTCATCATTAACAATCACGCCATTAAAATCAAATAAAACTGCTTTTAGAGTCATTAGTCAGTAGTCAGTAGTCAGTAGTCATTAGTTAGTAGTCAACAGTCAACAGTCAACAGTCAACAGTCAACAGTCAACAGTTAATACATCAAGCGGGAGCTGGAATGCCCGGTAAATCGCCATCAAAATCAGGAGTTCGATCGCCCCAATTCCACCCCCTCGCCACCTTTGCCTCTTCCAAATCTTCCCCAGGCAAAGGTTTCACGCCCTGCGTCACCTGATTCGTCCACCAGTGTTCGTGAGTTTGCACCGCCGCGAATCCAGCCGCCCCCGCCCAAGCATCGAGGCTGCCAGCAGCGTAAGACTTAATATAAGGCTCTTCAAACATATCAGTCAGCCACTCTGTCTGCCGCAAAGTTTTTTGATTTCCGTCCAAAATTGCCACTTGTCCCCCAACCTTCAGCAGTCGGAAGCTTTCTCGCAAAATTGCCCGCGATACAGCAGGTGGCGTCTCGTGAAACAGCAAGGAAGCTGCCACTAAATCGAAGCTGGCATCGGGAAAAGCAACGCTTTCGGCATTTCCGTGCAACCACTGGATATTTAAGCCGGCTTTTTGCGCTTTCATGTCGGCAACTACCAGCATATAAGGCGACAAGTCCAAGCCGACAACTTCCGCTTCGGGAAAGGCTTGCTTGAGCATGAGCGTTGTCGAACCGGTGCCGCATCCCAAATCGATAATTCGGCGCGGTTTCACCCGCACAGCGTCAATTAAGCCTTGTCTGACGACTGTTTCGTGGGGAGGCAAAACATATTGCGTGATTGGATCGTAGGAAACGGCGGCACTGGGGTTGAGGTAGCCGCGTTTAATGCCGTGAAAGTTTTGGCTGCTGTAATATTCGGGATAAACTAGGTTTGGTTGTCGGTAGCGATCGCCCGCTGTTTCCCAGTCAATACCTTCGTAGAGTCGTTTCAGTGCTTCTTCGTCGATCGCCAGTCGAATCAGGGGCGACAAAAAGCGCTCGAAAATTGTATCCTTGCCAACAGCCATAAAACACCTTTAACAAAAACTCTTCTAATTTTAGCCAAAGGCCGTTAATTTAGCATTAATTAAAATTGTTGAGCCTCTCTTCTCTTTTCCCTGTATCCGTTACCTCCGTTACAAAATCCCTGGGCTTCCTTTCCCACTTCCTTCTTAGAGAAGTTTCCCAAATCAATGCAACTATAGACAAGCTCTAAACTCTTATTTCATCAGTCCTTCCCCAATCTCAAATCTCAAATCGTCTTACTTCCCGTTACTAATAGGAATTTTGACCAAAAATTCCGTGCCACCGCCCGGAGGTTGAGAAATTGTGATGCTGCCGCCGTGTCCATCCACTACAATTTTGTAGCTAATTGCTAATCCCAAACCAGTGCCTTTGCCCACCTCTTTAGTCGTAAAAAATGGGTTAAAAATTTGATCTTTAACGCTGTCGGGAATGCCGGGGCCGTTGTCGGCGATCGCCACTTTCAGAAATTTACCCCCATGTTCGCGAACTACCCCCGTGGAAATAGTAATAATTTTATCCAGGCGCTCGATCTCGTTCAAAGCATCGATCGCATTGCTCAGCAAGTTCATAAACACCTGATTGAGCTGAGACGGATAGCATTCGACTGAAGGTACTTTTCCGTATTTCTTAACTATATAAATTCTATTTTTTATGCGGTTGGAGAGCAGCAGCAAGGTATTTTCTATACCTTCGTGAATGTCCGCCTGCTTTTTGTCAGATTCATCAAGGCGAGAAAAATTTCGCAAAGAAAGAACTATGCTGCGAATGCGTTCGGTTCCTATTTTCATAGAATCCAATATATGCGGCAAATCCTCCTCGATAAATTCTAACTCGATTTCTTCGGTAAAATCTGCGATTTCCTGGGGAACCTCTGGGAAGGCTTCTTTGTATAAACTCACCAACTCTAATAAATCTTTAGTATATTTGCTGGTGTGAGGCAAATTAGCCGAAATGAAGTTAACGGGGTTGTTGATTTCGTGTGCTATTCCAGCCACCATTTGACCTAGGGATGACATTTTTTCGCTCTGCACTAAATGAGTTTGAGTTTTTTTCAGTTCATTTAAGGCACTATTAAGCAGTTTTACTTGGTCTTGGGTTTGACTGTAAAGGTGAGCTTGAGTAATTGCGATCGCCAATTGGTCTGCTACAGCTTTTAACAGTTGGATTTCCTCCCGGCTCCAAAGCCAATGAGTAACATGGCTACAAATTAAATAACCCTGCGGCTGGTTCTGAGTCTGAACAGGTACGGCTAAATAGCTATTAGCTTTAAGTTCCGGCGGTTGAGTTACACCCTTCGCCCAAGTGTCGCTCGAAAGAATAATTGGTTCGCCTTGACCACTCCGTACTAACACATTTTCGAGAAAGTAAGACTCAAACTTTATGGCTTGTGTCGGAGAATCAGATGGACAACATTCCCACAGAATTTGTAAAGTTTTTTCTTGGGGTTTGTACCATCCAAAAGCCGCCCGTTCTAGGTGCAGCAAACTTACTATTTCTTCGACTGTACTTTGCACAATTTTGTCTAATTCCAGGGAAGCGCGAATGCGTCCGGCAATCCGGTTGAGCATGGCTTCTCGCTCCGCTTGAGCGCGATTATTTTCGGAGGAGTAAATTAGCCAAATTGCTGCTAGCATTGCCGGGATGAGCAGTCCGGCGACTACGGATGTCAGCAAATTTAATGCTTGCAGTTTGGATTCAATATTTTCGCGGGGAATTACTAAAGCCATAGACCAGTTAACTTCCTTGAGGGGAGCATAGGCCACATACACCCATTTGTTATCTATTTTTACCAGTTCGATGTTCGTCTGGCGGTCGATCATCTGCCGCGCAATTGTGGAGAGTGCGGGGTCTTTTGACTGTAAAAAGCTTGGGGCCTCCCGGTCGATATTTCCGATTAAGTTATTGTTGGGATGAACAATTGGCACTCCTTGTGAATTGAGCGCAAAAGCATAACTATCGGAACCGTACAGCAAGCTGTTAGCGACAGATGTTACTCGGTCTAATTTAATGCTGCCCGAAAGGACTCCCATTACTTGATTTGGAGCGGGGGGCAATGCCCAAATAGGAGCTGAAATAATAATCGTAGAAACTTTTGTACTGCGGCCTATCAGCGGGTCGGAAACGTTGAGCTGTCCGGCCATTGCTTTTTGAAAGTGTTGGCGGTCTTTACTGTTCGCGCGGTTGCCTAAAGTGTTGATAAATGAGCCGTCCGATTGAGTTAATGACAGGATGAAATACTCTTTTAATCTGTATATTTCTCCTTGCAACCGGGGTTCGACTAATTGCCAATTGAGAGTGCTAACCGTAGGATCGTAAGCAATGGTTTCTATTTCTGCTTTGCGGCTGCTTAGCCAACGGTCGATTTCATCGGTGCCTTTTTCTAGTTTTAATAGTGCTATTTGCTTTAAATTGTCAAGGATTAGTCCGCGTACAAAAAAATAGCTGATGCAAGCAGTTGTGCTAATGGTTAAAGCGGTGGTGGCCAGAATTAGCAGGGTCAGCAAATGGCGGCGCTGCCGTCTGTGTTGCCAAAGACTGTGCGTTTGCTGCCACCGCGATTGAGTCGAATTGTTGATGTTTTGCCAAAAGCGGCGCAGCTTTTTTGTTTGTGGCGGCGGCGCAGACACAGATCCGGCTTGATTTGCTGGGTTTTGCATCATCAAATGTTCCCTCAGAGTCAACTTCATCAAACGGTCTTCGTCATTCGGCAGACTTAATATCAGGCAAGTAGTGAGACAGTTTAAGAAAAGAATGCAACTGTAGCCAAGATTCAAACCCTCGTAGTCATCAGTCATTCGCAATCTAAAATCTAAAATCTAAAATTTAAAATAATATGACTTACATTCCGGATTGCAAACAATTTTTCTTATGGTTGGGCACTCGCCTTCTATTTTGGCATCAATTTTATATTTCGACCTTCGATTTACCTATTTGAGGTTTGTGCTTTACGATATCTTTAATATCTATCTCGTTTGTATAACAAAATAATTGTAAATAACACAGAGAAAATACGGAGTTTTTTAGATTACCAATGTATTATAATGTATGAGCAAAACTCTCTTGACAATTTTACTAATTTGTGCTGGGGTTTCAAGGGGAAATTTTTTCGTCTAAAGCTTTTTTGGCCAAGCGGGTTGCATAAACGGTGAGGGCGATCGTTGCTAGCAAACCAATGCCGTAAAGAGTCCACTCAGCAGCAGTGCGCGATCGCCCGCTAGATCCGAGTGCAGCCAAACTCCCGGCCAGGGAACCGATATAAACATACATGACAGTTCCCGGAATCATGCCGATCCAAGATGCCAAAAAATAGTCTTTTAAAGATACCTGCGTGACTCCAAAAGCATAGTTAAGTAAATTAAACGGAAAAATGGGAGAAAGTCGCGTCAGCAGCACAATTTTCCATCCTTCAGAAGCAACTGCGGAGTCGATGGCCTTAAATTTTTGATTGCCCTCTATCTGTTTGGAAACCCAGTCGCGAGTTAAATATCGCCCTACCAAAAAAGCGCAAGTTGCACCTAAAACCGAGCCGATGGAAACGCAAACCGAACCGCCAACGACTCCGAACAAAACCCCAGAACCGAGAGTCAGCAAAGAACCGGGGATAAATAGAACCGTTGCGACAATGTAAATTAGAATAAAAGCTGCCGGGCCCCAAGGGCCGAGACTCGCGATCGACTCCAGCGCATTTTTCAGAATTCCTTGAAAGTTGAAAAACTGGGTCGCTGCAATCAAAGCCACAGCTAAACCAATCCCTAAAATCAGCTTCCACCTATTTGATGGCGGCGGATTTTCATCTGGCGATCGCGAATCATTCATTACCTAAACTCTCCACTCTCAATAATATGGGCATGGGGCATTGGGCCCAAAAGCATGGGGAATCGGGAATCGGGAATCGGGCCCAAGAATATAGTTTCTTCCTTCTTCCTTCTTCCTTCTTCCTTCTTCCTTCTTCCGACTTGCATCGGACTGACATCCGTTACATCCGTTACATCCGTTACATCCGTCGAGCGAATCCGTTGCCGAACTTCCTTCTTCCTTCTCAAATCAAAGTACCGCCGCAGCTAGAACCGCAACCGGCCGTACAGCCGTAACAATAAGCAGCAGTTTGCACCTCTTGAATCACATCTAAACTGCCAGATTCGAGCAATTTAGCAACAGTTATCTTTTCCCCGCTGCCAGTTTTCGCCGGCAGATTTTCCATTTGGTTAAAATCGCAGTCGTAGACATTGCCCAAATAGTCGATCGACAATTCGTTGCGGCACATTAAATGTTCCAGAGTACCGGGATTAAAATTATCCTCCAAAAACCCCAGATAAGGCTTGTGAAGTTTCTTATGTTCCAAATGAAACTTAGTCCGTCCCACCGGCAAATTAGTAATCGCGAACAATTGATTAAAACAAATCCCAAAATGTTCGGCTAAATAAACCTTGTAATCTTGCTCTAACTTGCCTTGTTCCGGTGTTAGCGAAAACTTGTCTGTTGCCGGCACTTGTGGATTGTACACCAAATCCAGAATTAAATTTGGGTTTTTCCCGTATCCCAACTCATTTAGCTTTTGCAGCGCCCGAATCGAACTGTCAAAAACACCGTTACCGCGCATTTTGTCCACATTGTCAGCTTGATAGCAGGGAAGCGACGCCACAATTCTGAGTTGATGCTGCGCGCAATATTCGGGAATATCTTCAAAACCTTTTTCAAAGTAAATCGTCAAATTAGAACGAACAATTACCTCTTTACCTGCCGCCCTGGCAGCTTCCGCTAGCGGTTTAAAACCGTAAAGCATTTCGGGAGCACCGCCGGTGAGGTCAATAGTTTGAATTTGAGGAAAGCGGCGAATGATTTCAATTAATTGGTCGCCAATTTCCGGGGAAAGTTCTTCGGTTCGTTTCGGGCTAGCTTCAACGTGGCAGTGAGTGCAAGCGAGGTTGCAGCGTTTGCCGAGATTAATTTGTAAAACTGTAATCTGCTTTTTAGTTAAAGCTGAGTGAATTTTGTTTTTGAAAGGCGTGACTGCTGTCTGAATCATGTGCTAACCTTTTGGTCTATGCTCGCAACGAATGTAGAGGCGTTCTGACGGAACGCCTCTGATAATTTAGCACTAATTCTAATAGTTCTGGACGCATCAAAACCAAATAAACCGGGTTTTTTGCTTTTTTTGCGGGTTGCATGGCGTCTTCTGGGCAAAAAACCCGGTTTCTGGGCACCCGTGCCTGTAGGACTATAGCAATTTTAAATGAGTCGTAAATTTTTTACCCCACCCCAACCCTTCCCTTACCAAGGGGAGGGAGTAAGAAATTCACAAATGATTTAGGATTGCTATATTAATCTTACTTTAGAGAGTCCACTAATGTTTCAACTCGTGCTTTAATTTCATCTCGAACGCGGTGAAAAGTTTCGATGGGTTGTCCGTCGGGATCGTCGAGTTGCCAATCTTCAAACACTTCTCGCAATACCCACGCTTCGGGTAAATTCACGCCGCAGCCACAGAGAGAAATTACTGCATCGTAGTCTTCTGCATTGAATTCGTTTAATGGGTTGGATGTTTGATCTGTGATGTCAATGCCGATTTCTGACATGACTTGAATTGCTGTCGGATGAACTCTGCTTGATTCTAACCCGGAACTGGTGACTCCAATCTTGCCGGCTCCGATGGTTTTAGCGAATCCTTCTGCCATTTGCGATCTGCAGGAGTTTCTTTTGCAAACAAACATTACTTTTTTCATGGTTTTTATTGGTTGTTGGTTGTTAGTTGTTGGTTATGGCTTGTTGTCGGGGTTCCGGTGGTTTCTAAGCGCCCGGTAGTTCAAGGGCGCGATTTGCTAGGGCGATCGCCTCTTTAGCTGCTTGTTCCTTGCGTTCGCTGTAGCGATCGGTCAAATAGTCGGCTTGCTCCCGCAACAGCAAGGTAAACTTGTACAGTTCCTCCATTACGTCGATCGCGCGATCGCGATAAGGCGAATCCTTCATCGTCCCATCATCATGAAACTCCTGATAAGCCTTAGCAACCGAAGACTGATTCGGAATCGTAAACATCCGCATCCAGCGGCCTAAAATCCTCAAAGTATTCACAGCATTAAAAGATTGCGAACCGCCGCTAACCTGCATCACCGCCAAAGTTCGACCTTGAGTCGGTCTCACGGCCCCAATACTTAAAGGAATCCAGTCAATTTGGTTTTTCATAATGCCGGTAATATTGCCGTGCATTTCAGGACTCGACCACACTTGACCCTCCGACCACAGGCTCAATTCCCGCAATTCCTGAACCTTCAGATGCGTATCGGGAACGCTACCATAAATCGGCAATTCTAGAGGATTAAAAAACCTAACTTCGGCACCGAAATCCTCGATCACTCTAGCAGATTCTTCCGCCAACAAGCGGCTGTAAGAACGCTCTCTTAAAGAGCCGTATAAAAAGAGAATTCGGGGTTTATGAGTAAATTTGTTCATGAGATTCTAGCAATTGGAATGGGGAATACAACGAGGGTCTCGCAGCGAGGCAGTTTCTGGTTTTCGGGGAAACCAAAATGCTGTTCGCTTACAGAATTCTACCAACATTAACATCACTGGAACCTCAATTAAAACACCGACAACTGTAGCCAAGGCTGCACCTGAGTTTAAGCCAAACAGCATCACAGCCGTAGCAATCGCTACCTCAAAATGATTGCTGGCCCCAATCAGCGCGGCAGGTGCTGAATCTTCGTAGCACAGGTTTAGTTTTAAAGCTGCTACATAAGAAATCAGGAAAATGAAGTTGGTCTGGATAAACAGAGGCACAGCAATTAAAAGAATGTGCAGAGGATTGTTAACAATCAACTCTCCTTTGAAGGCAAACAAAAGAATTAGCGTAATCAAAAGGGCAGCCGTAGCAACTGGACTCAAATATTGCATAAATTCTCGTTCAAACCATTCTCGCCCTTTATGTTTGAAAATCCAGAAACGGCTATACATTCCGGCGGCTAATGGCAAACCGACATAAATGAATACAGACAATACTATTGTCTGCCAAGGAACAACTAAATCATTTGCTGCTAACAGCCATCTGCCTAATGGTGCATATAAAAACAGCATTGCTAGGGAATTAACGGCAACCATAACGAGGGTATGTCCTTGATTGCCGTAGGAGAGATATCCCCACATTAAAACCATCGCCGTACAGGGGGCAATTCCTAATAATATTGTACCCGCAATGTAGGAACTAGCGATGGAGACTTCACTGCCACGAATTATTTCTGTGCCGGTAATGAGGGGGCGAAATAGCCAACCTAAGAAAAACTGAGAAAATGCTACCATTGTAAATGGTTTGATGAGCCAGTTGACGACTAATGTTAAAATCACGGGCTTGGGCGTTCGCGCTGCATTAGCCGCCTGGGTAAAGTCAATTTTTACCATGATGGGATACATCATAAAAAATAGACAAATGGCAATAGGAATTGACACCTGATAAAAGCTGAGAGCATCAAGGGTGACGGCGACGCTGGGGAATAGTCTACCGAGAATAATACCGCCTAAAATGCAAAGAAATACCCAAAGGGTGAGGTATCTTTCAAAAAAACTGAGCTTGCTTCCTGCTTGGACAGGTGAGTTAGTTGCTTGAGGATGGTTCATTTTAGTTAACTGGTAAGTGAAAATTTATGAGAAAAAATCAAAATTTAGCCTCTTTTCGTAATAACTCTCCAATGGTTAAGTCAAACCTAGCTTGACCATCGAAAAAAGTCCCAACTTTGCCATTGTAGAAATTCTTGTAAATCAGTTGATAGCCTTCGCTTGGTAGTGGAATGTAACCGATCGACTGGACTAAAGTTGGTGCTTTTTTCATGTAGAATTGCACAAATTCGCCCACCTCTGGTTTATTTTGGACAGCGGTGTAACTGACGTAGATAAAAAGAGGTCGAGCGAGGGGTTGATATTGAGCTTTTTCTACAGTTTCGATGCTGGGTATAACTGGCCCTTTACCATTGTCTATTCCTAATGCTTTTAATTGATTTTGATTGACTTCGTAATAGCTTAAGCCAAAGTAACCCAAGGCATTTGGATCTTTGATAACTCCCTGGACTAAAACATTATCATCTTCACTGTCTGTGTAGTCGGTACGACTAGCTTTCGCAGTACCTACTGTTGCTTCTGTGAAGTAGTCAAATGTACCGGAATCTTGACCTGCACCATAGAGGGTGATGGGTTGGTTTGGCCAACTGGGTCTGATCTGATTCCAGCGGGTAATTTTTCCTTGGGCGGCGGGTTCCCAAAGTTTTTTTAGTTCGGCTACAGTAATGTCTTTTGCCCAGCTATTTTTGGGATTGACTACTACTGTGAGAGCGTCGAATGCGACAGGTAATTCGTAGTAGCGGATGCCAGCTTTGTTGCAGGCTTCCATTTCCCCTGGGTTGATGGGGCGCGAGGCGTTGCTGATGTCAGTTTCGCCAGCACAAAACTTTCTAAATCCTCCACCTGTACCGGAGAATTCAACAGTAATTGATGCTTTTTTGGGATTGGTATTTTGATATTCTTTCGTGATCGCATCCGTAATTGGATACACAGTGCTGGAACCGTCAATTTTAATGCTTTGCGATTCTGGCGACGGGACTTGTCCGCAGGAGTTGAGAAGCCCGATCGCACCTATGGTCAAAGCAATTATACTTAGTGCGAAAACCTTGGGCTTTTCTGCTGGGTTCATTGACCTCACCCAATGCCATAACTAAGGGGTACACTGGAATCATATCAATAAAATTTGATATGTCAAGTATGAGGGAAGAAAAACAGCCAATAAACACATTAAGAAATATTGATGGGTTAATCTGCGTCAGAACAAGGGCGGGCCGGCAGGATCTGGCTGAAGCGGCGGTATTCCGCGAGGTACTGTTCGAGGGCGATAAACTGAGCTAAATTGAGGCTGTAGTAAATCCAGCGACCTTCTTGGCGGCTGCGGACTAAAGCTGCATCCTTCAAGGCTTTGAGGTGAAAAGAGAGTTTAGGCTGGGGGACAGACAGGCGATCGCACAAATCGCACACGCACAACTCCTGTTCCCGCAGCAACTCCAAAATCTGAAGCCGCAGGGGGTCAGAAAGAGCGTGAAAGCCAGCAGCAATCAATTTATCTGCAACAGGTGGCGCGATCGTATAATTTTTAACCATAAATTACCCTTAAAATTTTATTCAAAAACTCCCGGCGCGATTTCTTGTTTTTACCGTTAGATTCCATAAGGTTATCCTGTGATGGCCATTCCAAATCAACTCCGAAATCTTTATCTTCTAGGACTAACGATTAATTCTCTTACCGATGCAACACCCA
Organism: Microcoleus sp. T3_A4; assembly: GCF_036700465.1. Classification (NCBI taxonomy): domain Bacteria; kingdom Bacillati; phylum Cyanobacteriota; class Cyanophyceae; order Oscillatoriales; family Microcoleaceae; genus Microcoleus; species Microcoleus sp. T3_A4. Next base: position 22,616 of record NZ_JAUBOY010000018.1, on the reverse strand, counting down.
GTAAGCACAGCCGCTGATTGCCGCAGCAATTGGCAAGGTCAAAATCCATGATAGTAGAATCTGATAGAAAACGCCCACATTAGCTTTTTTTGAAATCAATCCGACACCAAAGATTGAACCTACCGAAACATGGGTAGTAGAAACTGGGAGCCCATAGCGACTGGCAGCAATAACTAAAAATCCCGTCACTAAGTTGGCCACCAACCCTTGACCGGTATTCATTGCTGTCAGCTTTTTGCTCATTGTTTCTGCCACTTTTTTAGCATTCAATAAACCGCCGATCGCCATTCCCAAAGCTACTGCTAAACTTCCCCACTGAACAGAGATTGATTGACCGACTAACATCAGCGAAACAATTTTCGGCGTATCGTTCAATCCTCTAGCAAAACTGACGACTCCCGCACTCATAAAATGGCAAGCATCCACTAAGTTTTGGCTGGGGATTTGTAAGAAATTTCCCAGATATCTTTGCGTGCATTTATCTAGAGAATCTACCGCGACATCAGCGGTTGTGATGCACTTGAGTATGTTAGTTGCATCGGGCTGGGGAATGGGAATAATTTGTTGAGTTTGACCAGCGCAAATACACCATTCTTTCTGGATTCCTAAATAAACTCGCAGGTAGCGAGACAGTCCATAAATTAAAGCTCCTAATAGAATCGCAATCATGGGACTCAGCAACAAAGGCAGTAGAAAATTTTTCTGCAAGGCAGTAAAATTAACTTGATTACCAATTGCTACTAAACCTGCACCAACAAGAGCACCTGTAAGACCGTGAGTTGTGGAAATAGGGAATCCAGTTAAGGTAGCAAGAATAACGGTTAAACCCGCAGCGATCGCGACTGCCAAATGAAAATCTGAGCCATTGGCGATATCGTCTGCAACTAGCCCTTTTCCCGAAAAGCTTTTTACGAGAGTTTCTGCTAGAAAAATAGAAAATACTGAACCTGCAAAAGTTGTAATGGTTGCCCAACCAATTGCTGTTTTATAGTTCGTCGTCTGACTGCCAAACAGTGTCGCCACGCCTTTAAAATTATCATTAGCACCATTGCAGTATGCTAAAAAAAACGTGGCGATAAATAGGGCAACAAGTAACATTATCTTACTCAGAATAAGTGTGGTTTATTTAAAACAGTTTTTGGTCGGTGCCCCTACAGCACCGAATTTGATTGTATAGACACAGTTGCCTCAAATAAAATAATGAAAATATTAAGATTTCTTTGGAAGGCGAGCGATCGCATCTTAATTTCGCGCCAGATGGGCACGATATTGAACGATACTCTAATTAAGGCTCGGCGATCGCTTCCGGTACACTCAACCCACCGATTCACTTGGGAGTCTGTACCCGGGCCGGCACATCAGTGAGTCCGGCTTTTTGCATCAGCGAAATCACCCCTATCGATAAAATTCCCCCAATAATTGCCCCGACAACTACCAGAATGATAAAGACTTTTTGCAGAGTTTTTTTAGTTGCCGGGTGGTACTGTCTCGGCAATGCTTCACCTTGATCGTCAACTTCTTGCTCCAAGGGGTCTAGCGGATTGGAGGGATTTGAGTTAAAGGGATTGGGCGCTTGATTCATGGCTGGCTTTGGTTAAACGAGATCAACAACTATTTTAACTTGCGATTAGCCCTTGCTGGTTAAATAATACCTTCTGGTTTCACTCAAAACTCTATAAAATTTATTAAGATACCGAGAATTTTACCAACATTATTAATAAAATATTCGCTGGTGTCAATCTTGATCGCAATTCCTTCTAATTTGAAAAATTTCCAGATACTGCCCGTTGTGAAAAATTAAGTCTTTTTAAGAAGCTAAGATTATATCACTTGAGGCGCTAAAATTTTGAAGCGGGGGTATTTATATACTTGCCTGCTTGTCCAATGCTTTCTGTCAAAGATAATTACTATGACGTTACGCGAACTTCAAGACCGAGCACTGAGGTTGTCTGCCGAGGAGCGATGGCAGTTAATTAATGCTTTGATGCGATCGCTCCAACCGAAACCCCGCTCGAAGGTGAAACCGAAGGGTTTAGCCGCGAGTTTAATTGGCATTGCGAAAACGGACGCGCCACCACCTACAGATGCAGAAGTAAAGGCAATGTTGGATGAGCGGTTAGTCCAAAAGTATCTGTGATGAAAGTTTTATTTGATACCAATGTTTTACTGGATGCAATGCTTGCCCGCGAACCTTTTGTAGCGGATGCTGCTTTTTTACTCAATGCCGTTGAATCGGGGCGAGTAGAAGGGTTTATGTCGGCGACAACGGTTACGGATGTGCATTATTTGGTTGGACGACAAACCAAGAGTTCTGAAGCTGCGATTGCCGCCGTAACTCGACTGTTGGCATTGATGGAAATTTGTGCGGTGGATCGAGAGGTTCTGGAGCAAGCGATCGCGCCCTTGATTGCCGGATTTTGAAGATGCGGTGCAGATAGCGTGTGCGATCGAGTTAGAGTTAGAGGCGATCGTTACTCGGGATGTGAATGGATTCGCAGGGTCGCCGATTCCCGTTTTGTCACCTCCAGAACTGAGAAATCGGTTGACCTAGCAGAGGGCTGAATAAATTAGGCATCGGTGTTTCATCCCCGCCTTAAAAGCGCGGAAATGAAACACTTACAACAAAAATATCGCTATCTGTCATCCTTCTACTTTTGACAAACGATCGAGAGAAATAGTTGCCGCTTGAGAGACTTGAGAATTGCTATCTTTTTCTAAGTATTTCAAAGCCGAAACGCTCTTAACACTCGGCAAATTGCCCAAAGCTTCAGCCAGCCTCTGGCGAATCAGCCAATCTTCCGACTGAGCAAAATTGAGGATGCGATCGATTGCCCCAATTTCCTTAATTTCCCCCAAAGCCGAAATTGCCGCCTGCTGGATCACCACTTGCTCGCTGTCGAGAGCTTTTAGCAGCACATCGCGGGCCCGGGGATCTTTGAGATTTCCCAGAGAAACAGCAGCACTGAAGCGCACCAGCCATTCAGTATCTTCGTAAAAAGCCCGCACCAAAGAATCAAACGCTCTGATATCTTCCAGATAGCCCAAAGCACCCGCAGCGTCAGCACGAATGCCGTAATCCGGGTCTGTTTCTAGCAATTTGACTAGAATGGGATAGCACTCTGCTGTCGGTTTTACCCCGAGAGCAAACACAGCCATCGATCGCACCTGCAAACTTTCGTCGTTCAACACCTTTTTAATCAAAGGCACCGCCTCTGCAGCAGGCACATTCCGCAAGTTGGCCAAAGCCACCATTCGATCGGCGGAATTTTCGCTTTCTAACTTGGCTGCAATTTGCTCTAAGCTTAAAGTTGTCATTATGGATAAATCTTGTAGTAAAACTTTACATTCGGGTTATTTTGATTATAGGGGAGTCTCAGGGGAAAAGCAGGCAGTAAAAACCGCCCTGCGTATTTGAGATGAGTAAGATTGCGGATTAGTGAGACGATTAATCTAAAGCTCAGATTGCGTGGAAATAATCAATGAGAAAGTTTATTATTTAAATCCCAAGCACAGGCGAGGTGTTTCTGCCGTTCCCTAAGGCTTTGCCCGATAGTTAGCCGCCCTCTGACAACCTGATCAACTATGCCGTTCTACCACCCGCCCTTTTACTCCTCAGCCTTAGAACAAGCGATCGATCGCTACCCCCTCACTGCCGGGCCAGAAACTTCCTTAGCAGTGGCGATCGCCCTGATGAGTCAGTTGCAAAACAGTTGCCCCCTAGTCAAAACACCTGTACCCTCAGACCGGGGGGCGATAACCGAAACATCGGCGCCGGAAAAGATGCGCGCCCGGTGCGTGTTCGTCGTGCAGAACCAGCAGACTATTACCACAGGCAACTTATCCGAAAACCCCAGCCGCGGGCTGTTAATCGGCATATTAACACCCGCCGACCTAGTGAGGCTGATAGCTTCTGGCAAAATAGACAGCCAGCACAAAGTAGCCCTGCACAAAATACCAATTTCCGAAGTGATGTCCCCGGTGTCGGTATCCCTCACAGAATCCGATGACCAAGACGTGTTTACCGCTTTATCCTTATTTCGCCAGCACAAGATTCGCTATTTGCCGATCGTCAATCAATTTCGCCACTTGGTAGGAGTGCTGACACGGGAAAGAATTCGCCAAGTATTGCAGCCTTCAAATATTCTTAAATTGCGGCGGGTAGCAGAATTAATGACTACGCCAATTACAGCGCCCCACACCGCCTCACTGCTGAGCATAACCGAACTGATGTCAGAGCATCAAGTCAGTTGTGTAGTGATTACAAAAAACAAAGAATTAACAATGGAGAAGCCCAAAGATGACTATACCTCCATTTTTCACTATTCCTTTCACCAACCCCTGGGAATTATTACCGAATATGACCTTGTGCAGGCACAGTTTCTCGAACTAAATTTCGAGCAAACCCCAGCTCAAAAAGTCATGAGAACTCCCCTGCAATTTCTTCAACCTTCCGATTCCCTATGGACGGCGCACAAAGAAATGGAGCAGCAACAAGTGCAGCGGTTGGTCGTGTGCGGGGGGCGCGGAGAACTGTTGGGAATTATTACTCAGACCAGCTTGCTCAGAGTCCTCGACCCCACGGAAATGTACCGAGTTGTCAAACAGTTGCAGCAGTCGGTTTATCAATTGCAAGCCGAAAAAGTGGAACTGTTGCAAAGCCGCAACGCCAAACTGGAACAGCAGGTGCGGGAACGGACTGCAAAACTCCACGAACAATTGCAGCGCGATCGGCTGTTAACTCACATTTCCTTGCGGATTCATCAATCCTTAAACCTCGAAGAAATTCTCCACGCCAGCGTCGATGAAGTCCGCCAAGTTTTGCAAGCTGACCGAGTAGCAATCCTGCATTTAGAGTCCAGCAATTACGGCATTGTAGTGGCAGAATCCGTTGCCGAAAATTGGCCTTCAATATTGGGAGAAATCATGCCGGATAATATTTGGCAAGAATCTGCTTCCGTGATCGAACAGGAAATTTATGCGGTTCCAGACCTCGACCAAGCCTGTTTGAGCACCGAAAAATATGCGCGGTTCCAGCAAGCGCAAATCAAAGCTTATTTGATTGTACCAATTTTGCAAGACGGCAATTTGTGGGGAATGATGTGTGTCCATCAGTGTTCCCAATCCCGTCAGTGGCAACCTTCGGAAGTGGATTTGCTGCTGCAACTGGCAACTCAAATCGCGATCGCGATTCAGCAAGCCCAACTCTATCAGCAAGTCCAAAATCTCAACACCGACCTCGAACGCCAAGTCCAAGAACGCACCGCCGAATTACAGCAAAAAGTTCACGAACTCCAGCATTTAAACGTCCTCAAAGATGAATTCCTCAGCACCGTTTCTCACGAACTGCGGACGCCTTTAGCTAATATAAAAATGGCTATTCATATGCTGAGAATTTCTCCCACGCTAGATCGGCGCCAGATTTATCTAGAAATTTTAGAAACAGAATGTACTAGAGAAACAGATTTGATTAATGCTTTGCTAGATTTGCAGCGGCTCGAAGCCGCAACTTGTCCGATCGACCTCGAACCAGTAAACTTAGAAGTCTGGCTGCCTACTATTATCGACCCGTTTTACACCCGGGCCCACGACCGCCACCAGGATTTGCGAGTAGAGTGCGATCGTCACCTCCCCACGATCAGTTCCAACCGCGCTAGTTTGGGACGAATTTTAGCCGAACTCCTCAACAATGCCTGCAAATATACTGCCAATGACGGCGAAATTTCTCTGAAAGTCGAGTGCAAAAACGAAGACGGCGAACAAGCAGGACAAAGGACAAATTCGCGACAAGCAAGTGCTGTGGCTTCAGAAATCCAATTTACACTCAGCAATCAATCGTCGATTTCCACAGAGGAATTGCCTCGAATTTTTGAGAAATTTTATCGAGTTCCCAACGCCGATCCTTGGAAACAAGGAGGTACAGGTTTGGGTTTAGCTTTGGTTCAAAAACTTGTGGAACAGTTGCAGGGAAAAATTGAGGTTGAAAGCAGCAATGGCTGGACTAATTTTATCGTCACATTTCCTACCAACCCAGATGGAAATTAGTCCGCCCTGAGTCAATTTTAGATTTTAGATTTTAGATTTTAGATTTTAGATTTTAGACTTCGGCCTAAGAGGTTCGGCGAGCGCGAGCGTCAAGTCGCGCTCAGTCCAACGATTTTAGATTTTCGATTTACTCCACAGACGAATCTGGGAGATTGAACAAGAGTCTAAGATTTTGGGAGTTCCATGACTACTATCGGAGGCTTGTATCCTTTTTTTGGGGGTCATCTTTGTTGGGTGTCACTCTTTTTTAGGAGCTAGTTTTTGAATACGAGACGGTGCTGGCGTCAAATTCAAATATTCATTTTTATCTTCAACAACTGATGATCTCGATGCTGGATACTTCTTGCGTTTAGGGGCATGATTCGCAACTGTGCCCAAGCATGGTATGCCAAAATTTTCTAATTGACTGAAAACTTTTTTGACTACAGAAAAGGGAACCTGCTGAATTGCTACAACCATCAGTATGCCATCGGTGCGCGCCGCTAAAAAATTCGTATCTTTACTGTCAACTAGCGGCGGCGTATCGTAGATAACTAAGTCAAATTTTGCCTGAAGTTCTTCCATTAAATACTGCATCTGAGATGATGCCAGCCGTCTGGCAGTACCAGGATCCGGGAGACCGGCAGTTAATACAAAAAGATTATCTGCTAGATGCGATCGTTGGATAATTTCATTGGGTTCGTTTTTATGGTCGAGCAAGTTGCTCAATCCCTTGACATTAGGCAGTTCCAACAGCAAGTGCAGACTGGGGGAATGCAAATTAGCGTCTACTAACAGCACTCGCTGACCCGCCAGCGCTGCCACGTGAGCTAAGTTTAAAGCAACGGTAGATTTGCCTTCGCCAACTGTAGCCGAACCAATTGCCACAGAGCTAATCGTTCGATTTGAAGAAAGAAAGCGGATATTAGTATAAAGAGAGTCAAAAGCTTCTATAAATTCCGCAGCAATTTTCTTATTACCCTCTTTTCCTTCAATATAAGCATAGGCATTAGCAATAGAAGGCGGCAATTTTCTAGCATTTTTGTCCAGAGGAATTGCTCCCAATAAAGGCGCATCAACCGCATCTTTAACGTCATCAGCACAGTAGAAAATATTGCGGAACTTTTCAATGAGGATAGCAGCTCCCAGACCCAAAACTAGCGCTCCAACAACTGCCATCATTAATTTGTTTTTAGCTTTCGATGGAACTGGCATTAGGTTGCCCTTCTCATCTCGCGGTATCCGTGGTTCAGAAATTATTTCCCAAGGTACTTGGCTTTGAGCTGCTTGGACGCGCAGAGTTTCCCGCTGGCTTAAAAGTTGATCGCGGGTGCGGGCGGCTACTTCTAATTGCTGTTGCAGTTCGTTGTAGCGGCGGGCTATGGTGGGGAATTCTGTTGCTTGCCTGTTTAAATTGTTTTTAGTTTGAGTGATTGCCTGAAGGCGAGCTTCTAAGACTTCAACTTGGTTAGCAGTATCAACCAATTGTTTAATCAAGCCTATGCGAATAGAATTTTGAAAATTTTGAACTTTAGAATTAGCTTGGGTGCCGACTAAATTTTGCCCCAAAATTCGATCAGTTTGCTGGTTGAGCAAAGCTACTAAATTTGCCCGCTTGCGCTCTAAAGCTTCCACTATAGGGTTAGCAGATTTAAAACGAGCTGTTTCTACAGCAATCTGACCTTCTACTTCCTTAACCTTGGTCAGCAACTCTTTATATTGAGGCTCTTCGCTTAAAGCTGAAGCGGCAATAGCTTCATTTGGTGTAAAATCTAATTGTTTTTGCAAGTTAGCGTACAGCGTTTTCTGTTCTTGCAGTAGCCTTTGAGTTTCTAACTCTAAAGTTTCTACGGTACGAACTTGCTGGATTAATTGCGCGCCTTGTTCTTGAGGATTGGTAATCTTTTGCTGCTGCTGTATCAACTGTAACTCCGATTTCAGGTCGTTTACGCGCTTATTGAGTCCCGGAAGCTGGTCTTCAATAAATTTAACACCTTCACCAATCCGAGTCTTGCGTTCATCAAGACTGTACTTTAAATATTTCTTTTTAGTTTCTTGTAAAACGAACTCAACTAATTTAGTATCATTCCCCATGAAGCGAACTTCCAAAATTTTAGTCAGCGTCCTCTCATCTTCTCCTATCCGCAAAACGATTAATTCTTTTTCAAGAATTTTTTCGGTAACTTTTGGATATCGTTTTTGGACTTGTTTAACAATAGCCGACAGCATCTGAGGACTCTTGAGAATTTCAAGTTGAGTTGCGTAGTCCAAACTAAAAAAATCTCGATTAGGCACTGCCCCCCCCTCGCCGCGATTGGCTAGGGCAGAGGGATCAGCAATTCTGGCCTCCGTTGTCACGGGTTCCACTAGCATCCGAAAATCGCCTTGATATGTTTTCTTGCCTCCCTTGATCTGATAAACAGCTCCAGTGCCTACTAGACCTATAATCCCAATAATGATTAGGGCTTGTCGCTGAAAAGTCCTCAACAACGGCTTTACATTCAATCCTTTCTGAGGCTGCGCGCTTAAATCTTCTCCCTCGTCAACGGAAAATTGCTGCACCTGTCGGCTCTGGTTGCTAATGGGTACGATATGAGCGTCCTGTTCTCTTTCCATGTTGACCTCTTGGATATTTTGTGGGTAAAATCAGCTTTCTTCTGCGAGCCTTCGGATTGATACTTTGAGCATTGGCTTAAGGATATCACACGAAATTATGGGTTGGTTGAGCCCACTTCCTTCTAATAGTTCTCACTACTTTCACATAGTATACAAAAATAACTAAATCCCTATGCTAGGCCGGCAGTAAAAGTTCTTTTACAACTGCTGGAGAGTTATATCAGACTGCATTTGGCTCTGCTGCGTTGTGCTTGTATTTCGGGTTTCCGGGCGACGAAGCAAACTTTTTCAGGTGTCGCTCAGCTTCCCGACAGGGGGTTCCATAACTTTACCAAACTTTTACAATTGACCGTAACACCTCAGCCGCTGCTTGCGCTGGTATTGATTTGTCCTCTATGCCATTTTTCGGTTCAGAGTCAACGGCAGAAGCACTTATTAACTTATGCGCTAACTGACCGGCTAAAAGGTTTTGCATTTCCCATGTCGATATAATTAGCCACATTCAGCAGATTTTTTGGAACGGCAACTAATCCAATCAATTTCCGAGAAAAATCTGTTTCTTCTTTTAATTATAAACTTTTTGAGGAGTTGGATGACTGATTAAGTGTATATACTTAGTTTACCGTGGTGATTATATCACCAACTCATCTCTATAGTGCGCGACAGACATAAAATTTAATAAGTTGTGTTCTCAAGCTCGATCGACATCTCGAACAACTCCAGCCTTCTGGGTCTTTCCACCGAGGCGGATGGCGCTACGATATTTATATTGTTCCCTAAAAAAACTACGTTTCTGGGTTCCGGGACTCTTCCTAAAACTATCGCTTTGATTCGCCCTCCGAGCAAGCTATAGCAATCCTTTCGGTAAACGCGCAACGGGCTTTTTTTTGAATTAACCTATGCAAGAAGAAGATGACACCTTCTTCAGGAAAAAAAGAGTTCGCACAGGATGGGAGGATTGCTATTGATATCGCCCGGATTAGCTATCGGTAGTTGTTGTTTTTTGATTTTACTAATTACCAACTACTCCTTATTAAGGATTAGTGATTTTGTGTTCTTCTTTCTCTAAGTTTCAACAATATTTCTGCATGAACTTCGCGGGTTATGGGATAAAAATATGTAAGGATCATGCCAGCAATTAAAGCAATTGTGGGCAGTGGGCCGATCGCAACTCGAATCGCAAACAGTGCAGAATCTGGCTGTACGGGTGCCGGCTGTCCCGGAACTGTAGATAGAAATCCAGCTCTTTCTAATGCTTGGCCTACCAACCACAAACCCCCTGCCAATCCGATTTTTTGCAGCAGTACCATAAACGAATAGAAAACGCCTTCGCGTCTTTCTCCTGTTTGCAGTTCGTCGAGTTCGATCACATCCGGTATCATCGACCAAGGTATTAGATAAGCGGTGGAAACTCCGATACCTGCCATGACTGCTAATATGTACATCTGCAATACTTGTCCTGGTTGCAGAAAAAACAGTCCAGCTTGGGCAATAATCCACAAACTCATGCCCATAAAATATACGGCTTTTTTGCCGTATCTCTCGCTGACTTTACTCCAAACAAATAGCATGATTAATGCAGTGCCTTGAACTGCGATCGCCACCAAGCTAAAAACGTATTGTGGCTGTTGCATCCAGTTAACAACAAAGTAGGGAATAATAGTAGCAGTCAACTGCACTCCCAGCCAAGAAAAAAGATAAATTCCAATGACGTACAAAAAAGGGCGATTGCTAAATGCAATCTGCAACTGTTCTTTCAGTGGCAAGGATGTAGAATTATCTAGGTCTGCGTTTTCTAATAGTTGGGCTGCGACGTGCTTGCGAGTTCCCAAAACACACCAGTACAAAGGCAAGACAGAGATAACTGCACAGATTGCACCTAATACTAAATATTGTTGATTCGGGTCTTTTTCAAATACACGAAAGATAATTAGAGCTAAGATCAATGAAAGGATGCTGCCGCCAATGGAGAAAGCAAACCGAAAACTATTAAGGCTAGTGCGTTCGTTGTAGTCTTGAGTAAGTTCTGGAGTCAGGGCAGTGTAGGGAAGATTGACAGCCGTGTAGGCGGTGTTGAACAAAATGCTGATCGCAACATAGTACCAAAATAACACTGTGTGATCCGTGCTAGGTACAATCCACTGCAATAAGAAGAATATGCCGAAGGGAATGCCACCATATATGATCCAAGGATATCGGCGGCCCCAAGGGTGAGAAGTGCGATCGCTCAAAACCCCCACAATCGGGTCATTTATGGCATCCCAAACCTTGCCAACTACTAAAATATTACTGGCTAAGCCAGCAGGTAAACCAGCGACATTGGTAAAGAAAACTAGCAGGTAAAATGCCAAAACATTAGCGGTAATTGCCGGGCCGAGGTCGCCGGCACCGTAAGCTAATTTTGTTGATAAACTGAGTTTTTGTGTTGCGGGATTTTTGGCGGCTGGTTGAGGCGGGGAAGTGTTGCTCATAAACTTTGATTTCAGGATGTTTTTGCAGTGACAGTCTTTCCAGTAGGAGTATAACTCACGCTACGCCCTAATACTAAGTTTTTTGTAGCGATCGGGATTATTGTGAAGAATTGGTAATTGGTAATTGATAATTGGTAATTTATAGGTGGGTAGGGGCAGGTTTACGAGATTCTTGGTTTTAGGCAATTATTCTTGGTAAAACCTGCCCCTACTTAAGGAAACAGTTGCGAAATCTGAACTTCTATTTCGGGAAATGCCAGCATTGACAAAACATCATCTTCATTAAATACTGTTTCTTGTCGGTAGTTTGCCTCGCCCGGTTCGCGAAAAACATAAACTTGCCGCGTGTTAACATCAAGTATCCAATAATCAGTAATTCCCGCCTTAGCATAAGCCGATGCTTTTCGCTTGCGGTCTGTTTCTAAAGTCGTGTCAGCTATTTCTACTAATAAAAAAATATTGTCGGGCGCGGGATGAAAATCTTGGTACAGTCGAGGGTCTATTTGCACTACAGCAATATCCGGTTCTGGTTCTGAATTATAACTTAGAGCGATCGGGTCTTGAATGCGAATTAAAGCAAGTCCTGCCAGCAGATTTCTGAGATAGTCGGCTGCACAGAGGTTAGTTGCTGCGTGGGGAGGATTTTTTGCACTCATTGAAATAATTTGCCCGTCAATTAATTCGACTCGTTCATCGGGATTGAGAATGCCTGTTTCGGTCATGCGGCGGTATTCCTCTACAGTCCACAAGCGTAAATCTGTTACAGTCATGGCACAATTTCCTTGGGCGATATTATCTATTATCTATTCTCGATTCACATTCTAGTTTTTCTTAAATTACTCGGTCAACAATCTAGATTTTGTTGTAATTGCTCCCACACACCACAAAATGGCATTAACAATTTCCGATCGCTGAATATCTTCTGCGTCTAAAAAACTTGCAAACTCTTCCTCAATATTCAAATGGTCTGCCAAATCATAAAGTATGCGCTTGTATTCAGTTGGCATCGGTATTAAAGTAGCTTTCACTAAATCGAAAAGCGCGTTCAAACAGTTGAGGATAGTAGCTGATTCGTCAAAATCTTCGGCATCGAGCAAGTATAGCGTTTCTGCAATGTCGCAAATAGCGTCTATTTGTGTGGGTGGCTTTCCCAGTTCGCTGACATCGATATTGCACAATTGGAGAGCGTTAATAGCTAGTTCTGGACGGGTAAAAAATACAAGTTGACCGCCGGCTATTAAGGGCGGCTCTTGTTCTCCATAGACAATTAGAGTATATAGATTTGGTATTTCGGTGCCGGGGTCGATCCGGAAACCGAACAGCCACAACAATTTTTCTGTATTTGGGTTCGCTGTTTGCAGTGTTGTTGGCAAAGTTTTTGGTTCTGACATGAATTTGTAATCCCTATAATACGCTCTTAAACCCGGTTTCTAAGCAAAATCTGGGTTTTAGTAATAATAAATCTACACAGCAACCGGGTTTATAAGGCAAGAGTGCGTAATCTTTTTCCTATAAATTTTGCTGGATGATGTCGCAGCATTCGGCAACAGTTGCTCTTTCTTCCATTGCTGCTACTAGGGCTTCGTAAGCTGATTTGTGGCTTTCGATCAGGTTTTTTGCTCGCAGCGAACCCCAGTTTTGTTTGAGTTGAATTTCGGAACTGGGGCGGCGCAGTTGTGTTAAAATTGCGCTAATTTTTGTGCGGTCTTCTGCTCCTCCTTGTGCGCTGCCGTAAACAAATTTTTCGGCGACTATTCCGGCCATCCACACGGTGCAGTATTGGTCTAAAAGTTGGGAGGAAAGAGTGCCCTTTTGCAGTTGAGATGCTAATTGTTCGTCTTCAAATCGGACGCCACCTTGGGCTGTTTGACCTTGTTTAAATGCTTCCCAAGCGTTGAGGGCGTAGCTGGTTACGGGAATTCCTAACAGGTGGGCGACTAGGAAGTGTCCGGCTTCGTGGTGAAGGATACGATCGCGCTTTTGTTTGGAAGTTCCCCCCAGCCAATCTAATAAAATAGTACCGCCTTGACCTTGCCACTGGAAACTGTCAAGGGTGGCTAGCCCCAACAGGCAAAAAGTGGCGATCGCAGGTACGGCTTCTGGCAAGTTGAATAGGGGCCCCAACAATATTGAAACGGTGATGGCAAAGATAGAAATAGCAATAATATTCAAAGAAGTGTCTTTCATAATGGGGAATTGGTAACTGGGAATTGGTAATGGGGAATTTGTAATAGGGAATTGGTAATGGGAATTGGTTTTAGAGGTAAACTCATGTACGATCGCGCGATCGGTTTGGCAGCGTCGGGTCGATCGCAGCGCCTGGGACTTACGACCAAAACACCACCTTCCAGTTTGACTGAAAATTGTCCCTCCGAAGCCACCGATATTAAAAAGATATTAAAATAAATCAAAGTCCAGTAAAAGTGTTAGTGGAATCCTTCATGTCAGTTTTGGCAGCGATCGCAGTTTTAGGTATCTTGATTGTCGTTCACGAACTCGGCCACTTCCTGGCGGCGAGACTTCAACACATCCACGTCAACCGCTTCTCTATCGGTTTCGGGCCCATCCTCTGGAAGTACCAAGGCCCGGAAACTGAATATGCCCTCCGCGCCTTTCCCCTGGGAGGTTTCGTGGGTTTCCCGGACGACGATCCAGACAGTACAATTCCCCCAAATGACCCGAATTTGCTCAAAAATCGCCCTGTGCTCGATCGGGCGATCGTCATTAGTGCAGGGGTAATTGCCAACTTAATTTTTGCTTATTTCCTGCTGGTGGTGCAATTGAGCACTGTCGGCGCTGCACAAATGAACTACCTACCGGGAGTTAAAGTCCCGGAAGTCGCCGCAGAAGTCAGTTCTGCCGCGAAACAAGCCGGAATTCGATCGGGCGACGTTGTTCTGTCTGTTGACGGCAAGGAATTGGGCGCTTCCCGCGAAGCAATCAAATTATTGGTCACAGCAATCCAAGATCATCCCAACCAACCCCTAGCGTTGGAAATTCAGCGCCAAGAACAAAAATTTTTGGTGACAGTAACTCCTGAAGAGTCGCCCGACGGCAAAGGTCGCATTGGCGTGCAGCTAACTTCTAACGGCACTGTGGTGCGGCAGAGGGCCGGATTTGTAGAGGCGTTTAGCAAGGCCGCCAAAGAATTTGAGCGGATTGTGCTGCTGACGGTTCAAGGTTTCGGGCAGTTACTTAGCAATTTCAGCCAAACTGCCGACAAGTTGTCCGGGCCTGTGGCGATTGTGGCGATTGGTGCAGGGATTGCCAAATCGGATGCTGCGAGTTTGTTTCAGTATGCGGTGTTAATTAGCGTCAATTTGGCTGTGATTAATATCTTGCCTTTACCTGCTTTGGACGGCGGTCAGCTAGCTTTTCTGTTGATAGAAGGACTGCGGGGCAAGCCTCTGCCGAACCGCATTCAGGAAAATGTCATGCAGACTGGTTTGGTGTTGTTGCTGGGTTTGGGAGTTTTCTTGATTATTCGCGATACTGCTAATTTGGCTGGGTTTGATTTGCGAAATTTCATGCAATAGTAAATGAAGGAAGAAGGAAGAAGGAAGTTCGGCAACGGATTCTGTAACGGATGTAACGGATGTAACGGATGTAACGGATGTAACGGATGTAACGGATTTCAGGAAGAAGGAAGAAGGAAGATTTATGTCTAGTTTTCCGTTTTCCTATTTTCCTATTTTTCCCTCTCTTTTTTTCCTACGCAAGCGAGGCAGAGCCTCTGGTTATGGGTTCCCCGGTCGTGCCTGGGAACCATTTAAAAACAAATAACAAATGACTAATGACTACTGATTACTGACTAATGACTAATGACTACTGACTAATGACTAAAAAGTTAAGTTTAAAACAACGATCGCTCGAAATTCTGATTCGCCTCAAACGCCTCTATCCAGAAGCTCCTTGCACTCTCAACTACGAAACTCCCGTGCAGTTGCTGGTGGCGACGATTCTCTCGGCTCAGTGTACGGACGATCGAGTAAATCTGGTAACGCCGGCTTTGTTTGAGCGTTTTCCCGATGCGGTTGCTTTGGCAAATGCTGATATAGAAGAACTCGAAAGTCTCGTGCGATCGACTGGTTTCTACCGGAATAAGTCTAAAAACATTAAAGGTGCTTGTCAGGCGATCGTCAATAAATTTAACAATCAAGTGCCGCAGCGGATGGAACTGCTGCTAGAATTGCCCGGAGTTGCCCGCAAAACGGCTAATGTTGTTCTCGCCCACGCTTTTGGTATTAATATGGGCGTGACGGTAGACACTCACGTCAAACGTTTGAGTCAGCGGTTGGGATTGACCGAACATACCGATCCTATAAGGATCGAGCGGGATTTGATGATATTGTTGCCGCAGCCGGATTGGGAAAATTGGTCGATTCGGTTGGTTTATCACGGCAGGGCAGTTTGTAATGCGAGAAATCCGGCTTGCAATATTTGCGAACTTGCAGATTTGTGTCCTTCTGCTAATAGTTTGGTGTTGCACCAAGGTTAAGTACAGGCAAGATGCCTGTACCACAAAAATGTTGAGTTATTGCAGATTTGTACCCTTTTGCTAATAGTTTGGTGTTGCACCAAGGTTAAGTACAGGCAAGATGCCTGTACCACAAAAATGTTGAGTTATTGTGGAACAGGCATCTTGCCTGTTGCTAAAAATCTTGTTGACAAAAGAAATAATTCCAATAAAAGCGATCCAAAATCACCAAAATATAGTAAAATAGTAGATTGTGATTAATCTAAGGATATCAACAGATTATGGCTAAGAAGAGCATGGTCGAGCGCGAGAAAAAGCGCCAAAGACTCGTAGACAAGTACGCCGACAAGCGGGAAGACCTGAAAGACCAGTTTGACCAAGCTAACAATCAGATGGACAAAATGGCGATTCACCGCCAACTACAACAGCTACCCCGCAGCAGTTCGCGGACTCGCTTGCGGAACCGCTGCTGGGCAACTGGACGGCCCAGAGGTTACTATCGTGACTTCGGACTGTCTCGCAACATGATGCGAGAAATGGCTCACGAAGGTCTTTTGCCCGGTGTTGTGAAGTCTAGCTGGTAGCACGAAGGAAGAAGGAAGAAGGAAGAAGGAAGAAGGAAGAAGGAAGAAGGAAGAAAAAAACTCACAATTAATCGGCAGGATTATGTTTGGGGTTGATTTTTGTTTCAGACTTATGAGTT
This sequence comes from Microcoleus sp. T3_A4, assembly GCF_036700465.1. Taxonomy (NCBI): domain Bacteria; kingdom Bacillati; phylum Cyanobacteriota; class Cyanophyceae; order Oscillatoriales; family Microcoleaceae; genus Microcoleus; species Microcoleus sp. T3_A4. The sequence goes on along the minus strand of NZ_JAUBOY010000018.1, from coordinate 6,328 downwards.
AAATTTTCCTCCTTCTTGCTTCACTGGCCGCAGCATTTATCGATGCCGAGACTTTCGAGTAACAAGTCGCTGACGGCGTTGGCGATCGCAAATTCGCCGTAGAAGCTTTTAGAAAAATCATAGGCCTGCATTTCGGTGACGATCGCAATTACGAGGCTGCCCACGTCATTTTCGCCTTCCATGCGCTGGCGGACATAGATTTGGGCAGCTCTTTTAGCTATTTGCTGGTTGGCTGCTTCTGGGATAAACTCGGAGTCTAGCCATGCCAGCAGCGTTTGTTGGAGCCATTGGCCTTCTTGTTCGGGGTTTTTGGCGGGCGGTAAGGTAATAGGTTCAATGGTTTCAGACATGATTATTCCTAATTGCTAATGTTGACTTTGAAAAGTTAACTGAGAAATGACAACTGATAAATATATGCAATATGATATACCGACAATTATACAAGGATACGCGCAAGGCTATTTCTTGATGGCAAATGACGGCGAGGAAAGTTTGGGGTGGTATTCGAGCCGTCAGCGGGCGCTGATTCCCCTAGATGAAAGATTTACCTATCCGAAATCCCTGCGTCGCCCAATCAATCAAAATCGATTTTCGGTGGCTGTGAACCGCGATTTTGGGGCGGTGGTTGAGGGTTGTGCCGATCGCGAAACGACTTGGATTTCTAAGGAGCTCAAGAAGATTTACTGGGGTTTGTATGAGGCCGGTTGGGCTTACAGCTTCGAGACTTGGTGCGGCGACGAATTGGCGGGCGGTATTCTCGGATTGTCGATCGGCGGTGCGTTTATTGGGGAGTCGATGTTTTACCGAATTCCCGAGGGTTCTAAGGTGGCGATGGTAAAGTTGGTGGAGAGATTGCGCGAGCGATCTTATCTGATGTTCGACGCTCAAATGAACAATCCGCACTTGGAAAGATTCGGCGCTTATACTGTTAAGGAAAAACTGTACAACACTCTTTTGCAAGCAGCTTTGAAGCGCCGCTGCTCGCTATTTTAACTAACATAGGATTTACGCATGGGATCTCAGAAAACGGGTGTTTTCTACAAATATTGCATCAGAGCCTTTAACTGATGAAACACCCGGTTATGAAGGTTGGTAGGGAGCCCAGAAAGCGGGTTTTTTTCCGAAAACGCTGCATCCGAGCCTTTAACTGATGAAAAACCCGGTTTCTTGATAGCTTGGTAGGGAGTCCAGCACTGTTTTGTTGGGAAAAGGCGATCGCGCCTCGAATATTATATACTGAGAATGTAAGCAACCAGGCGCGGGAGACTCAGACAATGGAGTGGTTAGTATTTTGGGGAGCACAAAACTTGACTGGGTTTATTTTCAAAGAAGTCCTGCTTAAACTGGCGCATTCAGCATTAGAAGACCATGTAAAAGATTTTTTTAAAGCCTCTATTAAAGATTTGGTAGGTTTAGCGAAAGAAGAACCATTGAAAGTTGCTTTCGGGAAAGGAATTAAAGAATTTTTATTGATTGTACAGGGAAAACTAGAAGATGCAGAAGATGATGATGCACAAATTGAGCGTCCTCCAATTCTGCAATACCAAGATTCATTAAGCCAGTTCCTGCAAGATAAATCGGTATTAGAAACTTTGGGTCAACCTTTCAGTCAAGCACTAGGAACAACTTCTGCTGCTGATGGAACTTTTTTTGATTGTGGATTACTGGAACGAAAATGGAATGATCTCAATTTACAGCGTTTACCTGATGAGTTCAACTGGCAAAAAGTTTGCAAGCGTTATTGTAAACAAGTAGAAGCTATCCTTCGGGAGTCGAAGGATTTACGGGAACTTTTAGATTCAGAAAATTTGGCAGGAATTAGAAAAAGTCTCGAACAAAGCCTTCCCATCTCACCAGATTTTGACTTGAGCCGTTATCAAGAAGGACTGATAAAAGCTTACAGCAAACTCAAGCTGGATAGTTTAGATACCAGCGGTTGCCATTACAGCCTGCAATTGTGGAATATATTTGTGCCTCAAAAGGTCAAGGAAGAGAGGAATAGCACAGAACCTCTTCCTTCCGTTTTAGATTTGCTCAACGACGGTCAACAAACTTACAAATATACAGTTATTCTCGGTCGTCCTGGTTCTGGCAAGTCTACTCTAACACAGTTTAAGGCATTAGAATGGGCAAGGGCTCAATCAATCATTTTGTCTTCCAAAGAATTGCCTGTACTCATTGAATTGCGAAATTATATTGAAAATCAAGAAAAATCACCGTGCAGTTTCTTAGAATACCTTCATAAAGGAACTGGAGTTAGCGGCGGTACTCTCAATCAGCACGATTTAGCTGAATGGTTGAAAAATCATCAAACTGTTGTGATGTTTGATGGATTGGATGAGGTGCTGGATGATGCAGTACGGGAAAATGTAGTTACTGATATTATTAATTTTGCTAATGACTATCCGAAAGTCAGAGTTTTAGTCACCTCTCGCATTGTTGGTTACGAACAGCAGGCACAACGGTTCCGAAATGCTAATTTTCGGGAGTTCATGTTGCAAGACTTAGATATAGAGCAAATTAAAGATTTTGTCACTCAATGGCACAAATTGGCTTTTGAAGATCGCCCAGATGAAGGAATTGAAAAATGCGATCGCCTCCTGGGTTCAATTGATAATTCCTCAGCTTTTAGAGAATTAGCAGGAAATCCTTTGCTGCTCACCATGATGGCAATTCTGAACCGATTTGAGGAACTACCAAGAGATAGAGCTACCTTATATGAAAGGGCTTCAGAATTATTGCTACAGCGTTGGGATGGCAGCAAAAACTTGCAAGACAGAAGTCCGTTACCTCCTTTAGTAAATAAGTATCTTGATTATACTAGAAAACAGGAAATGTTGCGCTTGGTCGCTCACCAAATGCAATATGGTGCTGACACATTGAAGGCAAATTTAGTCCTCAGCCAGGAAAATTTAGACCAGACATTGACTCAATATTTACAACAGGAAAAAATTTCTGATCCTGGATTAATAGCTAATTATTTGCGCGAGGCTTTAACAGCGCGAAGTTTTATTTTATGTTTTCTCGGCGGTGATTCCTATGGATTTGTTCACCGGACTTTTTTGGAATATTTTTGTGCTTGGCATTTTGTAGTTGCTTTCGAGAAAAAACGGAATATTACCATCGAAAAACTGAAACAAGATGTTTTTGGTACTCGTTGGCATAATTCATCTTGGCATGAGGTTCTGAGTTTGATTGTGGGGAAACTTGATGTCACGTTTGGTCAAGAAATTATTGAGTATTTGCTAGCTCAAGATGGAGCATCGAATGATTTTAGGAATCTTTTTCTAGCTACTAAATGTTGTGAAGATATGAGGGATTTTCGCCAAATTCCAGAGACGCAGAATCTGCTAATTGAAAAATTACAATCTGTGGTGGATAGTCAGGCTGATGTCAGTGATGATATTCGCACTCAGGCGAGGGAAATCATCGAAAAATACCAGCAAGAGCCTTTAGCTTAACATTCCTAGGTTTTGCCGCTTAGTGACAACTTAACATTAAACAGAAAATCTTTTTTGTTTGTATTAAAGTCTAGATCCGCCCTAACCCCCAAAACACAAGGGGGGGACAAGAAAACATTCCTAGGCACAGCCGAGGAACGAGAATAAATGAGAAAAAGTGTTCTTTTGAGTTTTCTTAAGAGGACTTTAGCTTTGAGACAGGGAATTCATTCCCTGTCGGACTCTCGGACTTATGAAGGGAGATTTGGAGGAGCTAAAATTTGTGGTAAAATAAGACAGAACGAATGAGGCAGCCCTTATGGATTTGCTAGCAATGTCAGGAATTTCAACAAATACAGTCGGGTTTCTCTACAAAACTCTGCTGGAAAAACTGATGCGCGAAAATCTCGATAATTTCGTTGTCAAACTTTTCTCCACAAATGACGCTCAAATTGCAGACTCAACTCACTACACCCTCATCCAAGCCTGCATAGCATCGCTGACACAGTTTTTGCTACTGGTACAGCAAGAGTTGGAAGATGCAGATGAATCAGAAACGAAAGTGATTCAATATACTGACTCTTTAGAGCAATTTATTCGCCATCCAGCCGTACTCGCCGAATTGGGAAAGCCTTTTCAAAATGCTGAACAATTCCCAGATAGTCATCAGTTAGCACAGACTTGGGAAACTCTACATCTACTACCGCTACCTGATGAATTTGATTGGAAACAATTAGCTAAACGGTATCGGCGCAAAGCACTCGCACTTGGGCAAGAATCCCTGGCTTTACAAAACTTACTCGCTGCGCCAAAAGGTGCTGTAGCACTGGAAGAAACTGCTGATGTTAGTTGGCTGCGGTATCGCGACGCAATTAAAAATAATTACGGTTATCTCAGATTAGATACAGTTGAAACTTCGGGTTACAGCTATCAACTGCAATTGTGGAATATTTTTGTTGCTCAAGATGTGCGGGAAGTGGGCGAAGCTATGCCACAAATTCATGAGTTGCCCAAATCTTATCAACAGCGACTCATTGATAGCGATCAACTAGATCCTGAAGATATTTTACCCGAAAATTGGGAACGCTACAAAAAAGTTTATGCTGAATCAGCTCCTCGTTCTGTACTAGAATTAGTAGAGGATAAACAAAATTACCCATATTTAGTAATCTTGGGAGATCCGGGTTCTGGGAAGTCGAGTTTAGTTCAGTATCTCGCTCTTCAATGGGCCGAACAACCAGTCCCAAATTTGACTTCGCAGCCGATTCCGTTACTGATTGAGTTGCGGAAGTATATGCAAGATTGCAACTCCAAGCAGTGTAGTGATTTTCTGGATTTTTTCCATCAAGCTAGCAATTCAATCTGCAATATTGAGCGGGAATTATTGCAAGCACGGCTAGTTGCTGGCGACGCTTTTGTGATTTTTGATGGGTTAGATGAAGTGTTTGATCCGCAGCAACGAGAGCAAGCGGTTGGCGAGATTATTAACTTTACCAGGAACTATCCCCGCGTGCGAGTGTTGGTGACTTCTCGCGTCATTGGTTACAAGCCGCAGCAGCTTCGTGACGCAAACTTTCGGCACTTCATGCTACAAGATTTGACAGATTCGCAAATTGAAGATTTTCTGCAAAAATGGCATAATTTGACTTTTAATAATCTAAAAGACCGGGTTCAAAAGCAAGAAAGGCTACGTCGGGCGATTGCTGAATCTCAGGCTATTCGAGAATTGGCGGGAAATCCTTTGTTGTTAACGATGATGGCGATTCTCAATCGCTATCAAGAATTGCCGAGAGATAGAGCAGAGTTATACCATCAATGTTCGCGAGTTTTGCTGCAACAGTGGGATTTGGATAAAGCTCTCAATGATGAACGTTTTGATGTGGTGATTGATTTCAAGGACAAACAAGCTATGCTGCGGCTAGTTGCGGCGGAAATGCAAGCAAATGCTAGGGGTTTAGCTGGAAATTTAATTGCCGCGCCACGATTGCAAGAGATTGTTGATGATTATTTGCAAGTTATTAAAATCAAAGATTCTCCCAAGATAGCTAAGTTGATTGTCGAGCAACTACGGACTCGCAATTTTATTTTGTGCTTTTTGGGTGCAGATTATTATGCTTTTGTGCACCGGACGTTTTTGGAATATTTTTGTGCTGCGGATTTTGTTTGGCAATTTGAAAGAGAACGCAAAATAGATCTGGAATATCTCAAAACCCAGGTGTTTGGTGAACACTGGCAAGAGGAGTCTTGGCACGAAGTTCTGCGGTTGATTGCAGGTTCGATTAATGAACTGTTCACCGGGGAAATTATCGAGTATTTAATGACTCAGAATGGGGAAGCGGAAAAGTTTAGTAATCTGTTTTTGGCCGCGAAGTGTCTGGATGAAGTGAGGAATAGAAATACTATTGATGGAATTGCTAGTCAATTGCGCGATCGAGTTAAAGAGTTAACTAAATACGAAAATATCACTGCTTCTCCATCTCCAGAATATTACTACCTAGTTCTTCAAATTCGCAGACAATCAGTAGCAGCAATTGCAGCCACTTGGAAAGATGACCCAGAAACCTTACCTTGGCTCAAACAACTGGCTCAATCAGTCGATAATTGGGATGTGCGACGTGCAGCAGTACAAGAATTAGCACGGGGGTGGAAAGATGACCCAGAAACCTTACCCATTCTCAAACAACGCGCTGAATCAGACGATGATGAGGATGTGCGCTCTTCAGCAGTAGAAGAAATAGCACGGGGGTGGAAAGATGACCCAGAAACCTTACCCATTCTCAAACAACGCGCTGACTCAGACGATAATTCGCGTGTGCGCTCTTCAGCAGTAGAAGAAATAGCACGGGGGTGGAAAGATGACCCAGAAACCTTACCCATTCTCAAACAAC
>NZ_JAUBOY010000086.1:0-14661 GCF_036700465.1 Microcoleus sp. T3_A4 | reverse complement strand
CGGCGACTTTACTCTCGATCGCACGCTCTCTTAACCCAGCCCACGTAATATGCGCTCGATATATTCAGCAAGCCCTACTTAAAACGGAATTTCCTCATCTTCATCTTCCACAGTCTTAGCCGTCATCCGCCAACTCGTAATATACTCAATTTGCACATCAATTTTGTTAATCGCATCCCCTAACCGCTTTTGGATGTATTGAGTCAGCGTCACCATAAAATCTAACTCAACTCCCACAGATAGCGCAAGTTTTGCCAACCTAGCAAAATCTACCTTCAAAATCGAGGAACTGGATAACTTAAAATCGGGAGTATTTTCCTTATCTTGCACCAACATTGCTTTTTTAATGCGCTCTTTCAGATGCTCAACTTCTGAATCCAGCAACTTCCATTCAGGCAAAATTTCTTTGTACCTTTCCCCCAATGCTGTTAAATCGTCACTCTCCGGTTCCGGCGCAATTTTCTTAGTGGATTTCCGCCGTTGCTGTACATTAGAATTTAACCGCCAACTAGCAATCTCCTCAACTTCCAAAGAGGGATCGGCGATGAGTTGGCCTAACTGTTTTTGAATTTCTTTCGTCAGCGTTACCGGAAAATTTAACTCAATTCCCTCAGTTTGCGTCAGTCTGGCCAGCGTCATAAAATCTACTTTCATCGTTATCGAACTGGAAAGCTCAAAATAAGAACTATCTTTGAGATTTTGCGCCAGCATCCCTGCTTTAATGCGTTCTTTCACTTCAGCGATTTCTGAATCTAGCGGCTTCCACCGAGATTCTATTTCCTGATATTTTTCGCCCAATGCTGTCAAGTTTTCCGTTGCGGGTTCGGGGTAACATTGGGCAAGGATTTCTAGCAGGCGGCGATGCACTCCAGCTAAATAAACCGCGTCCATCTTGGCATATTCTAGCTGCTTCTGGGTGAGGGGACGCTTTGCCCAATCGCCGCTTTGTTCTGTTTTATCTACATAAGCAATGCCGCAAAGTGTTTCTATTAAAGTTTTGAGTTTTCGATTAGGTAAGGGCAGAATGTAAGTGGGAATCTTTCTCGCCATTTTTAATGTGCAAGTGACATTTAGAGCCTCATCATTGCCTAAAAATCGGATGTCATAGCTGGCGTTGTGCAATACTTTTTCAATATTTGGATTCACCATGATTTGGTTGATGAAATCTTTTTCCAATTCAGGTTTATCCAAGACATCTAGTAGAAAAGTGGCATCTCCCGTCGAATCTGTGGAGTCAGCTAACACCTGAATCAGAGATAATCTGGGGTTGGATTTATAGTCAGCGATTTCTGTATCCACCCACAGGATTTTAGCTTGCGAAAATTTAGCGATGAGTGCTTTGATGTCGTTTGCTGCTGTTAAATAAGGCATTTTTAGATAATTTTGCTATTAACTTTTTAATTCTATTATGCTATAGCAATTATCGGCTCGATTGTCAACGATTCAAGCGCCGGACATGGCTTTTCCGTGTCCTGGACACGCGCAGAAACCCGGTTTCTTACTCGTACCGAGGCTCTGCCTGGGGACGCATATCAGGAGGCTCTGCCTCCAATTTTCGTGGTCACAAGTGCAACCGAGTTTCTAGCCTGCAGTTAAAAAAAGAATGGAGTCGATCGCACTATTGACGATTCCCGCGAACTTCCTCTAAAAACCAGTTGCCTACTTCTGTATTGTCCGTCTGGCGACTGCGGCGCAAACCTTCCTCTAATAAAGCAACTTTTAGCCCCGGCAAAACGTGAGATTCCGTCAGCCGTTCGCTTCCCCGGTTAGCAATTATTTTGAAAGCAATAACTTGCGCTTTTTGTACGTCTACTACCCAATACTCAGACACTCCTAATTCTTCATAAATCATTCTTTTTGTCCCCAAATCGTCAACAAGAGAACTGTCGGCAATTTCAATCGCTAAATCTGGGGCAATTACTCGTACCCAGGCAGAGCCTGGGTACGCAGATCAGGAGGCTCTGCCTCCAATTTTCCCGATCGCAAGCGCAATCGAGGCAGAGCCTCGCTTACATCGGTTCCCAGGCAGAGCCTGGAAACCAGTTATCGCATTTTTACCATTCAGCAGTAAGGTACGCAGCGCGCACCTTACAAACTATTAACCTATGACTATTCTGCCACTTCCTCAGATTCCAATTCTTCCGCCGATTCTTCACCAGCAGGCGGCACTAAAGCCACAGCTACGATCGAATCATCCTCATCTAACCGCTGCACCCGCACACCGGTTGCTGTGCGGGATTGGGTGGAAATTGCACTCACAGCCTGACGGATAATAATACCTCGGTTGGTAATGATCATCAATTCGTCATCTTCGTTGACAATTCGCAGGGCAGCTACCTGATCCTTACCCTTTTTCGACTTGAATTTAGTAGCCGTCAATCCCTTGCCAGCCCGTCTTTGTAGGCGGAATTGAGAAACAGGAACCCGCTTGCCATAGCCGTTGGTGGTAATTACCAACACCGAAGGAACTTCGCTGCTAACTGCCGAAATTTCTTCGACATCTTCGCCTTCACTTTCCTCGGCTTGCAGTTCTAATTCTTCATCTTCCGTTTCCAATTCAGCACTTTCTGCCCCTTCAAATTCCGCTTCGTCCGTTTCTAATTGAGCAATATTAGCTCCCTCAAATTCGGAGTCTTCCGTTTCCAATTCAGCAATTTCGGCAACAATTGAACTCGGCAAAATGTCCATGCTAATCAACTCATCGCCCGATCGCAATTTCATTGATTTTACTCCCCGCGTCGCGCGGCCGACTGGGCGCAACTGTTCGTGATTGGTGCGGAAATGAATTGCCATGCCTTGGCGCGTACCGATGATGATGCTGTCACCCACTTTTGCTCTCCGTACCCAGCGCAGTTGGTCGCCTTCTTCTAGAGAAATCGCGATTAATCCATTAGTGCGGATGTTGCCAAAAGCGGAAAGTGCGGTTTTCTTAATGTAGCCGCCGCGAGTCAGCATGACCAAGTATTCTTCGCTGGTGAATTCTGTGACTGACACCATAGAAGTGATTTTTTCTTCTATAGGAATCGGCAGCAGTTGCACCACGGGAGTGCCGCGGGCAGTCCGGGAACAGACGGGGATTTGATAAGCTTTGACAGAGTAAACTACGCCCCTGTCGCTGAAGAACAAAACGCTATCGTGATCGCAGCAGGAAAGGAAATGTTCTACTCCGTCGTCTTCTTTCATTTTCGCGCCTGCTTTGCCGCGAGTAGCGCGACTTTGGGCCTCGAAAGTGCTGACAGGCATCCGCTTGATGTAGCCTTGCTCTGTGATCAGAATAATTGCTTGTTCGTTGGCAATTAAATCTCTTTCATCGATTTCTCCTTCGGCGTGTTCGATGACGCTGCGTCTAGGAGTGGCGATTTTGGTTTGGATTTCGACTGCTTCAAATTCGGCGATTTCTAAGATGCGTTCCCGGCGCGCTAAGATATCTTCCAAATCGGCAATTTTAGCGCGCAATTCTTCGTGCTCTTGCTGAATTTTTTGCGCTTCTAATGCTGTCAAACGCCGGAGCTGCATTTGCAGAATTGCGTCGGATTGCTGTTCAGAAAGACCGTAATTATCCATCAATTCTTGTTTCGCTGCGGCGGAGTCGGCAGCGGCGCGAATTAGGTGAATAATTGCATCTAAGTTGTCTAGGGCAATTAATAAGCCTTGCAGAAGGTGGTCGCGTTCTTCTGCTTTGCGGAGTTCGTATTGAGTCCGGCGAGTAATTGTCTCAATGCGGAAGTCTAGGAAGACATTGAGGAATTGGGAGAGCGTAAGTAGTTGGGGTTCCCCATTTACTAGCGCTAACATATTGGCTCCAAAGTTGGCTTGGAGGGGTGTTTGTTTGTAGAGGTTATTGAGGACGACGCGGGGATAGGCGTCGCGCTTGAGCTCGATGACGATCCGCATTCCGTCTCTATCGCTTTCGTCGCGAATGTCGGAAATCCCATCTAATCTTTTGTCGTTGACAAGTTCGGCAATTTTCTCAATTAGCGCTGCCTTGTTTGTTTGGTAAGGCAATTCGGTGATAATAATTGCTTCTTTGTCGGGGCGGCCGGGATGTTCGATGGTTTCAATGCCGGCGACTCCGCGCATTGTAATCGAACCGCGCCCGGTGGTGTAAGCATCGCGAATGCCGCCTCTACCCAGAATTTGCCCTCCGGTGGGAAAGTCCGGGCCGGGGATGTACTGCATCAATTCCAGGTCAGTAATTGCTGGATTGTGAATTAGTGCTACTAAACCGTCAATTATTTCGCCTAAATTGTGCGGCGGAATGTTGGTGGCCATCCCTACAGCAATCCCCGATGAACCGTTGAGCAAAATTTGGGGGATGCGTGCCGGGAGTACGAGGGGTTCTTGCTGGGAACCGTCGAAGTTGTCGCCGAAATCAACTGTTTCCGAGTCGATGTCGCGCAGCATGGAGTCGCTAGTCAAAGCTGTGAGGCGACATTCGGTGTACCGCATGGCAGCGGGCGGGTCGTTGTCAACGGAGCCGAAGTTGCCGTGGCCGTTGATCAGGCGTTCCCGCATGGAAAAATCCTGAGCCATCCGCACCAGGGCGTCATAAACTGCTGTATCTCCGTGCGGGTGATACTTGCCCAGCACCTCCCCCACGACGCGGGCGCATTTGCGGAAAGGTCGATCGGGAGTCAAGCCCAATTCGTTCATGGCGTAGAGAATGCGTCGGTGAACGGGCTTGAGACCGTCCCTGGCATCTGGTAGCGCCCGACCGACAATTACGCTCATGGCGTATTCCAAGTACGATCGGGACATCTCATTACCCAGATCCGTCGGGATTATCCGCGACTCAGAGATACTCATAGGTTGAAAAACTCCGTTAAAAATTTAAATTTGACCGCTATAAATCTCAAAAATGCGATAAAATCGGTTTGGATTCAGTAGAGCTGCCAAATATTGCAAATTACTCCTGAAATTATATCACAATTTGCCTTTGAATTTATGGGAAAGTTGCCAGAAAAATTAATGGGCGAAACAAGGGAAATTCGTAAGTTGGCAGTTGGTGATTTAGTCATCAATTGGCAAAAGCTAGAAATGGTTTTTTAGGGGGAAGGCTTTCATGCTTTGGTGAGTTTTTTTGAGGGTTATCTAAAAAAAGAAAAGGGTTTCCCGATCGCAATTGTAATTTCACAAAACCGAAGGCCTTCTTAAAGCAAACTAAAAATCTAAAATCTAAAATCTAAAATCTAAAATCAGCCGATGCTACCCGTCATCTACTCCGAAGATTTCTTGCTGCACAAGACTGGAATGCTTCACCCAGAGCGACCAGAACGTTTAACGGCGATCGTCAACGCTCTGAAAGCTGCTCCTTGGGCGGCTCAAATTGAGTGGCAACTGCCCACCCCAGTGGCGCAGCGCGAACAACAACTGTTCTCGGCTATCAAAAAAGTTCACTCGCAAAGATACATCAAAGAAGTCGAACATTTGGCTCATCGGGGAGGTGGCTACCTCGACGGTGATACGCCGATTTCTGCTGAAAGTTACGATGTAGCGCTTCTAGCGGCGAGTGCTTGGCTCGATGGGGTCGATCGAGTGGTGGCTGCGGGGGAACCGGCTTTTGTGCTGGCCAGGCCACCGGGACACCACGCCGAAAACGCCCGCGCGATGGGTTTTTGCTTGTTTTCCAATGCTGCGATCGCCGCTCACTACGCCTTGGAACAGCCGGGAATCAACCGCGTCGCTGTCCTCGACTGGGACGTGCACCACGGCAACGGCACTCAATCTTTGGTGGAAAGCTGCCGCCAAATTGCCTACTGTTCCCTGCATCAATCTCCGTGCTATCCGGGAACTGGAGATGCCGAGGAGCGCGGTGCCTACGACAACGTGCTGAACATTCCCCTGTATCCCGGCAGCGGCATAGCTGAATACCTGAGCGCCTTTGAATCTCTTGTCGTGCCTTTTTTGTCAAAATTTGAACCGGATTTGTTGATTGTCAGCGCTGGTTATGACGCTACTGCGTCTGATCCGCTGGCGAGCATGACTCTGATGCCGTCAGATTTCGGTACTTTCACCGGATACTGCCTGCAACTCACCCGCCGCATAGCTTTTGGTTTGGAGGGGGGTTACGCGCTGAAAGAGTTGGCCGAGTCGGTTGTGGCGACTATTGACCGATGCCTCAATTAGCTGGAAAATTGGCATAGGGAAAAATAAGGTTGAGAAGCGGTGAGGACGGGATGGAGAGTTGTTGAGGGCGATGGGCGAAGCTTAGATTTGGCGATCGGGCGATCGGGCTTCTTCCCTCGATCAACTGTCAACTGTCAACTGTCAACTGTCTCCTGACTTTAGTGACAAGCATCACCAATTTAAGAGATCCAAGTCACTTGTCATCAAAGTCTTGGTCACAGATTTTTAACCAAAAAATCACACCGTGTCAATGTGTTCGATCGCCTTTGAAGTCGCTCTCAGAGTGCATAATACAAATACAACAAGCCTGTTAAAATTTTATCTGTCTCAATCAACTAGGAGGTTTATCATGTCAGTATCCCAAATGACACTCGAAGAGTTATTTGGTCAGGTCATGTTCTCCAGCGTCGTGACTCGCCACGACCGGAGACAGCTCAGATCTGCACTCTTAGAAAGAACACTGAATGAAGATGAGTATGCCATCATCAACCGACTGCTGTATAACGTGCGCCGCGGTTGGGTAAAAATTGTCGATTAAAGACGTGGCAGGCACTCCCTTTAGGGGAGTTAATACCATTTTCGATTAAAGAATTGGTAATTACTCATAACTATCGGGGTTGAGATCACGGTCCTACAGTTACATTTTTTGGGAACTCGTTACAAGTAGAACTTGCCAAGTAGGGAAGTTTTTTGTGTTTAATAGTTGGCTCGAAAGTGTGATGTGTTTGACCAGTGTGTTAATTATCAAAATCTCGCTACACATCTGCCTATAGGTAGAGATAATTAAAAAATAACAGGTTTCGGGTGCATCTCTACTTGTTGAAAACTTGTGAGTTTTGAGTTGTTAACTGAAAAGTTATAATTAACTCAAGACTCATAATTTTTGGGATTTGAGAGGGGAGATTGGAGAGTGGGAAAACTGATGAATATCAGGGTTGAAAACGGCTATAAAGTTAATTTTTTTTAAACTGATATTAAGAATCAAAACTATAGGCAGTTTCCCGTTGAGGAGGAGTGTGCGATCGTTACCAGCACAGCCAGTCGCATTGGTCGATCGACCATTCCGGCAATTTGAGCCCGGAAGTGTCAAAATATTAACAACCAGTTCATCCCCAAAATATATGGCTCCCGCCGTTTTAATTGAAAATCTTCAGAAACGCTACGGCACTGTAGAAGCCGTTAAAGATGTTTCCTTCAAGGTAGAACCGGGGGAAATATTTGGTTTGCTAGGCCCCAACGGTGCAGGCAAAACCACAACCCTGCGGGTACTTTGTACTTTGAGTGCGCCCGATAGCGGACGCATTGAAGTGTCTGGCATTTCTGCTGTCAGTCAGCCGAGAATTGCTAGACAAAGACTCGGCTACGTCGCCCAAGAAGTGGCTCTTGATAAGGTGCTGACGGGGCGGGAACTCCTGCAACTGCAAGCAGCGCTTTACCATTTGCCGCGCCCTAGGATTAAAGGGCGGATTGACGAAATGGTGAAACTCCTCGGTTTGGAGGAGTGGGAAAATAAAAAGACGGGTACTTATTCCGGCGGTATCCGCAAACGGCTTGACTTAGCTGCTGGGTTGCTGCATCAGCCTGATGTTTTGGTGTTAGACGAACCGACTGTCGGGCTGGATATTGAAAGTCGGGTGGTGGTGTGGGATTTCCTGCGGCGCTTGCGGGAGGAAGGTACTACGGTTTTGATTACCAGCCATTATCTCGAAGAAGTTGACGCTTTGGCCGATCGCGTGGCGATTATTGACAAGGGTACGGTGATTGCTGAGGGCACGCCGGAGGAGTTGAAAAATCGGGTTGGGGGCGATCGGGTGACTCTGCGGATTCGGGAGTTTTCGCCGATCGAAGAAGCGGAAAAAGCCAAAACTTTAATGCAATCTTTGCCTTTTGTGCAGGAAGTAATTGTCAACGCGGCTCAAGGAAATTCTCTCAATTTAGTAGTAACACCGCAAAGCGATGCGCTGGTGACTATTCAGCAAGCTTTAAAAGATGCGGGACTTCCTACTTTTGGGATTGCTCAATCTCGGCCGAGTTTGGATGATGTGTATTTGGCTGCGACTGGTAAGACGCTGTTGGATGCGGAGTTGGCTGCTGCTAGCAACCGCGATTTGAAGGCGGAGCAAAAACAGGCGATGCGATCGTAGTTTGAGGGAAGGGAAAAGTTCGTCAGAAACAGGCAAGATGCCTGTTCCACAAAGAGTAAATTTTCTTGTGGAACAGGCATCTTGCCTGTTCATAAACGAGATAAGCCGATATTTAAGCTGAATTTGATATCATACATCCAAAACTTGCTCTGCTGTCAATGCTAATTCGGGGAAAGTTCGAGATATAATTCGCTCAGTTCCTCGGTAAGCCGTCATTTTATAAACGCCATTTTCATCAAGCAGGTAAACAAAAACAGTCGGCTCTTTCGGGTTGCCCAAATAGTTTCTGCTACCCAAAGCTAAATAATCGACAATCCAATATTCATAAATTCCCAGCCGCTGATATTCATCCAGCTTATCGATATAATCATCTTCCCAATTTGTTGAGACAACTTCTACAACTAATTGTGGGGGTTCAGTTAGGGCTGAGGGGGCGAAAGGTTGGGATTCCCAGAGGGTTTTATCTACTACGGTAATATCAGGATGTCGGCCTTGTTCTTTACCATTTGAGAGTAATGTCCTGACTACAATTCTGCCAGATACCCTGTAATTCAGGTTGAGTATTTTTACCTCGTATTGGAACGTATTTTCAATAAAATCAGCTACATTTTCGTGCTGTCTTATTGTTGGTAAAGTTTTGACAATTTCTCCATTAACCAGTTCATAGCGTCCGTTTTCATCTGGCAGTTGCTTGATGAATCGATCGAAAGTGAGCATTAGTTTAAGTTGGGTAGGAGTTGCGATCGTGATTTTATCTCATTTAGCTAGATATTTAAAACTATTCTGCCACCATTTTTACATACTGTTTTAACACAGGTGGCATCGTGAAAACTATTTCAGATTCACAGCTCATTTTTTCGATCATTCCCCGTCTTGATAAAGATTGAATTGCTTGACATAATTCGCGCTGCGAACCTTGACATTTTGCCATAAATTGGGGAAACGAAACAGGTTCGATTTCATTACTAAGTTGCGAAATAGCCTGTTTTTCTATTTCAGACAACCGCTGATAGTGCTGCTGCAATATTGGTGTCAATTCATCACCTAAAAATACTGGTTGAAAACTCAAATATTGAGATACTCTACCGCTAAATAAGTTGTTAATGGTTTGAGCGACTAATTTTAACCAGAGGGGATTGCCTTGATAAATGTTAATCAAGTCTGGCCATCTTTCTTCATCCAATAAACCTTTTTCTCTAAGAATTTCTTTTGCTGTTTCACCTAAACCGGTTAACTGCAATAAACGTACTGCTGAATTATCGTCGGTGAATGTGATGATGTCTGAGGGAGGTTCCCAACTATTGAGGATTAAACAACTGTTGTGGGGAATTTCACCTATGAGTTTAAATAGGGTTCCGTAATTTTCATATCCGGGTTTATAATTTCCTGCAAGTTGCCCGCTGCTGAGAATTTGCTGCACGTCATCTAGGAGGATTAGACAGCGATTGTCGCGCAATGCTTCTATGAGGATTGACAATTGAGCATCGGTGTTGGTGGGAAGGTTACTTTCTGGTTGATTTGAGAGAAATTGAATGAGGGTTTTGAGGGTTGTTTCGAGGGGTGGGGAGGTGCGGAGACTGAGCCAGATGATGCGATCGAATTGAGTTTGAATTTGGGGGATGAGGTTACGGGCGATCGCACTTTTGCCGGTGCCTGCCATGCCTGTGATGGTGAGGAGGCGGCAGTTTTGGCGGGCGATCGAGTTTTCGAGGGCGGTGAGAGGTGAGTTGGGGTAGTTGTAGAAGGTTTTGATCTCCGGTGCGTCTCTTAAATCAAGTCGCGGTTTTTGTTGGGTGTCGTCTTCATTTGAGGTTTGTGCAGGCGGTGAGTGTTGTGGAGTTTTTGGAGGGTGCGAGGTTTCTGTGCAGACGTTTATATTCCCTTTGTGGACAAGGTTAAAATAACCAGAATTTGAAATTTTAGAGATTTCATATCTTTCCATTGTGGAGCTAAAATTGGATTTATTAACATCTTCCTCTAAGATTTTTGAAAGAATTTGCCATAACTTTGAGGCAACATTTCTGACATGGCGTTCAGTACAATGAACCTCTTTGGAAATTTCGGAGTATCTTTTACCTTGCCAAGTTCCCCGTACTACTGCCTGTTGCAGATCGTCTAGGTGTTTGCCCGTCTTAGTGAACACCAAGCCATCGGCCAACCTTAAGAGTTCTTGAACATCCATTTATTGGGTAAATGTAGGAGGTTTTATCTATTGTACCAGACTTTTTCTGACTTTTTCTGACTAAGGATGGCAAAATGTGACTTTTAACGGCTAGCTAATTTTATCAACTACTGGCCAATTGTGACATTCTCCTACTGGACAATACATAAAAATTAAAGTTAAACTTTTTAATGAGGGGCATTAAAGCAAGAAATTGCTTAAAATGTGGTTGCGTCCGTGAGCAAAGAAGTAAATAAAAAGGCTCATAAATTAGTTTTGCCCTTAGTTTTGACATGGGTAGGAGTGCCGATGTTAATCCGCCTGGGTTTGCTTTTTTATCAACCAGCTTTTTTAATAATTGCAAGAGGTTTAGGGGCTTTTCGCCTCGTGAAATGTTCGTAAAAACTTGGTAATTTCCAAAAGGATAAAAAATTATGTCTAGTGCATTATCCCTACCACAAGCTAATTTAAAAATGGCTCTCTGGCAAGTCGATGCTGATGCAATGAGTAGCAGCGACTTGTATGTTTGGTTAAATGATATCGGCTTGCCACATGAAGTCTCTATCCGGCTGCATGAACTTGCCACATACACGAAAAAAGCTGCTAACAAAGTTTTACTCATCGGCAAAATTCTCCTCCTTAAAATCATAGAATTTGTCAAAGCGCATCCCCATTTAGCGATAGGGGTTGCTGTTGGTGTCGCTGTAAGAATTTTGGCAAGTTCGATACCATTTGTCGGCCCGTTATTAGAACCTTTGGCAACAGCGCTGGGTATCCCAATTGGTGCAATAGCCGGCCACCGACTCGATCGAGGCAAAGAGGTGTCTGATGGAATTATTGGAATTGTTCAAGAGATTATTGAGATTGCCAAAGATTTTTTTCAATTACTGATAGACGTTTTCAATACAATTTTCCGCAACGTCATCACTGCTTAACTGCCCAAATTAGCAAAAAGATTGAGGTTTAATATGTCGGCCAATAAAACGCCAACCAAAGAGCAAATTATGAAGGCAATTGAGCAACTGGAAAAAAACCCACACGATAAATTAGGGATTTTAGCAGAGATTGGCATTGGTGTAGTGGGGGCTGTCAGTGCCGGTGCGGCGGTGGCAGCTTTCGGTGGTGCATCATTTCTATTTGGGTTAATAACCGTTGCACCTCCCGTAGGATTAGTTGTGGGTGGTGCAGCTTTAGGTGCTGCTGCTCTTGTAGGGGTAAAACGAATATTTGATGGCAATTTTAATGAGGGAAAACAAGCAGAAATGCTTAAAAACTTAAAAGAACAGCTAAGAGATGTTGAAGCCAAAGAAAGAGCCTCCAAGCTGGAAGACAGCGATAAAACTAAATTTATTGTTTCCTTGAAAGAACCCGTCAGGCTGGATTTAATTAGCCCGAAAGACGCTCAGGATTTAATTAGCGCCGTAGAAAGCGGTCAAATTGCAATCAAAGAGGCGATTAAAATGGTTGAGGATGTGGTTAAAGCTGCTAAACCATAACTGCCTTCTGACTGCGTAACCTGCGAATGCTAAGTTGTAAGTCAGCGATCGCCCTTACTTAAACCAAGTGCGATCGCTCTTGATAAATAACTACTGATACTCTACTACAGCCACAATCGCCCTCGCAATTTCCTCCATATCAGTAGTCGAAAGTTCTCCTATTTTACGAATGAATCTTTGTACATCCATACCCCGCAATTGCAACACATCTACTGCCGAAACTTTCGTTAAACCATTAGCAATATCTGGCTCAATCTTAACGTGCCAGATATTACCAGCATAATATTCTTTCCAATCTGTGATAGGTGCAGCCAGTTTCACTGGTAACTTACCAACATTATCAGAACTTACCACTACAGCCGGACGAATTTTTTTTATTTCGGCTCCCAGTGTTGGGTCAAAATTAGCCAACCAAATATCACCCCGTTTAGAAGAAGGAGAGTTAGTAGTCAATTAAATCTCCTGCTTCTAATTCTTGCCATTCTCTATCTTCCCGGTAATGTTGCAACATTGCCTCAGCTTGTCTTTCTAAAATCCTTCCCCTCTCTTCCAGCGGTAATTTCATAAATTCTCGGCGACTGGGATAATGTGCTACTGTTGGTATTTCCAAAGCTATATCCGTCGGCTGCTTTTGAATCTTACGCTGAGAATTCAATGCTTCTATTCGATCGCCCTCTGCTGCTTCCGCTGCAATATCAGCATCAATTTCCTCTCGGTTAGCATGGTAATAAGTCAAAGCTGCATAGACTTGGGTGAGAGTTAAATGCCCGATGCGATCAGCAATTTCTTCTGCACTCAAACTTTGCTTGTACCAAATAGCAATGCGCCGGACTGTAACACCCGTTCCGGCAATAATTGGACAGCCACCATGTATGTCAGGCTGACGGCTAATTAGAGTTCCTATATCGGTGATAGTTGACAAGATTTTTTCCTCCCTATTCCGATCGCTCTCTTATCTAGGATAGCACTGTCACAGCAAGAGCGATCGCCCTTCCTTTCCCAAAGTGCGATCGCCCTTATCCCATCCCCATTAACTCTCTTTCGTCTGCGATCGCTAAAAAGTGCGTGAAGCGAAGCTATCCCGAAGGGAATCGCCATTTCCATGCTCACGATCTTGATTCGGCGGCGGGAATAACTTCAATCAGTCCCGTATGAAAAGCTGTATCGTAAGTAATAACTGGTAAATTTTCGAGTTCAGCTTGTGCCATAATCATCCGGTCAAACGGATCGCGGTGGGGAATAGGCAGGCTGCCAGCGCGAAGGGCATGGGCTGAAGTTATAGCTAGTTCGATAAATTGCGATCGGTGGAGGATTTGCGAATATTCCCCAACAATCTGTTTGGCTTCGGGAAGTTTACCGATGCGATATTTGGTGGCTATTTCCCAGGCTGAAACAGTGCTGACAATGATATTAAAATCCGGGTTGCGAATGATGTCGCGGCATTGGGCATTGAGTTTGGGGTCGTCAAAAAGCCACCACAACAGGATATGGGTGTCAATGAGATAGCTTATTCCCATTGTTCGAGTTCCTCTTCTGGTAGGGGCTCAAAAAAAGCATCACCGAGTTTTCCTGTCAGTAAACCAGGCGTGCGAGGCTGTGGCTGTTCTCGTCCTAATCCGAGGCGAAAGTAGTGAATCAAGTCATAGATTTCTGCAAGTTTGTCTTCGGGAATGTCTTGTAGTTCTTGAACGATCTTCTCAATTAGCATAAATCAAACACTCCGATAGTGGCTGGTTAATCGATCGAGCTACTGCGATCGCCCTTAATAAGTAACTACTCATACTCTACTTTAGCAGTCAATTGCATCTCCTGCCTCTAATTCTTGCCATTCTCTATCTTCCTGGTCTAGAATAACACTGTCAGAGTAAGTGCGATCGACCCAATCTTTCCCCTATGGCAATATCGATCTAGCCTACCATGCTCCCAAAACTACTATTTAACTGACAGCAAATCCCGTGTACTGCCGAATATTGGGAGAACGAAATCCCAAAACAATCTGTTCTTTGGGGATTCCCCCCGCTACTAACTCATTGGCAATTCCCTGTTCAGTTCCATCTCTTTGAATCCAAATTTTTCCCTCAATAATATCAACATGAACTAAACATCCGTGAACTCTGATATCGTTTTCACGTCCCAATATCATTAGCAAATAACGGTCGGAATCGCTATCAAAAACCGTTTCGATCTGAATATCTCCATAAGCATAAGGTATTTGAGCATATTCAGTCAGAATTTTTTTGATAATGCGACGATAATTTTCTAAGGTTCCCATTGTACTATCTCCTCATTTTTTTCAGAAAAAACGATTAAACATACTTGATAATCTGCTCTAATAATTTGACCGAGTGGTTCAGACAATAGTTCACTAAAAACTGATTGTGTAATAGCTAGATAGAGCTTTCGATCTGGTTCAGTTCTAGCGATAACAGAACGGTAAACTAAATATTGACCCAGCGCATTCTCCAGGTCATTCATGTCTGATGCGCCCACAAAACTTTTGACTTCTACAGCTATCTTTTGTCCAGCCTTCTCAGCACTTAAAATCCGCTCTGCGCCCAAATCGACGTACATATCTTTAATTCCCCATTTTAATCTCAAGGGATCGTGGGTAATTCTCCATCCGTCTTTGATGAGGGCATTTTTGACAACATTGTGATACAATACTCCGGACAGTTTTTAAAGAGGAATGCGATCGCAATAAAATAGAGAAGTGAAAAAAGTGAGTGCAATCTCA
>NZ_JAUBOY010000017.1:0-126257 GCF_036700465.1 Microcoleus sp. T3_A4 | reverse complement strand
TTCTGCCACATCTCTTGATGAGATTATTCGCGCTTATTGTGCAACTTAGTGTCTCATTTTTATTTGAAATAACTATACATATAGCCCTGTAGTTTTGGCTATTCCCTGCACTACTTATCAAACTGGTAAACGAGTTTATCCCACTCAGGTATTAATTAAAGCTCCCGACGGTAGATTAACTAACGATTCTATCGGTATGGCCGATCAAGTACGGGTATTATCTAAATCTCGTTTATTGAGTTTACGAGGAATGCTTAGTGATGAAGCAATACTTCTGCTGAATCAAGCTTTATTAATTGCGTTGGATTTGCCTGGTCAAGTTTAATTGCACTTGAGGAATATCAGGGCGATCGCACTTTGGGAAGATAAGGGCGATCGCTCTTTGAGAAAGAAAATCGGTTTAAGAAATAAAGTGGCGATCGCTCTTTGGCTGAGGGGAAGTAGACGGAAGGCTGAGTCGTCAGGCATCGTTAGACAGAGACTAAATTGCTATAGCAGTGCTTGACAAATGTCATTTACTACACAACACTAATTTATTTATTTAGTTTTTCTTCTAATGCTTGAATTAAAGTATCTATGGAGCTTCTTTTATGCAGATTTAAAGAGTTTTCAGGATTATTATTTACTTGTTCAGCCACTATTGCTTTGACTTGAGATTCCATTTTTATATTCCAGTTCTTACCTTGTGAGAAGAAAGTCTTTTTGATCCTATCTGACCATTTATTATTGTTTTTAAAGTCGGAACAGTTTAATTTAATACCAAATTGTAGTTTTAAAGCCTCTTCATATATTTCCTTATTCAAACAATCTTCTATTTCTGATTCAGTCATTCCATTACAGATAGCAAGCTGATAATCAGCTATTTTAAGAAGATTATTTTTCATAGCTTCCTCAATTGCATCCTTGCCAGCTTTGTCATGATCTAAAAAAGTATGAATAACGCATAAAGATGCTTTAAGTGAAGACAGTTTATAAGATAGATTTGATGCACCATGTAGAGGGTCAATTACTAAAGTACCATTTTTCAAAGAAGCCTTTAAGCATTCTGAGTAACAAGAAAATAAACTTTCTAAAATAATTTTATCATCTTCTCCTTCTACTACTAAAACAATTTGAGCGTGCATCAAGTTATCAGAAGCTCGTACTCCAAGAATCTCACGAATCTCGCTAATTTTTTTGGCGTTGACAGCTTTATTATTAGTAATTAGAATATTGCTAGCAAGATTTATTCTATTAACAAATAAAGGACAATGAGTTGTTAAAATTACTTGATGATTACTGGATAATTCATCTATAACATCTTTTAATCTATGTATGGCACTAGGATGAAGATGTGATTCTGGTTCTTCCAATGCGACAATAGATAGTCGATTTTGAGTATTTTCTCTCCTTAGTAAACTAATAGCTGCTAAACTTTTAATTCCATCACCTTTTCTTTCTAGAGGCGTTGGAGTTCCATCATCAATGATAATTTCACATCTTCTTAATGCTCTGAACCTTACTTCTTGAGAAACAGAAATCTTTACTGATTTAACCTGTGGTATAAATTCCTGTAATGGTTGAGTTATTTTTGCAGATATTTTGTCTAGAATAGGCTTTTGTAATTGATCAATCGCTTCTAGTGCTGCGCGATAGTCTGGTTGAGATTCTAAGGTAGCTAATTCTCGATCAACCATTTGTTGAACAACTTTGATGGCCGCTTCTGAGGTACGTATAGCAGGAATATATGTAAATGTAATTTTTCGCCCTATAAAAGTAGCTATTTTAGAGGCTGTTTTTGGCGCTAAGGCTTTCCATTTATTTTTTTTGTCTTTTTTTTGAAGGGCAAATTCTAAGTTACGATCTTTATCTATAGTAATAGTAAGTGATAAAACACTGAATTCTCTATTTATGGTATTTGACTGAAGATAATCACCTAATTCTTCGCACTCACTCTCTTCTAAGGAAAATTCAAGCGTAAAGCTTGACTTGCCCAATTTATCTTTAGTTTGTAAAGAGATAGGAAAATCTCTTTGCCAATCATAACTTTCTGGATAATCAATTGCTCTCTGTCTATGTGGTATCCTTAAGCGTGATGGATTACTAAGTGCCAATATAGCGCTCGCTAAGGCATTAGCAATGTTCGATTTACCTTCATTATTTTGACCGATTAAAACAGTTAGATTAGAAACAGGCAATTTATAAGCCTTAATAATACTGCGGTAGTTGGTTATAGAAAAATTGATTAACTGCATATTTTTAGTGACTGTATTTTTCAAATGAGTTCAAGGAGAGTTAAGAGTTATGAGCTATTTGGGAGGAAAGGATGGGTAAAATACCCATCCTTTTCAAGTTTTTTACTCTACCCCTTCAATCCGGTCTTCCACCTCCTGATAAAGTTCACGCAAACGATCCAAATTGTTCTCCGAAGTCTCCCAATAACCCCGGCCATTCACCTCAAGCAAAGTGCTGACAATCTTGCGGAAAGAATGAGGATTTAAGTTAAGCAAACGCTTCTGCATCTCCTCATCTTGGATAAACGTAGTGTTGACATCCTCATACACCCAATTATCCACAGCGCCCGCCGTCGCACTCCATCCAGTCGTATTCACCAGACGCTTAGAAATCTCCCGCACACCTTCATAACCGTGCGACAACATCCCCTCGTACCACTTCGGATTCAGCAGCTTAGTCCGCGAATCTAAACGCACGGTTTCTGATAGCGTCCGCACCTGCGCGTTGGCTGTGGTTGTATCAGCAACAAAGGATGCCGGTTTCTTGCCATCTGCGCGCAAACTGCCGATCAATTTAGTCGGATCAGAGTCGAAATAGTGCGACACGTCGGTTAGGGAAATCTCAGCAGAATCCAAGTTTTGGAATGTCACTTCAGCAGTTTTCAAGGAGGATTCAAAAATCTGCCTGTCTTGTTCCATTGTTCCGGGATTGTCGGAAGAAAAGGCGAAGGATTTGCGAGTTAAGTACATTTCCTGCAACTCTGCTTCGCTTTCCCAAGTGCTGTTTTCTACCGCCAAGTTGACGTTAGATGAATAGGAACCAGAAGCATTGGAAAATACGCGGGTGGCTGCTTGTCGCAGGTTGATTCCCATTTCTTCCGCTTGCTTCAGGGCGTGTTTGCGGACGAAGTTCATTTCTAACGGTTCGTCGGCTTCCGCTGCCATTTTCACGGCTTTATCTAACAAATTCATTTGGTTGATGAACAAGTCGCGGAATACGCCGGAACAGTTAATTACTACGTCAATCCGAGGGCGTCCCAACTCTTCTAAAGAAAGCAATTCGAGTTTGTTTACCCGGCCCAATGCGTCGGGAACTGGCTTCACTCCCACCATCCACATTACTTGGGCGAGGGATTCACCGTAAGTCTTGATATTGTCGGTTCCCCACAACACAACGGCGATGGTTTCTGGGTAATTTCCGCCGTTATCAACGCGCTGTCTTTCTAACAGCCGATCGACTACAACCTTAGCAGACTTGATCGCCCCCGTGGTAGGGATTGACTGCGGGTCCAAAGCGTGCATATTCTTGCCAGTCGGCAAAACATCCGGGTTGCGAATCGGATCGCCACCAGGGCCGGGGATAATGTATTCGCCCTCTAGCGCGCGCAATAATGCGCCCAATTCGTTGTCGGCACAAACTTGCTGCAAGCAGAATTCCAGATACTCAAACAGCGGTTTAATCAGTTCTGGATCGACCTTTTTATAACCCGCTGCGTGCAAAGCATCAATCCAGGGTGTTTTCTTGCCCATGTTGAAGAAATTCAACTTAGAAACCAGGGAAACTCTACCCTCAGCATCGGTTTGTTCCTTCACCAAAGCGCTAACAGCATCGCGACAGGCTAAGGTGATGTTTTGTAACAATTCAACATCTGCTAAAATGCCTTTGTCGTTGTTGGTGTAGATCTCGTCAATATTCCGATCGAGACTTTGAGCAATAATCCGCGACAAACTGATTAATCCGTCTTCTTCCCGGTCTAAATTGGCAATGTTAACCAAAGTTGCGATCGCCTCTTCAGCAGTCGGCGGCTTACCGATCACGTGCAAACCGCAAGGTAACAACCGCGACTCAATCTCCATCAACTTGCGGTAAACCAAGCCAACTAAATTATCCCGTTCCTCGGCAGTCATATCCGCAGCAACCCCTCGTTCTTGTTCGGGAGGTAAGGCGATATCCTTATCCAAATTCACCAAACGGCATTTTTCGACGATCGCATCCACAATCGGCACACCCCGCCCAGTCTCTTTCAAAGTTTGATAAGAAGCAATTAACTCGCTGAGTTCCTGCAAACCTTTGTACAACCCAGCATTTTCAGCCGGAGGAGTCAGATAACTGATTGTTTCAGCATAACTGCGGCGCTTAGCAATTGTTGCCTCACTCGGATTATTAGCAGCGTAATAATAGAGGTTAGGAATCTTGCCGATCAAACTGTCAGGATAACAATCGACAGACATTCCCATCTGCTTACCGGGCATGAATTCCAGGGAACCGTGAGTGCCAAAGTGCAGCACCGCATCCGCACCCCAAATGCGCTCCAAATATGTATAGTAAGCAGCAAAACCGTGGTGCGGGCTAGCAGAACGAGAGAATAACAACCGCATCGGATCGCCTTCGTATCCAAAAGTAGGTTGCACTCCGATAAACACATTGCCAAAATGTTTGCCAAAAATCAGCAAATTTTGTCCGTCGCTGTTCAAATGTCCCGGAGGCGGCCCCCAATTTTCTTGCAACCGTTCCGAGTAAGGAGTGAATTCTTCGTATTCAGCTACGGACATCCGGTAAGCAATATTTAATTCGGGACTTTGGTATTGGGCTGTTGCGTCATGGATGACTTCTTGCATCAGTTTTTCGGCGGAATCCGGCAATTCTGGCAAGTCGTAACCGTTACCTTTTAAGGCTTTCAATACTTCGTAAATCGAGCCGAAAACGTCCAAGTAAGCGGCTGTTCCGACGTTGCCTTTATCGGGAGGAAAACTGAAAACTGTGATCGCAACTTTCTTATCTAATTTTGGTTTGCGGCGCAGCATTGCCCATTTCATGGCGCGCTGGGAAATTGCTTCGATTCGATCTTGCAGGGCGATCGCCTTGCCAGTTGCGCCATCACGTCCCGACACAATAATCGGTTCGATCGCACCATCCAACTCAGGAATCGCAACTTGCAACGCAACTTGAATCGGGTGCAAGCCTAAATCGCTATCTTCCCACTCTTCTGTCGTTTGGAAAACCAGCGGCAAAGCCACCATGTAAGGGCAATTTAATTTTTTCAAAGATTCGATCGCCTTCGGGTGATCTTGTTTCGCCGGGCCGCCCACCAAAGCAAAACCAGTCAGAGAAACCACCGCATCAACAATGGGCAGAGGTGTCACACCTTTTGCCCCGACTTCCAAGAAAAAAGTCTCCACAGGTTTCGAGAAGTCCAAACCGCCGGCAAAAATCGGCACAACCCGCGCCCCCATTGCCTCCAATTCCTGCACCATTGCTACATAGTGCGCGTCATCTCCTGTGACTAAGTGAGTGCGTTGCAACACTAAACCAATGCAAGGTGCGAGGGGATCTTTGAGATCGGCAGAAATATCTGTACGGGCATTAAACCAGGTCAGATATGCTTTTACATCTTCAAACATCGACGATGCCAAAGGATGCCAAATTCCCATGTCTGGGTAGACAACCGGTTCTTGGAAAGTTGGCTGTGACTGGCCTTTGAAGACATATTTATGTGACAGCATCAGCAGGAAGTTTTCCAAGTTTTCTTGGGAACCGCCCAGCCAATACTGGAAACTCAGCATGAAGTTGCGCGCATCTTGGGCTTTGTCGATGGGCAAATATTTCAGCACTTTCGGCAAAGTTTGCAGCAGTTTCAGCATTCCGTCTTGGAAGGAACTCCCGGATTTTTCCTTCCGTTTTTTCATGAATTCGCCGATCGCACTTTTGCTTTGTCCCAACTGTGCCATCGAGAAACTGCCCATTTTATTGAGCCGCATTACCCCTGGCATCGACGGGAAGACGACGGCGACATCCAAGCTGTCGCGCAGCGGTTCCACCGCCGCTACCACTTTTTCGGCCAAATCTTCGATGAAAATTAGAGAAGCAATAAATACATTGGCATCCGCCACATCCCGCTTGAAGGCTTCGTAATTTTCCGGGCTGCGAAGTTCCTCGATCAGGTAGCCGCTGATTTCTATTGCCAAATTCGGATTTTTTTGGTTTATCGATCGAACCGCTGCCGACAGGGCGCTTTGATACTGCGGTTCCAGTACGACATAGACCACCTTCATGAGCGATCGCCCCTGCAAGTTTTCCGGCACAACGTGGCGAATGGTGGGCTTGACGTGAGTGAACATCCGGTTAGGCTCCTTTAAGATGCTGTTTTCGCGAATCGGGAATTTTTTTATCCCATAAGCATTTTTACCAGAAAACGCTTGCCATTAGGCTATTTGAGCCTGCACATGACACAATTCGACAAATTTAGGTCAAATTTTCGTTACATTTTTTTATAAATTCCTTGAGCAAATACTCCATATTTTGTTTACAAAAATTTACTTGACATATAGGCTATAATATGTATACGATTAATTAGTAGGATAAAAATAATTAAAAATTAACCAACAATCGACAAAAAAATCCTGAAAAAAGTTCCCAGGTTTGTAGAATTGATCACACTTGCGATAGAGCAATTAACTGAGGGGAAAAAGGTATAATTTGTGAAGGCAGAATGTAGCCTTCGGATAATTGCTGAGTCACAAAAAGTGATATTATTCCAGGAAATTAAAACCATTTCATAATGTCCGTTTGGTGTAAATTCCTGATTAGCGATCGAGTTCATGGAAAGCTAATTGCTATAAACTCTCAAACTCATCCCAACATTAAGGGGGAAACATGGCTAACTACGCAATTTTCGACGAACAATTCTACCTGGCCTCATATCCTTGGATCAAACCAGCGATTGATGCAGGAGTAATCAAATCCGGGAGAGAACACTTTGAAAAATTTGGTCAAGCCGGCGGTCTAACTAAAGTATCGCGTTATTTTGACGAAGCTACTTACCTTGAGAAAAATCCAGATCTCGCAGCCTTTGTCCGCACAGTCAATCCAAACGCACCTTTTGCAACCGGCCTCGATCACTTTATCCAGTTCGGTTACGATGAAGGACAGCGCCGCGCTCAAGTATCCCCTGAGTACAACGAAAATTTTTATTTAGCAAACAACTCAGATGTCGCACCGTTCGTTCAGAACGGAACTTTCAAATCAGGCTTCGACCATTTCACTCAATTCGGAATCAGAGACGGTCGGTTTGGGACTTCATTTTTTGAACCGGAATACTTAAAAGAAAACCCTGATATTGTGCCGTTTGTCAACTCTGGAAACTTGAGAACAGGCCGGGAACACTTCTTCAATTTTGGACAATTTGAGCCTGCCCGCGACGCAACTTTTGTCGGCAGCCGCAGCAACGATGTTTTAACTGGTGTTGGCGTCGGGGATGTCGAACTTGTGGGAGTGGAAGTAGGTCTAGATTCGCAACGCAACCGACAGTATGAAAGCTTTGGCACTAATGAATTCGATGTCTTGATTGGTGCTCCGGGAACCAATACATTCGTACTCGGAGTTCCTGCTACAGCCGGGAATTTTAGCCCGACACCGCTGTATTTGGGTAACGGTCAAGCTACCATCCGCAACTTCGACATCGAAAGCGATTTTATCCAACTGCAAGGAACTTCATTAAACGGCTACAGCCTAACTCCGGTTGGCAACAATTTGTCAATCCAGCGTTTTGGAGATGTGCTGGGCGTGATTGAAGGAGGAGCAAGTTTGAATTTGAGTTTCCAAGAATCTAACGGTAACGGTACTTTCTTGATTGGTTAGTCATTGGTCATTAGTCATTAGTCATCGGTCATTGGTCATTAGTTAATACTGATGATTGATGACTTTTTTTATCGTACTTTACTTTAAACAGCAAACTATGAATTACGATATCTTCGACGAACAATACTACCTTTCGCAATATCCGTGGCTGAAACCAGCCATTGATTCAGGAATCATCAAATCAGGAAGAGAACACTTTGAAAAATTTGGTCAAGCCGCCGGTCTCACAAAAATATCGCGGTATTTTGACGAAGATACTTACCTTGAAGGAAATCCAGACCTTAAACCCTTTGTCCGCACAGTCAATCCAAACGCGCCGTTTGCTACAGGCTTAGATCACTTTATCCAATACGGTTACGAAGAGGGTCGCACTCGCGTATCGCCTGAGTATGACGAAGCGTTTTATGTAGCAACTAACCGAGATTTGCAGCCGTTTATTCAGAATGGAACTTTTAAAAATGGTTACCAGCATTTCATTCAATTCGGGGTAAAAGAAGGTCGTTTTGGAACATCTTTCTTTGAACCGGGATACTTATTCAATGTGTTTGAGGCTATCAGCTCTGGAACCTTAAAAACTGGTCGGGAACATTACTTCAAGTTTGGGCAATTCGAGCCAAGCCGCGAGGCAACTTTTGTCGGAACTTCCGGTAATGACATCCTCACTGGTGTAGGGGTAGGGAAGGTCGAATTAATTGGAGTTGAAGTAGGTGTTACCTATCCCGGCTCCCGAAATTATGAAAGTGACGGCAGCAATGAATTCGATACTCTCACTGGCGGTAGTGGCCGCGATAAATTCGTGCTCGGTGACATTGTTGGCTTCAGGGGAGGAACCCTCTCATCCAGACAGTTCTACATCGGCCCAGGTTTTGCTACAATTCGGAACTTTACTCAAGGTCAGGATATCATCCAGATAGGGATTCCCTTAGATCAATTATTGGTGTTTCCAATCAACAATAATCGAGATTTAGCTATCCCAACGAATGGCTTTCCCGTTGTTGAGAATGGAGTTTTCATAGCCAGTCGCTTTGACACAATCGCTGTTGTTGAAGGTGGCGGCAATCTCAATTTGAATCTATTACCAGGATCTAGTGTTATTAGATCTTTACTTGGGTAGAAATATCCAATCTATTCAGAATTTTCTTTGGGATGCTGTCGGTGCGATCGCACTTTCCTATGCCAACAACTCGCATTCCGCGATCGCACTTTACGTTCTCCAATAAACAACGATGAATTACGACATCTTTAGAGAGCTTAAATGAGATTTGACTGACACTTGGAAAAAATCACCCGATCAGGTAATTGTCTCAGTTTCAGATTATTGATAAATTGCATCAACAGCTCATTAAAGCCGCAATAAAAAAACATGGCTAGTTACGCAATTTTTGACGAACAATACTACATTGCTCAATATCCTTGGGTCAAACCCGCCATTGATGCAGGAGTCATCAAATCTGGAAGAGAACACTTTGAAAAATTCGGTCAAGTCGGTGGCTTAACCAAAGTATCGCGGTATTTTGACGAAGCTACTTACCTCGCTGGCAACCCAGATATCGCTGCCTTAGTCCGCACCCCCAACAACCCAAATGCACCTTTTGCGACTGGCCTAGACCACTTTATCCAATATGGTTACGAAGAAGGTCGCACTCGCGTATCGCCTGAGTATGACGAAGCGTTTTATGTAGCAAATAACCGACAGTTGCAGCCATTTATTCAGAATGGAACTTTTAAAAACGGCTACCAGCATTTCGTTCAATTCGGCATCAAAGACGGTCAGTTTGGGACTTCTTTTTTTGAAAAAGAATACTTAAACAAATACTCCGATGTTCAGTCGTTTGTCGAATCGGGAGCGTTGAAAACTGGTCGGGAGCACTACTTCAATTTCGGCAAAAACGATCCAAGCCGCTCTGCGACTTTTATCGGAAGTTCCGGGAATGACATCATTACCGGTGCTGGGGTGGGGAATACCGAATTAATTGGAGTTGAAGTAGGTTTAGGTACAGGTGGTGCTTTTTCCATCCCCGGCCGAAATTATGAAAGTGAGGGCAGTAATGAATTCGATACTCTCACTGGCGGTAGCGGCCGCGATAAATTCATGCTCGGAGACGTTGTACAAGGTACTGGTGGTAAGGGATACAGTTTCCCAACAAAGTTATATATCGGGCCGGGTTTTGCTACAATTCGGAACTTTACCCAAGGTCAGGATACCATTCAGCTAGCAACAAGCGATATCCAACCTTCTTTAGATAAATTCTTGATATTTCCCATCAACAACAATCGAGATTTAGCTATCCAAACGAACGGCTTGTTCGTTTACTTTCCAGACGGAACTTCGGGAATTAGTAGCTTTGACACGATCGCTGTTATTGAAGGCGGCGGAAATCTAAAGTTGAATCTCTTACCAGAATCTAGAGGTTCTCTACCTCTACTTGGCTAGAAATCTCGAAGCTATTGGGAATTTGGCTGATTGCTGCTGAGAAGTGCGATCGCTCTTTCAAAAAAAGTGCGATCGCACTGTTGTTTTTGCCATAAAAATAATAAAATCGGCTTAACAATAATTAACTTGACATACTTAGTTAGTAGAGTTAGTAATAGTGGGTCAAGTTTAACCGATAAGTAAGCAGACTAAGCTTAAAGGAAAAATAAATTATGACTAATTATGACATTTTTGACGAACCGTACTACCTGGCGCAATATCCTTGGGTGAAACCAGCCATTGATGCAGGAATTATAAAATCTGGGAGAGAACACTTTGAAAAGTTTGGTCAAGCCGGCGGCCTCACCCAAGTATCGCGTTACTTTGACGAAGAAACCTATCTATCTCAAAATCCAGAGATTGCTCCCCTGGTTCGTAGCGCCAACAATCCAAACGCGCCTTTTGCCTCTGGTTTAGACCACTTTATCCAGTTTGGTTACGATGAAGGCCGCACCCAAGTATCACCTGACTACGACGAAGCATTTTATTTAAAACGATACCCCGTACTTGTGCGGTTTGTACAGAACGGCACTTTCAAATCGGGTTTGGAACACTTTATCAAATTCGGCGCCAAAGAAGGTCTTTATGCGAACACCTTTTTTGAACCCGAATACTTGCTGAAAAACCCCGATGTAGCAGCAGCAGTCAAGGCGGGAGTTTTCAAAACAGGTGGGGAACACTACCGAAAATTTGGACAATTTGAGCCAGCGCGATCGGCTACATTTGTCGGGACTAAAGACACTGACATTGTAACGGGATTTGGTGTAGGAAAAGTTGAAATCACTGGCGTTGAAGTATCTTTAGATGCAGCGGGAAATAGAGTTTATGAAAACAGACCCTTTCCTAACGATCGCGATACGCTCATTGGCGGTCAAGGTAGTGATACTTTCGTTCTCGGTGTGAAGGGGAATCTATTCTACAGGTCGTATATCGTCGCCAGTGGCGCAGCTACGATTAAAAACTTTGACCCGCAAGCCGATAAGATCCGCGTAGCGGGAACGCGAGGCTGGTACAACTATCAGTTTAACGCTTCTGGAAATTTTCAGATTGAGGGACTACCAAGCTCTAGGGTTGTCCCAGTGATTGCTGAAGTCGAGGGTGTTGCGAATATGCCGTTTCTAGAAAATCGGGAACCTAATTTCTTGATTTTCGATCGAGTTGCTGTATTGGATAACTTTTGGGAAGCTGGATATTTAGCAAACAATCCCGATGTTGATGCGGCTGTTCAAGCAGGAAGTTTTGCTTCAGGTCTCGATCAGTATACAAAAGTTGGGCAATTTGAAACAAATCGCTCTGCAACTTTTGTGGGGACTTCTGGGAATGATGTTGTGACTGCTTTTGGCAAGGGAAAATCGACAGTTATTGGAGTTGACTTTGAGGGCCGTTATTTGAGCTACGGCAGCAACGAATTTGATACCTTGATTGGCAGCGAAGGTGCTGATACTTTTATTTTGGCTCATAATAACATTATTTCGCGACCGAGCACTGGTAGCTACAGGGACATAACTCAACAATTGTATGAGGGCCCGGGGGAGGCTCGCATTCGTGGCTTCAACCCCAATCAGGGAGATACTCTTCA
This sequence comes from Microcoleus sp. T3_A4, assembly GCF_036700465.1. Taxonomy (NCBI): domain Bacteria; kingdom Bacillati; phylum Cyanobacteriota; class Cyanophyceae; order Oscillatoriales; family Microcoleaceae; genus Microcoleus; species Microcoleus sp. T3_A4. Next base: position 114,354 of record NZ_JAUBOY010000017.1, on the reverse strand, counting down.
GCTAGCAGGAAAACTGGATTACTATCAAATATCTCCAGTGGGTGCAGATTTAGTCATCTCACTACGAGGAGATAGAATTGCAATTCTTGAGGGAGGTGCGGACTTAAATTTGAGACAACTGACATTTCCTAACGCTGATTTTGGGAATATCAATCCTTTCTTGCTAGGCTAGAAAGCTATTAATCTCAATGAGAAACCCGAACGAACCAAGCAACCGGGTTTCTCAAAAATTTAGCCCGACAATTAAGCCCGATCGCGCGCTAGCTTCAAAACCTCAACCGTATCTTTGTGACCTTCCGAAGACGCCCAAATTAACGCAGTCCAAGTATTATTATCATACGCTTTGATATCAGCTCCCTTATCGATTAAAAATTCCACAACTTGAGTGCGCCCGCTACCTGCTGCACTCATCAAAGCCGTCAAACCAAAATTAGTTTTAGCATTCACATCCGCCCCCGCCTCCAGCAAAAGCTGTACAATCTCCGTATGTCCGGCAGCAGCGGCACTCATTAACGGCGTCCACCCGTCATTATCCTGACTGTTGGGCCCGGCACCTGCCGCCAGCAATTTTTTGACGATCGCCGAATTGCCAGCTTCAGCCGCAGCCGTCAAAGCAGTCGCACCTTCCTCATCTTTGGCATTGATATCTGCACGCTGTTCGATCGCACTTTCTACAGCCACAACATCACCCGTCTTGACGGCATTAATTAAATCTGTCATAAAATCTCCGTTGCATCCTTTCAAATCTTAAATCCTATGGCAGTAGATATTTTAATCCTCTCCAACGGCCCCGGAGAATTGGCAACTTGGGTGCGTCCCGTCGTGCAAGCTTTGCGCGAGCAATTGGCAAACGCGGGGACTCAAGCCCGCATCTCTGTGGTGCTGTCCCCCTGTCCGCACGCCACCGGGAAAGAAGCACAAATCGCTTGTTCCTACCCAGAAGTGGACAGAGTGCAGGCGCCGGAGCATTTTTTTCCATTCTTATTATCGGGCAAAACTGCTGAAAATTGGGATTGGTATGAAACAGGAGTTGTTTTGTTTTTAGGCGGCGATCAATTTTTTACGGTTGTTATTGGCAAAAGGCTAAAATATCGCACTGTTATTTATGCTGAATGGGACGCGCGGTGGTATCGCTGGATTGATCAATTTGCGGCGATGAAACCAGAAGTTTTTGCTAAAATTCCCCAAAAATATGCTAGTAAATTTACAGTTGTCGGAGATTTGATCGCGGAAGTAGCTCGTTCCCAGGCTCTGCCTGGAAACGCATATCCAGAGGCTCTGCCTCGTACAAAAACAGAATTAATTGGATTGTTGCCCGGTTCTAAAGCGGCAAAATTAGCTTTAGGTGTACCGTTATGTTTGTCGATCGCCCAATCCATCCATCGCCTTCGCCCTGAAACTCGCTTTGTAATTCCCGTTGCTCCTACCATAGATGTGCAAACTCTAGCACGTTTTGCCGACCCGGAACAAAATCCTTGCCTACATTTATTTGAGAACGCTAGCGCCGAACTTCATTTAACAGAACCGCCCTTTTTGCAGACAGTAAATGGCTTACAAATAGAACTTTGGACGCACACGCCCGCCTACGACTTGCTATCAGAATGCAGCCTGTGTTTAACTACTGTGGGAGCCAATACTGCCGAATTGGGTTCGTTAGCTGTACCGATGATTGTTTTGATTCCGACGCAGCAATTGGATGCGATGAAAGCTTGGGACGGATTGCCGGGATTGCTGGCAAATTTGCCGTTAGTCGGTTCAGTTTTTGCTACGGCGATTAATTGGCTAATCTGGCAATTGGGAAAGGGAAAGCTTTATGCTTGGCCGAATATTTGGGCACAGGAGGAGATTGTGCCGGAGTTCATTGGGAAGCTGGAACCGGAAGTAATTGCTCAATTGGCGATCGACTATCTGAGCCATCCTGAAAAATTAGCACAGATGGGCGATCGTTTGCGTGCGGTTCGAGGAGAATCGGGGGCGGCGAAAAAAATTGCTGAATTGGTTTGTCAAGAAATTGAGGTGCAATCAAATTTTGATAAGAATTAGATTTTTTATTTTTAACCGCAGAGGAACGCGGATGAACGCAGATTTAATCCAGATTAATTAGTCAAAACAGGCAAAAGAAAGTTTATTTTCTCTTGCCTGTTTATTATCCCAAAACCGGATTTGCTTTCAACTTAACCGCGGTCGTGCTTAGCAATCACCCAAACAGCGTGAATGATGCCGGGAATAAAGCCCAAAAACGTGAGAACCAGGTTGATCCAAAAATCCGTACCGATGCCGACAGTCAAAAATACGCCCAGAGGGGGAAGAAAAATTGCAGCGACTATGCGAATTAAATTGCTCATCTCAGTTACTCCAAACGAGTTTTCTCTTCCAATTTAACTTCACTGACCAACCGAACCTTTCCCGAAAAACTTAGGCGGTGCTGCCATAGTGTAAACTTCGGTTTCAGCGGCGATTACCTGCCGCAAGTGACCGGGAAGCTGCATCAAACCCAATAGTGTAATTCCGTCGAACATCCGCAACCCGCCAGTTGTTTTCTCGGCGAGTAATTTGTCAGTAACTGTGGGTTCGGGCCGCGTATTTATTTCTTGATTAGAAGCTATGGCGAAACCCCAAGGAGCTCCGTAAGTAGAAATAAAGCTGGTGCAGGATTGAACATTGGAGAAAACAGATTTCAGGGTATTTACGATGCGAGCGTGCATTTTCATTTCTGCCGGAGAAACGGGGCCCGCTTGCACTACGAAATAGCCGTTAGGCGACATTACGCTGCGAACTTTCTCAAAATACTCCTTGGTAAACAACTGGAAAGATGGGCCTTCTTCAATGGGATCGGACAAGTCTGAAATGACAATATCCCAATCATTGTCAGTTTTATCTAAATAGTCCAAAGCATCGCCGATTACTACTTCGCAGCGGGGGTCGTCAAAGGCGTTTTGGTGCATTTCTGGGAGGTGTTCGCGGCAAGCTTCTACTACTTCGCCGTCAATGTCGATCATCACGACTTTTTCAACTGTTTTCCAGCGCAGCACTTCTCTAATTGTAGCTCCTTCTCCGCCGCCGAGAACGAGAACTTTTTTGGGGCTACCGTGACAAATCATGGCTGGGTGTACCAAGGGTTCGTGGTACAGAAACTCGTCGCCTGTACAAGATTGCCACTTACCGTCCAAAACTAAGCCTTTGCCGTAAGTACCGGTCTGAACTACGTACATTTCTTGATAGGCTGTTTTCTTGTAAGCAAGCACCGCGATGACGCCGTGAACGTAAATATCCCAGGGGGTAATGTACTCGCTCATCCAAAAGTCTGCACGAACTTCGCTACCTGACATCAATTACTCTCCAAATATAAACTGCTGTGTCGATGTTGTCACAAGTAGTAGTTCTTAACACAAAATGGTGCGGGTGTGTGAGTACGATCGACACATTAAAGTGAGATTTCGGAGGAATGGTATAGTGTGATTGCGTTCTGGGAACTCGCAAGTGGCTTGGTACTTGAGATTGCTTGTGGGCGATCGCGCGCCAAGTTGATCGCACTTTTCCCATCGCCCCCGGTCGATCGCACTCACATTTAATATTTCCGCTTTGCATTGCCGGCGGGTTTTGTACAAAGGTTGTCTGAATCGGGCAATTTTTCGCGCTGGGCCGACCTTTATAAGTTTGCGATCGGCCTGCTTATTTATCAATAATCCGATAAAAACCCCGCCAATGCGAGAGCATGGAATAAAAGTAGCGATCGGTTTTAACCAGATTTGTTATTAATAAGTTGACATTTTGAATGTATCTTAGATAAAATTTTTCAATCCACCAATACAAATGAAATGTTAATACTTAACTAAAAAAAACGGTAGTTCCGCTATAAAATTCATTAAAAATTATGGTTTTTTGCCCCAGGTAGAGTGTTATGCTGGGCAATTAAATCAGGTGTTTATGAACATAATTAATAATGCTGTTGATGCCCTGCGGGAGCGAGAGCAAAAGTCTTCACTGAACGAGATAGAAGCCAACCCTATCCAGATGATGATTATTACTACTTCTATTATTTGCGAAAATTGGGCAATAATCAGCATCAAAGATAATGGTATCGGGATGAATGAAGCTGTAAAATCGAAAATTTTCGATCCGTTTTTTACCACCAAACCAGTTGGTCACGGGACGGGTTTGGGACTGTCAATTAGCTATCAAATTATTGTGGACAAACACGGCGGGAGGTTGGAGTGTATCTCCGCAATTGGAGAAGGGACTGAATTGGCGATCGAGATTCCGATCGCCAATTCCCGCAGCTAAGATCGATCGATCGAGCTAAACTGAGGGATAATGAAAACTCCCTTTGACCGCGGCTCCTCCTAGTTTGATGTGCAACCCTATGTCTACTGTCACTTTTGGTTTGTCAACCCCTATAGCGGCAGAGGCCGGGGCATCCTACGGCAGCAGCGAACCGCCACAGCGCCCCACCGTGCAAGCAGAGTGGATCGAGGTATTGGTGGACTCTCCTTTCAGGGTTGCGGGGGACTCTCCTGGGGAGGAAAATAAGTTATTTACCTATCGTTTACCTGCGGAACTTACCGTGCAACCAGGGGATATCTTGAGTGTACCCTTTGGCAGTCAACAGGTAGGCGCGATCGCGATTCGGTTCATTTCTCAACTGCCGCCCGACTTAGATCCCACAAGGGTTAAAGAGGTCGAAGATGTTGTCAGTGCTGGTTTTTTCCCACCGACTTACTGGGAATTGCTCGATCGCACTGCGACCTATTATTGTACACCATTAATTCAAGTAATTAGAACCTCGCTGCCGCCCGGTTTGTTAAGCCGTTCTGTGCGCCGAATTCGCTTAATTAAGGAGGCAATTTCTCCGAATGCCGAAACATTTCTCAATCCCGCCGCTAGTCAAATCTTGCAATTGCTGCAAGCTCAAAAAAACGGCGATTACACTTGGCAATACCTCCAGCGCCAAGTGAAGGGAAGTTATCGGGGATTGAAAGATTTATTGAAACGCGGTTGGGTAGAAAGTTATTTAGAACCGCCCAATCCTCCCAAACCACAACTCAAACCGGCAGTGACATTAATTGCTAGTGCATTTGTCACAGATTTAACCAAGCGACAACAAGAAGTATTGGAAGTTTTGCGGCGCGGTGGCGGTGAAATGTGGCTGAATGATTTGTTGAGAATTTGCAGCGCGAGTTCTTCGGTTGTCAAAGCTTTGGAGCAAAAAGGTAGCGTTGTAATTGACCAAAGGGAAGTTCTCAGAGGCGATCGCGGAATTTCTCAATTGCCCGATGCACCCAAAACTTTAACTCATTTTCAAGCTCAAGCCTTAGCGTTTATTAACTCTTTTTCGGGATTCCGTCAAGTGCTGCTGCACGGCGTTACAGGTTCCGGGAAAACTGAAGTGTATTTGCAGGCGATCGCCCCAATCTTAGCCAGCGGCAAATCCGCCCTTGTACTCGTGCCCGAAATAGGCCTTACACCGCAACTTACAGACAGATTCCGCGCCCGTTTTGGCGAGCAAATTTGCGTCTACCACAGCGCCCTATCCGACGGCGAACGTTACGATACATGGCGTCAGATGCTGACTGGAACCCCGCAAATTGTCATTGGCACGCGATCTGCCATTTTCGCACCTTTACCTCACCTCGGCTTAATTATCCTCGATGAAGAACACGACAGCAGCTTCAAACAAGACCAACCAGCCCCCTGCTACCACACCCGCACCGTTGCCAAATGGCGCGCCGAATTAGAAAATTGTCCCTTAATTTTAGGTTCTGCAACGCCAGCATTAGAGACTTGGGTGGGGACGCGCCGAGATTATTACTCGTTACCAAATATCCATTATTTATCATTGCCCGGTCGCATTTATTCCCGTCCGATGCCGCCTGTGGAAATAGTCGATATGCGCCAAGAATTGCGACAAGGGAATCGCTCAATTTTTAGTGCTTCCCTGCAAAATGCCCTGGAACAATTGCAAGCCAGACAACAGCAAGGTATCCTGTTTATTCACAGAAGAGGACACAGTACCTTTGTGTCTTGCCGGAGTTGCGGCTATGTGATGGAATGCCCGAATTGCGATGTTTCGCTTTCTTATCACCACGTCGGCGAAGCAACCGCAGAAATATTGCGCTGTCACTACTGCAACCACACGGAACGACACCCCCAAAACTGCCCCGAATGCCGTTCTCCTTACTTCAAAAACTTTGGTAGTGGCACTCAGCGAGTCGAACAGGAATTAACGAGATTATTTCCAGAATTGCGGGCAATTCGATTTGACAGCGATACAACTAGAAATAAGGGCGATCACCGCAGATTGTTAACGCAATTTGCTAATGGGGAAGCTGATATTTTGTTGGGTACGCAAATGCTGACGAAAGGGTTAGATTTAGCTGGAGTCACATTGGTGGGAGTTGTCTCTGCTGATGGGTTGCTGAACTTATCAGATTATCGGGCAAGCGAACGAGCTTTTCAAACATTAACTCAAGTCGCGGGCCGTGCGGGCAGAGGTGACGATCCGGGGCGGGTAATTATTCAAACTTACACTCCAGAACACCGGGTAATTCAAGCAGTTAGGCGGCACGAATATGCAGATTTTGTGGAAACAGAATTAGCAGAAAGAGCGGCGCTGAATTATCCACCTTCGGGGCGGCTGATTTTGTTGCGGTTGAGCAGTGTAGATGCGGCAGAAGTTGCGGTGACTGCAGTACAATTGGCGTCTGTTTGTCAGGAGTATATTGAGCGATTGTCTGTACCGGGATGTGAGTTGTTGGGGCCTGCACCTGCGGCGATTATGCGAGTGGCAAATCGGTATCGGTGGCAGATTTTGCTGAAGTTGCCTTTGGATGAGTCGGTGGATTTGTCGGATTTGATCGGATTGCGCGATCGCACGCCGCGTTCTGTTAGTTTAACTATTGATGTCGATCCGTTGAATTTTGGTTGATTGGTGGTGTAATCGTAGGGTGTGTCAGCTTCGACAATTGTATCCATAATCTAAAACCTCCAAGCTGACGCACCTTAAAAGCTATGATACTTATCAAGCAAGGAATAAAATAATTATCTAATGCGTGTCATCAGCCGAAAACCACTGAGAGAATTTTGGGAAAAACACCCCAATGCTGAACCAAGTTTATTAATATGGTATCAGCGTACTTCTGAGGCTGAATGGCAAAATTTTGTCGAGGTACGCCAAGTCTTTCCCTCCGCTGACTTAGTAGGTAATTTTACAGTCTTTAATATTGGTGGCAATAATTACCGACTAATCTGTTTTATTGATTATGAATACCAAATAGTATTCGTCCGCAGTGTATTAATTCATTCAGAATACGACAAGGAGAATTGGAAAAATGACGATTGGTTTGAAAACTCCTAGTAGCGATTACATTGAGCTAATCGTAGCTTTTCCCCCGCGCCCGATTAGTTGTGAAGCTGAGTTAATTGCTACCCAAAATCGGATTAATTATATTTTGGATCGCCGAAAACTGACGCAAGATGACCGAGATTACTTAAATGTGCTGGGTATTCTTGTCTATGATTACGAACAAAAACATGAGCCAATGCCTGTGCTGAAAGGGATTAAATTGCTGAAGGCTTTGATGGTGGAAGCTGAGGTTTCAGAAAAAGACTTGGTTGATATTTTTGCTACTGAGTCTCGGGTGGCTGAGGTGTTGAATGGTAACAGAGAACTGACGGTGAGTCAAATTCAGAAATTAGCTGAGTTTTTCCACCTATCGCCTGCGGCATTTCTTGATGAAAATTAATCGGATTCCCACTCTCGCTCGATTCTTTCTAAGTCTTTGGCGGTTCCCAATTGTTAAAATATTTGATGGGCACTATTGTAATGTTGTTGGGCAAGTTCTGGGTTGTTAGGTTTGCGTTCAAGTTGTGCTAAACCGTAGTTAGCCTCGGCAATTTTTGCAGATTCTCCCAGTTCTTGTAATTTCGCTAAAGCTTCTTGTAAAAGCGGTTCTGCTGCATCTAGATTGCCTCTACCGAGTTCATTTTCTCCCAAACAATTGATCGAAGCTGCCATACCAGAGCGATCGCCCACATCTGTCTCAACTTCTAATTCATCCCAATTGCCGCGATTTCCCTCGATATCTCCCCATACTCCCCAACTACTTGCCCTACCAGAGCGATCGCCCAAATCGGTAAAATAGCGGTTTTCAGTCGAGTCAAGGTAGATAAACGGCACTACCGGGTTCTTTATCTTGTCAACAATCGCGTTAAACCCGCAGGGAAGGAAGTCTACAAACCAATGGATAAAATAGCGGTTTTCAGTCCATTCAAGGTAGGGAAACAACACTGCCGTGTCCTCTATCCGTCAAATCAAGATAGGGAAACGGCACTGCCGTGTCCTTTATCTTGTCAACAAGCGCGTTAATTTCACAAGTCAAGGACACATACTTCACAGGCCAAGGACACATCATTTCACAAGTCAAGGACACGGCAGCCGTGTCCCTACGGCATTTCACAGGTCAAGTCTTAAGGCAAATCAGTGCTCCCCATCAGATAAAGGTCGCACTCCCGGGCCACGCCGCGCCCTTCGTTAATCGCCCAAACCACCAAACTTTGTCCCCGGCGACAGTCACCAGCCGCGAAAACTCCCGGAATGCTGGTTGTATATTTTTCGTGCTCGGCTTTCACATTGCTGCGCGCGTCGCGTTCCAATCCCAGCGCATCCAGCAAGGGCTGTTCGGGGCCGAGGAAGCCCATCGCTAGCAAGACAAGCTGTGCCGGCAAAACTTTTTCCGTGCCCGGGATGTGATTCGGAATAAACTGCCCTTTCTCGTTTTTCGCCCACTCCACCTCAACGGTGTGCACGGCTTTGACATTGCCGTTTTCGTCGCCCTCGAACTTGGTCGCCGTGGTGAGATAGCCACGGGGGTCGTCGCCGAATTTGGCTGCTGCTTCTTCTTGGCCGTAGTCGAGGCGGTAGACTTTCGGCCATTCGGGCCAGGGATTGTTGGCGGCGCGTTCTGAAGGAGGTTTGGGCAGGATTTCAAGCTGTACCAGGCTTTTGCAGCCGTGGCGGATGGAGGTGCCCACGCAGTCGGTGCCGGTGTCGCCGCCGCCGATAATCACGATATCTTTGCCTTCGGCGGAGATGAAGTTATCGTTGGTGCTCTTGTCTAAAACTGCTTTGGTGTTCGCAGTCAGGAAGTCCATTGCGAAGTGGATGCCTTTTAATTCCCGGCCGGGGATGCCCAAGTCGCGGGGTTTGGTGGCGCCGGTACAGAGCACAACGGAGTCGTATTCTTTTAGCAGTTGTTCCGCTGGCAAGTCTTTGCCGACTTCGGTGTTGCAGACGAATGTCACGCCTTCGTCTTCGAGGACTTTCAGGCGGCGCATTACGACTTGTTCTTTGTCTAGCTTCATGTTGGGGATGCCATACATTAGCAGGCCGCCTGGTCGATCGGCTCTTTCGTATACTGTTACCCAATGACCGGCTTTGTTGAGTTGCGCGGCGGCGGACAAACCTGCGGGCCCGGAACCGATGACGGCGATTTTTTTGCCGGTGCGTTTGGCGGGTGGTTCGGCGGTAATCCAGCCTTCATCCCAGCCTTTATCGATAATTGCGGCTTCGATGTTTTTAATCGTGACTGGCGGGTTGTTGATGCCGAGCACGCAAGCGCCTTCGCAGGGTGCGGGACAGACTCTGCCGGTGAATTCAGGGAAGTTGTTAGTTTTGTGGAGTCTGTCTAGGGCTTCTTTCCACAGTCCGCGATATACGAGGTCGTTCCATTCGGGGATGAGGTTGTTAATCGGGCAGCCGCTTGCCATGCCGCTGATAATTGTGCCCGTGTGGCAAAACGGAATGCCGCAATCCATGCAGCGCGCGCCTTGGGTGCGGAGTTTGTCCTCTTCCATCGGCAGGTGAAATTCGTCCCAGTTGTGGACTCTCTCGACTGGTGAGAGTTCGGAGGGCAATTCGCGCAAGAATTCGATAAAGCCGGTTGGTTTTCCCATAGTGGTGTTCTGGTTAGAATTTACTATTCTGGTAGTTTGTCAAAGGTGAAGCTGGCGCGCTTCTGAATTAACTATTGTGATCTAAATTGTGTGCGATCGCACCTCTGATTGAGCAATTTGTACATGAAATCTTTAATATCGCCGGGAGTCGGGGAATTGTCGGCAGCGGTAAAATATAGATAGATCGACAGCAAAGAAACCGGGTTTTTTACGGGGATTAAAGGTTTTAAAGGTTATGAGGCAGTATTTTCGTCCATCAAACCCGGTTTCTACGTAATTTCAGCATTGGCTTATTCTCCGACGATCGCATTTACCGATAATCCCACATCTGGAAACCCTCGCGGGTTAACTCGGACGACCCGCCAGCGTCAACTTTCCAGTGCCGTCCCCATCAGCAGAGCTCGAAATACAATACAAAAAGTTACAGGCCTTGCCAAATATTAATTTCAGGATATACTACTGTAAATCGGTCAGATATATGGAGTTAATATCGTCAACTCCTAAAATAGGTACACAAAGTCATGAGCATTACAATTGAGAACGTATCGAAACACTTCGGCTCCTTCCACGCCATTGACAACGTGAGTTTGAAAATAAAAAACGGCTCTCTAGTCGCGCTTTTAGGGCCTTCCGGTTCGGGGAAATCGACTCTGCTGAGGATGATTGCGGGACTCGAACCGCCGGATAGCGGTCAGATTTACCTGATCGGGGAGGATGCTACCCAGCAGTCGGTGCAGGAACGGCATATTGGTTTTGTGTTTCAGCACTATGCTTTGTTCAAACACATGAGTATTCGGAAAAATATTGCTTTTGCGATGGAAATTCGCAAAGTTCCTAAAGACTCTATTCGCAGGCGGGTTGATGAACTTTTGGATTTAGTGCAGTTGACAGGTTTGGGCGATCGCTATCCTTCGCAACTTTCCGGCGGGCAGCGGCAGCGGGTTGCTTTGGCAAGAGCTCTCGCAGTTCAACCGAAAGTGCTGCTGCTAGACGAACCTTTTGGAGCATTAGATGCTAAAGTCCGCAAAGAATTGCGATCGTGGCTGCACAACCTTCACAAAGAAGTTAATATCACCACAGTTTTTGTGACTCACGACCAAGAAGAAGCTATGGAAGTAGCCGATGAAATTGTGGTGATGAACAAAGGTAGAGTCGAACAAGTTGGCACTCCTGCTGAAATTTATGACAAACCGGCATCAGCTTTTGTGATGAGTTTTATTGGGCCGGTCAATGTGCTGTCGAATGCTGCGGGTTTGTTCGCCAGCAACGGCACAACGGCTCACAAGAACGGAGCAGCTCATTCTGAAGTAGTGTTTTTGCGCCCCCACGATGTGGAAATTCAAACTAAGCCGCAGTCTGGTTTTGCATTAGCAAAAGTCAGCCGCATCATTCATTTAGGGCGGGAAATACAAACCGAGTTACTGTTAGAATCGCAGCAGGTAGTAACAGCTTACGTGAGTCGCGAGCGCTTCGATTCTCTACAGTTAACGCGAGATCAGCAGGTTTACGTCAAGCCCAAACACGCGATGACTTTCCCTGTTTATTCAATTTAAATCAGCGGCGGCATCTTACTCAAAATACTATCGGGGAGCTTTTACAAAACACTCCTCTCACATCGTTACCAGGCTCGTGCCTGGTAATGCTGTCTCGTGGCTCTAAATCGGAGACACAGCCTCCTGAAATTCATTCCCAGGCAGAGCCTGGGAACGAGAAAAACGAGAAATCTCAGGCAGAGCCTGGGACGGAGAACTAGAAACAAGATAGGTGAAGAATATGACTGCTAACAAATTCAAGAATTTAGCAACTAGCACTTTACTTGCTTATCGCCGCCACATCCAGGCAGGATTAACACTTTGTGCAGGATTGGGACTGTCTGCGATCGCCTCTTCAGTTGCGTACAATTGGGAATACAAATCCATGCAAGCCGAACTGCAAGACCGCCTGGACAAAATAGCTACAGACATTCAGAGAGATGTTAGCGGTAATTTAGAAATAATTCGGGCTGCTGGAGCATTTTACAGCGTATTTGACGGCGTTAAAAAACCAGAAGTGAAGACATTTGTTGGGCCTGCCCTCTACCGCCATCCTAGCCTGAAGGCGATCGCTTGGCTGCCCCGTGTTTCTGACTCTCCCGAATTCCTAACAGATGAAATAGATTTAGGTTTAGATTTAAAGGCCAATCGGATAGCGTTAGAAAACGCCACAAAAAGACAAGAAATTACCGCGACTGATCGCCAAAAATGGTCTTCCCAAAATCAACCCACCGTCTTCGTCTTCATGCCAATTTTTACTCAAAATTCTGCTGACGATGGCGCAGAATTGCAGCCAAATTTACCTGCTCGCTCACCAGAAATTTTGAAAGGTTTTACTTTTGGCGTTTTGCTGGTTGATGCTATTGTCAAATCGGCTTTACAGGAAACTAACCTCAACTTTGTTAACGTTTATCTTCAAGATGCTATGGCTCCTGAAGCCGAAAGATTTCTAGCTTTTTATGAAGCCAAGACAAAAAGGATAATTACCGATGAAAACATTAAAAATAACATCCAAATTGGGGAAAGAGCTTACTGCCCGGACGGCAGCAGTTGCACCCGAATTCTCAATATTGAAAATCGCAGGTGGTTGCTGCAATTACGGCTAACGCCCGAGTACATTAATCCTCTAAAGTTTTGGCGTTCTTTGACTGTTTTGATTTTGGGGATAATCTTAACTTTGGTGGCGACACTTTATCTAATGAGTTTGTTAAATTATACCGAAAAAATTGAAAAAATAGCAGCAGAACGCACGGCTAAATCTAAACAACTAGAGCAAACTTTGCAAGAGTTGCAACAAACTCAAGCTCAACTGATTCAGCAGGAAAAAATGTCTAGTTTGGGTTTATTAGTTGCTGGTGTAGCCCACGAAGTTAACAATCCTATAAATTTTATTTATGGCAATATCCACCACGTCAGGGCATATACTACCGATTTGTTAGAGTTGGTAAAACTTTACCAAAAACACTCTTTATACCCTCAGTCGGAAATTTCCGAATATTTACAAAATATTGACTTTGACTTTCTCAACAAAGATTTGCCCCAACTGTTGTCTTCGATGAAAATAGGAGCCGATCGCATTGTTCAAATTGTTCAATCTTTGCGGAATTTCTCTCGCTTAGACGAAAGCGAAATGAAACCTGTCAATATCCATGAAGGCATTGACAGCACTCTGCTAATTCTGCAAAGTCGCCTGAAAGCTACAGCCGATCGCCCGGCGATCGAGATTGTTAAAAACTACAGCCACTTACCTTTAGTAGAGTGCTATGCCGGACAATTAAATCAGGTGTTTATGAATATTCTGGCTAATGCGATCGACGCCCTTGAGAGTTACAACCTCGATCGCGGGCCCACAGCACCGAAAGCCAATCCGATCGCGATCGCCATAACCACAGAATATTCGCTCCCCGACAAAATAATTGTGCGGATATCTGACAACGGCCCCGGTATGGCAGAAAATGTCAAAGAACGGCTGTTTGACCCCTTCTTTACGACGAAACCGGTCGGAAAAGGGACAGGATTGGGACTGTCCATCAGCTATAAAATTGTCGTCGAAAAGCACAAAGGTACGCTGCGCTGCGATTCGACACCGGGATTGGGGACGGAATTCTCGATCGAGATTCCGCTGCGACAAGAAGTCAGACAAGCACTACCGTTTGTTTCGCGGAAAATATCGGAGGCAGCTTAGCAGGGGCTGTGAAAGGAAAATTTTTTTCTCATTAACTACTGTAATTTGGTCGGATTACAGTATTATATGTAATAATGCCAAAACCAATACTGCTTTAAGCAGCTTAAACCGTCGGCACGGCCGATACTGTATAACCAAAACACGGCGAGAGTAAATATGTTCAGTGACTTGCAAATTATTTACGAACGCGACCCTGCGGCGCGTAACTGGCTGGAAGTATTATTTTGCTATCCCGGACTGCAAGCACTTTTTTTGCACCGGATAGCACACTGGCTTTATTCGGCTGGCCTGCCGTTTATACCGCGCTTGATTTCCCAACTGAGTCGCTTTTTAACAGGTATTGAGATTCACCCAGGAGCAAAAATTGGTAGGGGGGTGTTTATCGACCACGGTATGGGGGTGGTCATTGGCGAAACGGCGATCGTTGGAGATTATGCTGTAATTTATCAAGGAGCGACCATTGGCGGCACGGGTAAAGAAATAGGAAAACGGCATCCAACGCTGGGAGAAAATGTAGTGGTAGGAGCAGGTGCTAAAGTTTTAGGCAATATTCAAATTGGCAATAATGTTCGGATTGGTGCGGGTTCGGTAGTGCTGCGGGATGTCCCTAGCGATTGCACAGTTGTGGGAATCCCCGGCCGCATCATCTCTCGGAAAAAGCAGGTGGAAGATGCTCAAAATTCTCAAGGTCTACCGGATTTGGAAGCTCAAGCGATTCGAGCTTTGTTCGATAGAATTAAGAATTTAGAAGAGCAGGTTGCTTTTTTGAAATCTCAATTATCTCCGCTAACACCAACTGGATTAGAGCAAAAAGAGGCAGAAAAACATGAATTATTTATGTATTCTAATTTATTCATTACAGATTTTTTAGACGGTGCAGGAATCTAGTTAAATTTTAATTTATATAGATTTTTGCCGACAAGACTATCCTGCTACCCTGGTACAAACTAACTTTAATTTATTCAGTAAGTGGCTATGACTATTGCTTCTCTTTCCACTAAAACATTTGATGAAACGAGCAGACATATATTCTCTCGCCGCTCGCACTTGCCGAACAGAAGCAATGCTTTGTGGCGAATTGAAACTGGAGTAGTGCGAACTGTAACGTGGCTTGAAGATGGCACAATTATCACCTTGGGATTGTGGGGGCCTGGTGATACGATCGGCAAACCGATATCAAAATGCGATCCTTTTCAAATTGAATGCCTCACTAAAGTCGAGGCAATTCTATTATCTGGCGATCGCTGGCTAAATAGAGATATTTTGCTCACTCACATTCAGCAGGCTGAAGCTTTTATGGTAATGCGAGGTTACAAAAGAGTTGATTTTATGCTCTATCAACTATTAACTTGGCTGGCTAAGAGGTTTGGTTCTGAGGTAGAGCAAGGACATCTGATAGATATGATTTTAACGCATCAGGACATTGCAGAAATCATCGGCACAAGTCGCGTAACTGTCACTCGCACCCTCGGTCATTTTGAGCAGCAAGGCTTGATCGATCGTCTGCCGCTCCACCGGATTATTCTGCAACCTTCCGAGGTGTGGCACTACGAAATCTAAGGGTAGAATCAATGTCTCGCCACGTGCTCGTGAGCCCGTTGCTGACACGGGCAAATTCGCACGCGCGTGCGAAGCTATTCCGGAGGGAATCGCCCCAAAATTCCTGTATCCTTCGCTACTAAAAAAAACTATTGACTTTCTGAGACTGTCTGTGCAACAATCAACGGCTATACCTATAATATACGGTAAATCAATCAAATTTAAGGTGATTACTGGAGGGAGCGATCGGCTCTCTAGCAGCGAGGAGCTTTTTGTGCTTTTCGACAGAGACAATGCAAGAGGAAAGAAAATGAAAACTCAATCCCTGAAAGCTCGATTTAAAAGAAACAAAATAGGGGCATTAATTGCCGTCCTAGCGGTGCTGGCGATCGCAATTCCTCTGTTCCCATTTTTCCCAACCCAAGCAGCGGAATCAAAAAGTAAAATTCAATTCGTTTCCCCCGCGTGGGTTGCCCAAAACGCCAGCGACAAAAACCTGCGAATTCTCGATGTCCGCACCAATCCAATGGACTACTTTATCGGGCATCTTCCCAACGCAGTCAACATCGCCGACAACACCTTGCGCGGGCCGGACAGCGGTTTGCCAGTACAGTATCTAACGCCGGATAAACTGGGGCAATTACTGTCGCGGGCAGGAGTAACAGACAACAGCCGCGTCTTAGTTTATTCCGACGGCAGAGACATTCTAGGCGCGACAATGGTTGCTTACGTATTGGAGCGATTGGGACACTCGGATATCGCCGTTATCGACGGAGGTTATGCGGGTTACAAAGCAGCTCAAACTGTGACGAAAGAGTTTCCAAAATACGTGGCTGGTACACTGACTGTGCGCGACAACAAATCAATTCGTGTCACCCTGGATGAAGTCAAAAATTTAATTGGCAAAGCAGGCGTCACATTCATCGATCCCAGACCGGAAAAACTATTTCAAGGGGAAGAAAAAATCTGGACGCGCAACGGACACATTCCCGGCGCTCGCAACATTCCCTGGCCGACTTTTACCGATGCTGAAAACCCGCACAAGTTGAAGTCTCTCGACGAAATCAAGCAGATTTTGGCAGCTAAAAAGATCGATCGCAACAGCGACATCATCGTTACTTGCAGTACGGGGCGGGAAGCAACGCTGCAATATGTAGTTTTGAAACACTTGCTGAACTATCCGAAAGTCAGAATCTACGAAGGTTCTTGGACTGAATACAGTCAGACTAATTTACCTGTAGAAACTGGTCCGGAACAAGCAGTGTAGAAAACAAATCTGTAGTTAACAGCAATTTTGGCTAAAAATTGACCGAATAGGTAGAATGAAAACAGCAATTATCTCGATATCAATGCTCGGAATAATCAGCGCGATTGGCTTTGGTTTATCAACAATAGCTGAGCACCGACAAGCAGATAATTCCGTTGCTTGCACTCCTAGCGAACAACCCGATGAAAAATCGGATACTTCGCCGCGAAAAACTTAGCGCTAAAATGGAGGCTCTGCCTCGCTTTACAGTTGTTTTTGGAGTCAAGTATTTTATTGTGAATAACACCGCAGAAATTGCTCTTTCACCGCTGACAAAAACTTCACAGCCCCGATCGCAGCGTCCGATTTTAGCTCTGATACTGACGCTATTTGCTGCTGGTGCGGCCGGTTTGAGCGCCTACGGCTGGCGGCAGAGCGTTTTATTTCTGATTGGAGGCTTGCTGGGCGCGAGTTTGTATCATGCAAGTTTTGGCTTTGCTTCTGCTTACCGCAAATTATTTGCCGATCGCGATATTACAGGTGTTTTAGCGCACTTGCTGATGTTAGGAATTGCTACTGTACTTTTTGCTCCCGTACTTGCATCAGGAGAGGCATTCGGACACAAAATAGCCGGGGCTGTTGCGCCTGTGGGCTGGCAAAATGCGATCGGCGCTTTTCTATTCGGAATTGGAATGCAATTGGGCAGCGGCTGCGCTTGCGGCACGCTTTGGACAATTGGCGGCGGCAGCACGTCAATGCTGTTAACGCTGCTGACTTTTTGCATCGGTTCTTTTGCAGGAAGTTTGACCAGACATTTGTGGCATTTGCCCTCGCTGCCGCCGATATCTTTAGGAAAAACTTTGGGATGGATGCCCGCAGTCATCTTGCAGCTAAGCGTATTTCTGTTAATTGCGATCGCCCTCTGGCAGTGGAATCGCACCAATGGCAAGCAACCCTTAACAGCAGATTTTATCATTAAAACTCCTCAATCTCACATCAAGAATCAATGGCTTTACGGGCCTTGGTCTCTCGCTGCCGGAGCCTTTGCCCTTGCCTTTCTCAACTGGGTAAAACTGTTAATTGACGGCAGGCCTTGGGGAGTGACTTGGGGGTTTACTTTGTGGGCCGCAGAACTTGCTACTGCTTTCGGCTGGAATCCCGGAAATAACCCGTTTTGGAATACTCCCGACAAGTTGGAATCCTTGCAAAAAGGCATTTTTGCTGATGTTACTTCCGTGATGAATTTTGGCATTGTTTTGGGAGCAGTTTTAGCGGCGGCTTTGGCTGGCAAATTCACCGTCAAAACAAACCTTTCGTTACCCAAAGTTACAGCAGTTTTGAGCGGCGGTTTCATGATGGGTTACGGGGCGTTGCTGGCTTTTGGCTGCAATGTCGGCGCTTTTTTTAGCGGTATTGCTTCTACCAGTTTGCACGGTTGGCTGTGGATTGCGACTGCTTTGTTGGGCAGCGTTGCGGGAATTAAATTGCGATCGCTCTTCCGACTTGAGAATTAATTTCCAACATGAATAGGCGATCGCCCTGCGGGTAGGGACAAAGGCTTTGCCTTTGTCCCTACAGAGGTCGCGTTTTCCCGCCAAGCTCGCCTAAAACAATAAACTACTGTTTATATATAAAAATTAAGTATTTAATAGTGTAATGTATTAGATTAAGTAGAGAGAGGTGGCGAGCGCACTCAAAGATCGATCGCCAAACTGCTAGCAAAACAGTCTCTCAATCTTGCCACTGTTGCCATTAATAAGAATTGCCACATCAGCGAAATCTTATAGATTATCCGGGCAAATCTCATCAGGCTGCATTTGCCCTATATCAAGCGCATTAAACTTAATTATGCGCTCAATCGACCTGAGAAAAACAAGAGGAACTAAGAAGCATCAATGCGGAATCATCATCTCGCAGATAGTGTCTTGCAGCCATTTAAGAAAAAAACTGGTTTGCCAGTATTTTCTCTTAAATCAGCCGCTCTGTTAAAATCGTCCCTGTTCAAAGGTGACGGTGCAATCTTCGATCAAATTCAGAATGGTCTGGGCAACAGATAATTTGTATCGAATGTGCGTTTATTAAATTTTCTCATCGACTCGTCAATAAGTTCAAAAGCAAGGGCAACAATCGCACTTGCTTTTTTGTTTGTGTTGATTTCTTTCTTCTCACTGCCAACAGATGCGATATCTCGCACCTGTTGACTACCCTTAAGTAGGTGAGTATGAATCAACTTAAAGATGAGACAGCATATATCCGCCTACCTACTTAGTAGTTACTTTAAGGCGGCGGTATTGCTTGTAAAATACTCGCTCCCTGCAACATTTGAGACTCTCCTGCTCTACCCGCTTCGGGGTATTCCCAAGATGGTGCAAAGGGCGGAACCAAGAAGGAGCAAGCTTTCCACCCACCCTGTACCCCCACGCCGAGCATCAGGCAGTTTCCGCCCCTGTGCCCGTGCTGCTCGTAAAACCGACAGTGCCGACAGCTTAAACCTACATTTACGTTGCTCACGGGATTTCTCCAACCGTTTTTGTAATAAAAATATACTAACACCTGTACACCTACCGGAATTGTGTACTATTATATAATGTACAATTTAAACTCGATCGCCAGTGGGGAATGTGGAACTATCTTCTAGAGTAGAATATGCCCTGTTAGCGCTCTTGGAATTGGCGAGTCACCACCCGAAGGATTCGCCCCTAACAGTGAACGAACTTACTGCTTCTCAAGAGATACCGGAACGCTATTTAGACCAAATTCTTGCCGTGCTGCGGCGTGCAAGTATTGTCCAGAGTCTGCGGGGCGCTAAAGGCGGTTATTTGCTGGCGAAAGAGCCTTGGCAGATTACTTTGCTAGAGGTGTTTTCGAGTCTCGAAGGCGAAGGGAGTGGCAAGATCCAAAAAGTTTCGGAATCTGTAACAATAGAAAAAACTGCGGTGCTAGAAATCTGGCAGGAAGCTCAACAGGCATCTTGGGCTGTTTTGGGCAAATACACATTACAAGATTTGTGCGAACAGCGGGATGTTCGCAAACAAGCACATCCCATGTACTACATTTAATTGGAGAAAAATTAAGCCATGAAAATTGCTAAGGATGTTACAGGAATAATTGGCAGAACTCCTTTAGTTCAGCTCAACAAAATTCCCCAAGCCGAAGGAGTAGTTGCTCAAATTGTGGCCAAATTGGAAGGGATGAATCCGGCTGCTTCGGTGAAAGATCGGATTGCAGCGAGCATGATTCAGGCTGCAGAAGATGCAGGGTTAATTCAACCGGGGAAAACTATTTTAGTTGAACCGACTTCAGGAAATACTGGAATTGCTTTGGCAATGATCGCGGCGGCGAAAGGGTACAGTCTGATTTTAACAATGCCGGATACGATGAGTTTAGAGCGCCGATCGATGCTGAAAGCTTACGGAGCTCAGTTGGAATTAACTCCCGGACATGAAGGGATGTTAAGCGCGATCGCCCGTGCGGAAGAAATTGTAGAAGAAACCCCCGACGCTTTCATGCTGCAACAGTTTCGCAACCCCGCTAATCCGAAAATTCACCGGGAAACCACGGCCGAGGAAATTTGGGAAGATACAGAAGGTAAAGTAGATTTTTTAGTTGCTGGAGTTGGCACCGGCGGTACGATTACTGGAGTTGCTGAGGTAATTAAACAGCGGAAACCGAGTTTTCGGACGATCGCAGTTGAACCCGCCACCAGCCCCGTGCTTTCTGGAGGTAAATCTGGTGCTCACAAAATTCAAGGGATTGGCGCAGGATTCATCCCAGAAGTCTTGAAACCAGAGTTAATTGATGAGGTTATCGCAGTTAGCGACGCAGATGCGATCGCCTACAGTCGCCGACTTGCCAGAGAAGAAGGATTGTTGTCAGGAATCTCTGCCGGCGCCGCTTTGTGTGCTGCAATTCAAGTCGGCAAGCGTCCCGAAAATGCTGGAAAACTGATAGTTTTTGTGCAGCCTTCTTATGGCGAACGCTACCTCAGCACAGTCTTGTTCAAAGATTTAGAATTGCCCACGGTCAGCGAACTTGAAGCATTAGTCAGCAAGTATTAAATTGTAGTAGGGGCGAGCGTCATTACTGCGACATTGCTATCAGCTTAACCCGAAAGACCGCCAGGGAATTAATTCCCTGGCTCAAAGCGAAAGTCCTCTGAAGAGGACGAATGAGTTAATAGTCCTCTTCAGAGGACTTCAGCTTTGAGGCAGGGGTTTAAACCCCTGCCGGACTGCACCGAAAGCGCATCTTTGTTGACACCAATGGGCCCGGCACTACCCCTAATTTTCAGACTTGATACAACTTCCAACTCGCCATCGCCAACATTCCGTAAATCACAAACTTTAGCGGGCGTTGAGGCATAATTTGGCAGAATTTAGCGCCTACCAAAACTCCCGGCACCGAACCAAACCAAATTGGCAAAACTAAACTCCAGTCTACTGTTCCGAGGCTGAGGTGTCCCAGAGATGTAAACATCAACAAAATTGCCGCCTGCGAAATATCTGTACCCACCAATTTAGAAGTATCCAGGCGGAAAAAAGCAATCAGCAACAGTGCAAACATCGAACCGGAAGAAACGCTAGTGATTCCCACTATGCAGCCTAAAATTGCTGCTGCACCCACAGTACAAAAACGACCATAATTAGTATTTAAGTCCCATTCAGGGGGCGAAGGTAATTTAAAATTAGGGAAAAATGTTTTGACCACTAATTGGGTCAACGATAAAGCGACAATTAGGGCGATCGCTACTCCCAGAAACCGCAGTAATATGCTGTCTAAGTTTTGATTTCCGCTGGATTTGATGCAGTGTAAAATCCACACGCCAGTCAGCGAACCCGGCACGCTGCCCACAGCCAGCCACTTAACTACTTGCAAGTCGAGGGTCTTTTGCTGCCAGTGTTTGAAGCCGCCAACAACTTTCATTAATGTGGCAGCTACGACATCCGAACTAATAGCAATTGATGCTGGAATTTGGAAAACAAAAATTAACATTGGGGTGATGAGCGAGGCTCCGCCAACTCCGGTCAAACCAACGATAATGCCCACAAAAAAGCTGAGAAAGGATAGTAATAAGTAGTTCACGGTTATGCCCAAAAACTGTGTATTTAAGCGCTGGCAACCAACAAATAGATAACTTGGGTGGCTCCTGCAACACAGCTACACAGGCAAAAGATCACTCGCATTTCAATATTTACCGCTATAAATTTTGCTTTTCAACGCTTGACTTTTCCGCGCGTTCAGATACAAAATTCTTGGTAACAGTAATTAAATGCAAATAAATAAAGCTACAAAAATTGTAGTGTAAAAGCTCCCTGATTTTCTTAAATCTACCTGTGTAACTGATTGAAAATTCTAGATTTATTGAGGGTTTAGATTCTGCTTTCTACCTGGAAGTGACGATCGTCATAGGTAAAGTAGAGCTGAGGTTAACCGACTGCTTGCCGGCAAATAAATCAGGAGTATCGAGAACATTAAAATGAATCAATGCCACAATGACAACAGTGAAGACGGTTGAGGAAACTAAACCCGTCAATAACTCTTTTTTGAGGTTTTTTTCCTTGGGTTTGTCTGTCAAAACATCTAAAGTTCCTAGCTGCATCAACAGAATTCCAGCAATATTGGAAAGCCAGTAGCCGACAATTGTGCAAGGAAACAGTAAATCTGGGGAAAGCCAACTAAAGATATACCCAAAGGCGTAGGCAATTGGCAGATTGAAAAATATGTCGTTCCACCAACACAAGGGTGATAGCAAATATCCAATTGCCAGAAGCAACCCGCCTCGGATTTTTTTAAACCAGACTTCCTTCAACCCCTTAGCTTCTGGCAACTGTTGGGTCAGTTGTCCTGCAAGCTGGTACTCTTCAATGACTTTTTTAGCGTTTTCCACGTTAATAGCTCATAACTCGATCGATTTACCGTAGTTTAGCAGCAAAACTGAGCTATGTCTAGTAAGTCAATCAAGTTACCGTATTTTATTGTTGATCCCCTAAATCTACTTTCTTTCCGAGACAAAAATATCTATCCGGGAGAGGTTGTTGAGAATGCTGGCTGGTGTCGGTTTAGGCTGCGATCGAGAAATTGAAAGCTTCAGGCAAATGCTTGACAGTTAGCCAAAGATATGCAACATCGATACCCCAGTAAAATTGCAGGTAAACGAGCAAAATCCCGATCGCGACTGTCACGCCCAGCAATTTAGGGACTATTTTCGCGACAGTTTCCAGCACTACGAAGGCTGCCCAGATAGCAGCCGCTAAGATGATAATGGAAGCGATCGTGGCAACTGTATCGCTGTTCATGATTAACTCCTGTTGACAATCAATCGGGTATTACAAAACTACTTGGGCCCAGGGCGGCTGCCAAAATCGAATAAATTACTCCAATTCCCAATAAGCCCACAGCAAAACTGAAAAATAAAACCATGGCGTCTGGGGGATTGTAGGTATCGTGGTCAATTTGGTGGCGAACGGTGAAGTAGTGCTTAGTTGAGATTAAGACTGTCACCCAACCTATTAGAGAGAAGATTAAACCCAACTTCCACCCCATCGCCTGACGGTAATGTACGGGCATTTGCACGACGCGAAGTCGGATGATGACGACGCCAAAAGCCATGAGGGCGATCGCGGCCCGCATCCAGGCTAAGAATGTGCGCTCATTTGCCGATCGATCGATCGCCCGCGACAGATTTTGCTGCTTTGGTTTCTCATCATCTACTTGCATCGGTTTGAACGATAATTGCACGCGATCGAACTCTTGAATATTCATATTAAACCGCCACCATTATTCAGGTGCCATCAAACCAAATGAGCTAGAAGGAACGGTGAACATATAATAAATTACCCCAGCCCCTAGGATGGCGATCGCGAGGCTGAAAAGAATTACCCAGCGATCGGTAGGTTCATAAGTATCGTAATCGATATCGTGACGGACACCAAAGTAGTGCTTAGTTGAGAATAACACCGTCAGCAAACCCACTGCTGAAAAAAGCAAACCCAACTTCCAGCCATTGCCGGGAGTTGGGAGTAGAGGGGGGTGAAAGGTGCGAAGGCGGACGATAACTACGCCAAAACCCATCAGCGATATTGCTGTCCGCATCCATGCTAAATAAGTGCGCTCGTTTGCCAAGTGATCCCGCACCCGCGACGGATTTGGTCGCCTAATCTTTTCTGTATTTACTTTCGTGGATTTCCAATTTAATAGCATAGATTAGCCTTTTAAGATTAACTCCAAATATGAAGGTAAACTGATATATTTCCGCTGGGACGATTATCCGCCGGGGATCGATCCCCGGCGGGTTGTTGCGTTGGAACAGGCTTTACACAGCCGATCGCATTACAACTTCACCAAAACTAATCATTTTCCTCAGTTGGTGCGTTGGGAACTTGTGTATCTATGTAAGCCTGAGTCACATCAGGAACAAACCAATTCGCATCCCCAGGCTGGAAAACCTTAGCAGTAGGAACGTTGAATTCTACAGCCCCCGTATCGGGATTAGCTCTGGCTACAACTTGAGTTCCGTCAACTATCTTAACAGCTATACCGCCCGTCAATTCTTCTGAAGGTTGATCGGTAGTTCTTAAATCGGTTGCTTTGATATCGCTGGGTAGATACATTCCATCGCAATCCCATTTATGTTCAGTTGTTTGGCCGTCAGCTAGAAAATAAAGGGCATTCTCGTAAGTAGAAGAAGCGGCTTTTTTGCCTTTCGGGCCGTAGACAGCCAGGGTTTTTCCTGTCTCGTTGCGGCACTGACCCCAAGGTTTTCCCGTTTCTAAAGTGTATTTTTGAAACTCCAATTGAGCGATTTTTTGCTGAAGTTGCTCAGGGGTATAAGTCTGGGCGGTATCGGGTGCATCTTTCGCTGTCCTGAGAGTGTTTAGAGCTTGAGTCACCTCTATGTAGTCGGGATTGCTCGCATATTTCGGCGTTTTTGGAGCGTCGGCCCAGGAGGGGGGAACGAATACTAAATTGGCGGTCATTACCAAGAGCACTAAAACAAATTTGAAGATTTTCACAATTTTTGTCCTTTTCTAGATTGTCAGGTTTTTTTCAACTTTCTGTTTGCTTGCTATCTTAAGACTTAGGCAAAAACGAACTCTCTTTAACAGGTTGGCCTGAGAAACCAAATTTGGCAGAATCGAAAAATCTGGTTTTTTAGGATGAGACCTATTGTCAAAGTCGATCGGTGTGGGGTAGTGGCAAAGTGTGCGGGCGATATTTTAAGGATTCCTCCTCAAGTTTTTAGCTGAGTTGGATTCACCACTACAGGATTTAGTGAAATGACAGGTATATTCTTGCCTAAGTCTGGCAACTTGCTAGCTCACAAAATGGCTTGAACTTTCGTACAAATTCGAGGCTAAATTAGTTTGAAGCTGCTTTTAGCTCGGTTAATTAGTTCATTATTAACTTAGCATATTTGGTGATATATGGCAAGTAATTTAGACACCATTTTAAGAAAACAATTTGTAAGGTAAAAATGATGAGTTATAAATCATGAACATCGAAAAAGTTATCTACCTAGAGAGGGATGTAAGTAGCGGAACCGAGGCTAATTCTTAGTTAAATTGAAATGCCGGGAGCAGGCGATAAGTACCGCTTTCAATCAGAATGAATATTCCCAAGCCAATCAATACAAAAGGGACAACAGCCTTGGTATAGCGAGTCAAAATAGGGGCGATCGCCCTGTGGCGAGTTAACCAGTAAGCGGCATAAGACCAAACACCTACCATCACCGAGAAAACCGCCAAAATCACCACCAAGCTCGGCAAATCGCTGCTAGCAAACAGCGGCAAATAAATGCCGATGTTGTCTCCCCCGTTGGCCACTGTTACCGCAGCCACATTCAAAGTTTGGGGATTGAAAAGATTGGCGAGTTTTGACAGCAGAGATGAGTTAGATTGACGGTTAAATTCGCCCGATACGGCTTGTACGTCATTTTCCTCATTTTCTCTCTTGACTAAGTGACTGAGGCCGATCGCGATCGGAAGCAAACCCAGCAAGCCAATCCAAGCTTTCGGCACAATTAAACCGCCAAAAAAACCGGGCAAACTAGCAGCGATGAGCGCTGCAAATCCGAGGTACTTACCGACAAAGATATGCCGGGGGCGGAAAGTATTATTTACCTGGGCGAAGAACAGCATCGAAAGCACCATATCGTCGATATTGGTTGCGGCAAAAGATGTAATCCCGGCAATAATCGCTGCTGCAATCCAATTCATGTGCTGTCCCTTCAATTTTTCTAAACTTCAGTTTCGCTAGCGTTACTTCTGCTCATAGTTATTAAACAGAAACCGCAACCCACTAAAGATATTATACTTAAAGTTGGGCTTGCCAGAGTGCCGCTTTTAAGCAGAATCGCCATTCCCAATCCGATTAAAACAAAAGGTACTAATTGATTGCCGTAGCGAGTCAAATTATCCGCGATCGCCCGCATCTGAATTAACCGATAAGCCGCGTAGCACCAAACGCCCACCATCCCGAAGAATACAGTGAGAACCACCGCCAAACTTTCTAAAGTATTGCTAGCAAAAAGCGGCACATATATCCCGATATTGTCGCCCCCATTTGCCACCGTCACCGCTGCTACGCTGTAAGTTTGAGGAGACAGAAAACTGCTAAAAAAAGATTTCTCAGATTGCTCTAATTCTGCCTCAGCTTCCGAATCATCAGCTTCTGGATTCAGCAAGCGGCTAAGCCCGATCGCAATTGGCAGCAAACCCAGCATTCCGATCCAATCTGGTGGAAAGATTAAGCGGCCAAAAAAGCCGGGAAGACTAACAAACACCAGTGCAGTAAAGCCCAGAAACTGACCGAAGACGATATGCCTGCGCCGAAATACTGCATTCACCTGCGAGAAAAACAGCAGCAGAATCAGAATATCGTCAAGATTCGTAGCCGTAAAAGCTGTCATTGCCGTAGAAATTGCTGTTAGTAATTCATTCATTTCTGTGTCTCCTCAGATTTTTTATTTGGTTGTACTTGCTGGGATCGTATCTTCGGAACGGGCAAGATGCCCGTTCCACAAAAATTAAATTTTCTTGTGGGCTGTTGAGCTGAGCAACGCCCTTGAAAGGCTTATTGACAATTCTGCAATATCTCAGTAAAAACCCAGTTGCTTAAAAACTCTTTCTCCGAACAGCGAACTGGTAACTGTTACTCAAAAACGATCGCTGTCAAAGGGAACGGCTTTCAATCGAACACCGCCGTAAATTGCATTTTCTTCCTCGAATTTGGCGTGAATTGCGTCAATACCCTGCTGCATCGATCCCGTCAGTTCAGGAGAACGCAGCCGCTGCCAGAAAAACCATCCGCAAGTAACCACCAAGTACATCAAGAACAAGTAAGGAAACGCATCGTAAGGAGCTTCGGGAGGTGGGAACATAGTGCTGCCGGGAATGCCCACACTGCCTGCAATCGGAATCATCATAAATGCGATCGCCACAGCCGAGAACGCTACATCCCGCAGGCGCAATTTACCAATTTTGTGCAGGTAAACTGGGGCTGCGATCGAAATTAAGACGTACACGGTTAAAAATCCGTAGCTGCAAAGTGCTCCCAAATAACCCATACAATCAAACAGTTTAATGTCAAACATAGACATCACAGCAGGCACCAAAAATGTCAGAAATGTACACATGGTTACTGCAACGTGGGGAGTTCTATTAGATGAATGCGCTACACCTAATGAAGAGTGAAACAAACCGTGGCGCGCCATCATAAAAAACACTCTCGCCGCTGGATTGATGCTGCCGAGCACGCAAGCAAAAAAGCTAAATAAAGCGCCGAAAGCCACTAACTCTCCCAGCCAACCCATGCCCACTTGTTGCGCCAGAAAAGTCAGAGGTTCTTCAGTATTAGTAATAGAAACTCCAGTATCGCTAAAACCTAACACCTCAATATAGGTCATCAAAATGAAGAATAAGCCTGCCATGACCGCACTGCCCATGACAGCCATGGGGATATTTTTTAATGGTTTTTTCGCTTCGTCACCGAGAGATGTAGCACTTTCAAAACCAGAGAAACCAAACATTACTAATACAAGTCCCGTCGCTATGCTGCCCGGAGTTACGCCTTCCAAAGTCAGTTGCGACATATCTAAGGCAAAACCTTTGTGCGCCCAGATGATGATTCCTAAAAGTGCGATCGCCGCCACTGATGCCCCCTCTAGCCACAGCATCGCCATAGCTGAAAGCTGGATATCTTTATAACCTGCATACCAAGCAACCCCTGCCCCGATCGATAACAGGGTAATCGGCGACGGATGGATGCCTAAATGACCGATGAAAGTACCCGTAAAGTTGGCAAAACCACACAAAACGGCCATCGCAGTAAATAGATAAGCGAGTACCAAACTCCAGCCGCAAATTACGCCGGCAGTCGGGCCAAGTCCTTTAACAATATAAGAATAAAGAGAACCTGCAGAAGCCGATCTGCTGGCAAATTGGTTGATATTGATGCTGACAAATACTAGGCCTATCAAGCCGATGAGAAAGCTCAGCCAAGCCCCGTTACCCGAAAGAGCGACAATTAACCCTATATTAGATGCTGGTATAGTTGTAGGTGCAATGACGGCAAAGGATTGAGCTAAAACCTCCCCGAAGGAGAGACAATCCGGCTTTAAGCCGTGTGCACTCTGATTTTTTGGCGTTTTCTTAGTCATTTATCTTCTCTCTTTTTGTCGATCGACTTTTGGCGATCGGCTTAAACTTGTCGGTGCTGCTTCAGCATCTGGATCTGCGTTAGAAGCTTAAGTATCACCTTAAGGCTCTTGAGGGGTAGAATCAAATGTTGTTTTTTATCGAATTAATAAATACAAGTGATGCAGTGCCACCGCAAAAAAACTGTTGGAAAACGAGACCTATCTGTCGCCACAAGCTCAAACCCTTGACGTTAAAAGGAAACTTTAAATAGCGGTTGGCAACCGTGCTTTTTTGGGAATTCTAACCTGTACAATAGAGTCGAAAAGTTCAGGTCAAAGTTCAGCCGCCAAAGATTTTTATTTCAAAAAAGAACTGTCTGTATTTAGTAAAAAGGTACTCAGCATGGCCGGAATGACGCTTGACCAACTGCGAGTTTTTTTGGCTGTCGCAGAACACCTGCACTTCAGCCGCGCAGCCGAGGAACTTTACATCACCCAACCCGCTGTCAGCGCCGCAATCCAAAGCTTAGAGGCGCAATATGGAGTAAAACTATTTCACCGCATCGGCCGCCGGATCGAAATCACAGATGCTGGGAAGTTGCTGCAAGTTGAAACTCAGAAAATTCTCGACCAAGTTGCTTTGACTGAGAGAGGTTTGCGGGAGTTGAATGACTTGCAGCGAGGCGAATTAAACTTGGGTTGCAGTCTGACCATTGGCAATTATTGGTTGCCGGATAAACTTAGCAAGTTTAAACAGCAATATCCTGGTATTTCCGTGAATTGTACTCTGGCAAATGCCGAAGAAATTTGTGCGGGGACGGCGACGGGAACATTTGATTTGGGTTTAGTGACGGGAGACATTAAAGCTTCGCTTAAAAGCACTCTAGAGGAAGAAGTTGTAGGCAGCGAACGCTTGCTGATTGTAGTTGGCCAATCTCACCCTTGGTTTGAACGTGCAGAAGTGAGTTTAACGGAAATTGCGAAAACGGATTGGGTGATGCGAGAAGCGGGTTCTGGAGTTCAGCAAATGTTGGAACAAGCTTTGCAAAGTTGGGGCGTTAATCCCGATGAATTGAATGTAACTTTAGTTTTGAACAGCAGTGAAATGGTAAAAGCAGTGGTGGAAAGTGGCACAGGTGCAGCGGCTATTCCTGAATTGATGGTAAAAAAAGAATTGCAGCTATCTACACTGCGAGCCATTAAAATTATAGATAGTCAACCAAGCTCTAATGTATGTTTGGAAATAATTAAACCCGTTTTAAAACTGAAGCACCGGCAGCGTTTTCAAACGGGAATTACTAAAGCTTTTGAACAGATATTAACTTAAGGTGCTGGTAATTGGTAATTCAGGACTTACGCACCAATACTCAAGAAAGCGGGTTTTTTACCGACATCAAAAGCTAAACTCCGTGTATTTTCGTAAAGAAACCCGGTTTCTGGCTACCCCTGCGTCCAGGATTATAATTATCTCTCAACCAATTTCCTCAAGTCCAATAAATTTTTACCCCCATCACCAATAATCAGCGGCAATTTCCCATCCCATTTTTCTATAGCCTGCCTTTCCAAAAGTTCCGGAGTCAAATTGTCCCGCAGCAACCTTTGCACTTCGGCTTCTCCCTTGGCTAAATTCACCTTAGCGTCCGCCTGTTTTGCTGCTTTCAGCGCTAAAAACTCCCCTCTTTTTGCCTCCTGTTCGGCAATTTGTTTCGCCTCCACAGCCTCGCTAAACCGCTCAGAAAAGTGAACGTGTACTAAAGAAATATCGTCAACGGCAATGTGATATGTAACCAGCCTCAAGGTCAAAGAATCATCAACTGCGGCTTTAACTTCTCCCCGTTTAGTAATAATTTCTTCAGCGGTGTATTTAGCCATAACTGCTTTTAATACTTCTTCAACTGCCGGCTCGATAATGCGAGTCACGACTTCTTTTTCGTCACCTATTTGTTGAAAAATAGCATTGGCTTCTGCTGGGATAATATGCCAGTTGAGCGCTACATCCGTGAAAACATCTTGCAAATCTTTTGAGGAAGCTTCAGCGGAACTTTCCTGTTTTTGGATCCGGACGCTCAACTTTTTTACACTATAAACTGTGGGGAATATTACGTGAAGTCCTTCTCCGAGTACCTGTTCTTGCACTTTACCAAACTGCATCAGTACGCCCCGTTCTCCAGCATTGACTATGATAAAAAATTTGGACAAAATAGCTAAAAACACTATCACTATAGCTATTTGAACAGCTAGGTAAAAATCCTTGTTTTTTTTATGGCTTGATTTGAGTGAGTCAACGTTACTGCTGGATTCTAAAACCATATTCCACCCCGATCGCACTTAATTATCTGCTCAATATTGACTTAACCAATCTTCTATTTGCCTGCCATTAACAACTGTTCAAAATCCACTGCCGCCAAAGGAGGACTAAACAAATAGCCTTGCATTATATCGCACTTATAGCGCCAGAGAAAATCTTTTTCTGCTTCCGTCTCAACTCCTTCGGCAATTACCTCAAGACAGAGACTGTGCGCCATTTCAATAATAGCTTTCACAATCGCTGCATTTGTGCAACCATCAGTGATGTTGGTGATAAAACAGCGGTCTATTTTTAAAGTATCGAAGGGGTATTGTGTTAGATAGCTTAAAGAAGAATACCCAGTTCCGAAATCGTCAAGAGAGATACAAACTCCCAAATTTTTCAAGTGTTGCAAAGTCGCGATCGCACTTTCGGCATCTTCTACCATCAAACTTTCTGTCAGCTCTAATTCCAAACTGCTCGCTTGCAAACCAGTTTCTGCTAAAATTTGGGCAACTCTGCTGCTGAGATCCGGTTGGTGAAATTGGCGCGGCGACAGATTCACCGCTATCCGAAGCGAAAAACCAGCATTTTGCCAAACTTGCATTTGCTTGCAAGCTGTGTGCAAAACCCACTCCCCTAATTGTACAATGAAGCCAGTTTCTTCGGCATGGGGAATAAATTCTGCGGGCGAAATCAGCCCTTTTTCTGGATGTACCCAGCGCACTAAAGCTTCTGCGCTCATAATTTTACCTGTCTGGACATTGACTTGCGGCTGATAGTAAACTTGGAATTCTTCTCGTTCCAGTGCGTTGCACAAACAAGTTTTTATCTGCTCTAATTTGTCGGCGGTATTTTGGATAAATTCGCTGCTTTGCGATCGCAAAGTATTGTACTGTTCGGCGACAGCTTCTTGTTTTTTCAAGCGGCTCGATATCGCGCCCACAAGTTCAGCTTTACTAAAGGGTTTAGTCAGGTAATCATCTGCTCCCAATTCCATACCTTGCCGCATTTCAGAGCGATCGGCTTTACCGGTCAGAAAAACAAAAGGTACTGTAGCAGTAACAGGATTCGATCGCAAGGCCACCAGCACCCCATACCCGTCAAGTTCTGGCATCATCACGTCGCAAATAATCACGTCGGGAACATTTGACACCGCCGCAGATAAACCTTGCGATCCATTTTCTGCACCCGTCACGTCGAAACCTTCAGCTTTGAGGAGTTTGAGAATATTCTCGCGAATTACTTGCTCGTCCTCAATCACTAGAATCTTTTTCATACGTCATTCCCTGAAAGCGGTATAATTGATAGGCGTTACTGAACGCGATAAGCGTGGCAATAACTGAGAACGCACAGCTCGATCGACCAAACAGCAAAATGTTTTCCGACCCAAATAGCAAACGCCTGAAAAACGGTAATTTTTCAAGCACAACTAGATTAATGTTTCTGTGCTTAGTCAGTGCCGTCCGTATTATTACGAGGTTAATTAATAATCTCTCAACTAATTCTAGGCGATCGATAGTTAGCAGCGCCTTAAATAACTGCTAAACTAATTGTGCCACCTGAACGATTGTCTGCAAACAATCTCAGCCTATTTATACCAGTTGCCAAAAATAATGCAACTGCAAGCAAGTTCCAAACCCTTGCGGAGTCAGTCTTCCCCATTTTTCAATGTAAAATCTCAACTTTTAAATCTCAAATGGTATTACCTACTGGATTTCCTGAACCCGCACAGATTGGGGTCATAGAAGTTAAGCAATATCCTCAGTACCGCGCTGTCACCTACACCCACGCGGGCGATTTGCGACAAGCAACTGGCATCGCCTTCAATCCCTTATTTCAACACATCAGCAACAACCAAATAGCGATGACAACGCCAGTAGAAGCGCGCTACACGGAAACTTCCGGGCAAATCGATGCCGTTCCTCAAGCTGAAGTTTCGTTCCTCTATCCCGCACCAAATATCGCCCCCAGCAGCGTTAACTCCGCTGTAGAAGTTACGGATACTTCGCCCATGATGGTTGTCAGCATCGGCGTGGGCGGGGCTTACACTTGGGAAAGCTACGAAAATAACCTCCAGAAACTCAAAGATTGGCTTCAAGAACATCCTGAATACGAAATAGTCGGGCCACCGCGCCGCTTTTTTTACAATTCCCCGATGACGCCGGAAGCAACTAAAATCAGCGAGGTACAAATTCCGATCAAGTGCCGCTGACGTGAACAACTAATTCGCGAATGTGACCCCGCTGGCGATGTTCCCACAGGTAAATTCCCTGCCAAGTTCCTAACAGCAACCTGCCGCGGTCGATCGGGATTTGTTCAGAAGTATGAGTCAGCGCAGTGCGAATGTGGGCCGGCATATCGTCTGGGCCTTCCGCATCGTGAATGTAGCGATCGTCCTCCGGTACCAGTTTAGCCAAAAAGTTAGCCAAATCCTTAAGTACATCCGGGTCAGCATTTTCTTGAATCACCAAACTAGCAGAAGTATGGCGCAAAAATAAACTACAAAGTCCCGTTTTAATACCTGAATTCGCCACCACATCTTCTATCTTAGGAGTGATTTTGCCCAAAGATTTCCCTGTAGTTTGAATCTTGAGTATCTGTTGATAGTGATTCATTCGATTTTAGATTTTAGATTTTAGATTTTGGATGAGACTGATGCCAAACTCTTCTGTTGGCGGAGGTAGACTTTGTTTGTATAAGATCGATTTCTAATCGCACTTATGAAAAATAGTCTACAACAGCTTGGGCGATATCCTCCGTACCATTTTTATGCAATTTATCCGACAAACAGGGCGGATGCAGCGGTTGTCGCAAAAACTCCCAATCCCCCTCAAAAAACTCCGTCGCCGTCAAAATTTGATGTTCCGCATAATTTTGAATCCCTTCCAGCAACACCGCAGCTTCTGCAAAACCTTCTCTCATTATAGAAACAACAGGTATTTCCAAGCGCAAAGCTTCCGCAAAAGTGCTGTATCCCGGTTTAGAAACTAACAGCCCGCAGACAGGCATAATATCAACCGGACGCGGTAAAATCGGGAGAGATTTTGCAAACTCCTGATTTTTGACTTTAATCAAATTCGGCAAATCGGGAGATCCCGCATCAAAAGTAATAAATTGCCAGTCGCTAAATTGCTGTAAATTTTGATAAGGAATTTCCTCTAAACCCAATCCGCCGAAAGTCAGCAATACAGTTTTTTCCAGCGGTGCTTCGATGCCGAATACTTCCCGAATTTTTTCGTTACTGTAGCGAGGATTGCCACCAGTCAAGCCCACATCTTGAATATTTGGGAAAGCTGCCATCGGTTCGTGCAAAGGAAGACGAAAAAGCCGATCGCACATTCCGAAACACTCACCAATCCAATCTGCCATTTCTGCAAATTCCCCGCCCCAATCGCGATAGATAAAATCCCACCCAAAATTGCTCATCATCCAGCAAGGAACCCCAGCCGCTGCCGCCATTCGCGTTGCCAAAGGAGGAATATCTGCCAGCACCAAACCCACCCGATTTTGCTTAATAAAATTAACTTCGCTGGCAATTAGGGAATTTTGCTTTTTCCGAATTTCCCGTAATTTTTGCAGTGTCGCGTCTTTATCCATATTCAAACTGTCAGCTTGCACCACACCCACATCAAAAGCACGGGGACGGTGGATAAAGTCGCCACTAATATAAGATTCTAGCAGCCAGCGAGGAGCTGTTGTTGTGATAATTAGTAAAATCTCTGGATTTAATTCTTGAATTTTTGCAGCTACGGAGGAGACTCGGACAGCGTGGCCGAATCCGTGATTTGTGATGGCAATATATAATGTTGGTCGAGACATTTATAATAGGGAATGGGGAATGGGGAATGGGGAATTGGGCATCGGGAATTGCGAATTGGAGGTAGAGACTGGAAGTCAACAAGGCCCAGCTTCAAGCGACGCACAACCAACAATGACACAATTAATAACTAATGACTATCGAATATGCAAGAACTCATCAATCGCGCGCGCCCTCAGACCAAACAGGCAATTGATTAATTTTGTCCAGCGTTATATCTACATACTTTTTACCATCCGCTGCTAGATTTTCCCCAAAATATCCCTCATCGCCGTCGTGCTTGTGAGGGCCGCTCACAGCTTCTGCATAGCGGCCTTGCAAACGAGCTTGGTTGAAAGGAGAAGTCGCGTACCAGTACCAGCGACTGGGAAAAACTATGCCGCCGATATCCTCAATTGAATCGCGAGTGCCGCGAAAGTGGAAAATGCGATCGGCTTCTGCAAAACCATTTTCTCCCGAAAAAACCCCCCCAACCGAAACAACCGTAATTTCTGCCTTCAGCCATTCTTTAAGATAGCGAGTAGCACCCAAAGCAACTTGTGCGCCGCCGCTAGTGCCAATTAAAATAACTTTCACCGGTTGTTGAGACTTAACTGAAAAGGGAGATTGAGCATTCATCCTCTCGATAATTACATTAGCTATTCCCTGATTGTATGCAAAGCCGTAGCGATAATCTAGAGAAATTGCAAACCTCCAGAGATTGCGAATTTTAATGAATATATTCCCCGCAATCGGCCCTTTTTTTGCCTGTTCTGCAAACCGCCAAAAAGGAGCTAGCCAGCGCTCTCCTCCTAAACTTTTGTTAGAAACTGAGTAAGGAAAAACATCGCCCACTGCTACGCACTGCGGGTGACTTTTAACTAAACGCTTGAGAAACAACTCTTCACCAGGGGTTAATTCGTCCCCCGAAAAATCGCCAACTCCCGGTAAAAAAATGATATAACAATTTATCTGCGAAGACTTACGCGCTTCTAGATTGCCCTTCTTAGATGGCAATATCTCCGGTGGATTTTTCTTGATACCAAAAGTTTCGGCACTTTGATTCAGCCACCATATAACAGTCCCCACCGGCGAAAGAATGCCCCAAATTATCAAAATTACACCTGCGATCAGCAACAAGTTTAAACTTCCCCCGCGCAGCCATGCAAGTATCCGTAAAATCAATCTTAGCATTTAATAAAATCTGGTAGAATGCCAATTAATTACTTAATTACCTAGAAATAGTTCGGTGATTCTGCTGTATTAGAGCTTATTTTGTACAAGTTGTCAACTATCTTGAGGAGCAGGAGTTCAACGTGAAGGGAGAAGATTCAATTGCAGGTTTGGGCGCAACGCTTTGGAACGCACTTTCTTTGAACGGCAACTTTTACGAAAAAACTCCCTACACTCGCAGAACTAAGCGAATAGCTTTAACAATTGTAATTTTAGCTGCGCTGTCCCGCGTGTTGGGCAGTTCTGTCATCTTGTTAATCAACCGAACTGAGCTATCAATATTATTTCTAGGACTTTTCATAGAGGGTTTGGCAGTCGCGGGGGGTTATTATTTTTGGACTTTCACTATCTTTAAAATCGGGGAGTGGCTGAAACCGGGTCACGTAACTTATCGGGAGCTGCTGGTTCCAATCGGATTTGCCTACGCCCCCCAAGTTCTGAGTTTCTTAACCTTAATTCCCTTGCTGGGAGAAGGAATAGAGCGCATATTAGTTGTCTGGAGTTTGCTAGCTGTAATTGTCGCGGTTCGGCAAGGTTTGGATATTCAAACTCGCTGGGCGGTGTTAATTTGTCTGGTGGGTTGGCCATTGATTCAACTTGCGATCGGCTTTGTGGAAGTATTTGAGCAGTTGCTGTCACGATGGCTTTAATTAATCAATACGGCAGCAGTATAGTAAACTCGCTGCCCTCTCCAGGTTCCGACTTGCAAATTAACTTTCCTCCATGCTGTTCTACCACAATTTGATAACTGATAGACAATCCTAAACCAGTCCCCTTACCTATCGGTTTAGTAGTAAAAAACGGATCGAATATTTTACCCCGCACCTCCGAATTCATCCCCACACCATTATCAACAATGCGAATCGCTACTTGATTTCCTTCCGCGACTTCAGTGCAAATCTGAATTGTAGGAGTGTGTTTCGAGTCAACTTCACTCCCTCTTTCGCGACAAAAAGCATCAATCGCATTGGTCAGGACATTCATAAATACCTGATTAACTTCTCCCGGATAGCAGTTAACTAAAGGCAAATTGTCGTACTTCTTGATCACTTGAATATTAAGTAATTTGTGATCCAAAATCATCAAGGTGCTGTCCATACCTTCGTGGATATTAACCCATTTTCTATCAGATTCATCTAGCCGAGAAAAGTTTCGCAGCGACAGCACAATATCGCGAACTCTCGCAGCGCCCACTCTCATTGAATCTATCATTTTAGTGAAATCATTCATTAAAAAATCTAAATCTATTTGCTCTGTTTCATTTACTATTTCTAGCACGGGATTGGGGTAATTTTTTTGGTATAAACGTAGTATATTTAGTAAGTTTTCAGCGTATTCATTGGTGTAATATAAATTTCCATAAATAAAGTTAATCGGGTTATTAATTTCGTGAGCCACTCCCCCGACAACTTGCCCTAAACTGGACATTTTTTCACTTTGAATTAGCTGCAATTGAGTGTGGCGAAGTTCTTCTAATGCAGTATGCAAATTCTCAGTTCTTTGGGCTACTCGCGTTTCCAGAATACTATAAAAACGAGCA
Organism: Microcoleus sp. T3_A4; assembly: GCF_036700465.1. Taxonomy (NCBI): domain Bacteria; kingdom Bacillati; phylum Cyanobacteriota; class Cyanophyceae; order Oscillatoriales; family Microcoleaceae; genus Microcoleus; species Microcoleus sp. T3_A4. The sequence continues at coordinate 77,407 of NZ_JAUBOY010000017.1, read as the reverse complement.
TTTTCTAGAGAAATAGCGGCTTGTGCAGACAGGATTCCCAAAATTTCTAGCCTGTCGCTAGTAAAAGCACCTTTGGTTAAATTATTTTCTAAGTAAAAAATTCCCGTAAGGTTGCCTTGATGGATAATTGGCAATACTAGGATAGATAGGGGTTGATTGACCGCAATATAAGGGTCAAATTGGAATTGCTCGGATCGGGTAGCATCATCTAAAACCAAGTATTTTTGGGTTCTTTCTACATAGTTAATCAAGGAAATTGGGAGGATATCCGATTCGGCAATCGGGAGAGATGGTAACACGGTTAGATCATTAAACTGATCGGTAAGTCCAGCTTCTATGAATAATTGATTACCTGTCTTGGCAAGAAATAATACTTTTTGAGCGCCTGCGTTTTCCTTTACAAGCTGTACGAGTTTCTCTAGCAATCGGCTGAGAATAATTTCGCTCGAAACAGCTTGTGATGCTTTGACAACTGTTGAAAAATCCAGCACCAAACTATTGTTCATAGTAGTTTGGGCAGTGCTGATAACATTTTTATGTATTGGGTCTTGATGGCGCTCAACTAAATAATGATAACGGGATTCTAAGTCTTTAACTTTGGCTGTAGATCCCCAGCGGATGTAAGCATAATAAGCTTTGGTCAGATAAGCTCGAGCACTTATCTCTTTATCCAAAGATAGATAAAACTCTCCCGCTAATTCATAAGCTAATGCTTCTTCGTGGATGTAACCGTTAGCAGCAGCTCCTTTAATAGCTAAGTCATAATAATCCATTGCGGCAAGTTTATCGTTGACAACTCGCGCTTTTTCTGCTTCGACTAACTCGTACTTATGCTGATAATTCATGGGTGCATGGCAGGCCCACTTTTTCATAATTTGCTGATTAGAGTTAACAATAGCTAGGTATGCTTCTTGATTGTCACTGTCAGGATAGTGAGCGAGGAGAGCCAGCGAATAGTAGAAATTGTGTATCCCAACAGTGATTAAGCCGATCGCCCCATCTGCGTATTCTACCGCTAATTTACCGCTGGCCACAGCCGCAGCATAATCTTTCAATAAATAAAGCAGCATCAATTTAGCAACATAAGCTGCAAACAGCGACATTCGATTATTTTCTTTCTGCCAACGGGACATCACAGCAGGTTCATCCAACCTGCCGCTAACTAATCGTACTTGCTCTGATGTTTTGCTTCTTAAGCTTGAAGCAGTTACTTGCCAAATTTGAGCATAACCCATGGCAAATTCGTGTTTATTTTTTTGCAAAAACTCCATACAAACGCTTTGTTTTTCTTCGACATATTCTAACTGTTCTCCCACTAACACTAAATTAGTAATATAGTGCATAAAATTATAAACCGCCCATTCTAAATCACCATTTTCTACACCAGATTTCATCCCTTCTAGAAATGAATTAAGTGTATTTTTACTAGACTCTTTCCAGATTCTTATATGAGCATTAAACATTACATAAACCTTAGCTTTCTGTTGGCTAGCATTAAATTGTTCTAGTAGCTTTAAAGCGATTAATCCAGCGTAGTAGCCTGCTTCGATGTCGCCTTCGATGCCGCACAGAATCATTCCATAAAGAGTATAGGGAAAAGTAGCTAATGCTGAATGACCGTGATCGATACAAAGATTGACCATAGTCAAGACGAGGGAGGACACAATTTCAGGTTTGGCAATATAAGCAGGAGGATAGAGGGCTGTCAGGATTTCCATAGCTGCCAGTAGATATGGATCTGTCATAACTGGCAGGTTTTCTAATTCCTCAATTCGTGGCAATTTTGGCACTGCAATGGTTTCGTTGTCTAATAGGTTGAGTCCCAGCATTTCCAGCACTTCTAGACCTGTTTCAACAGCTTTTAGCATCTGGCTTTGAGCCTGATAAAATAGGATCTTGAGCTGATACACTTTCACTATGTCAAGCTGGTTTTTAGCCGATCGCAAAACCACTTCCGCCAAATTTTCTGCTTGCTCGAAGTTGGTGTTTAAATATTCCGCTTCCAGCGTCTCTACATACAACCGCAGGGTCATGCTATAGTTGCGATCCCAGCTATCAGGTGCTAATAACGACATTCCCGCATTCAAATACTTAACAGCGGGTTCGTAAGCATTAGCTGCTTTTGCCTTATGTCCCGCGATTAAATTTAATCCTGCTAACTCATCTTTTTCTGATTGCAGGCTGAGACAATCAATTCCTACATTCAACTGGTTGATAATATCAAAAATTTTCTCTTCTACTTTATCAGCGGGCGTATTTTTAAGTAGCAATTTACCGATGCTAAGATGAGTGGCTTTCTTTTCACCATCAGGAATCAGCGAATATGCAGCTTGCTGGACGCGATCGTGCAAAAATTTATAGCTGACTCGCGAAGAATCGAAAGTTAAATTAGATCCTGCTTCTCCATCTAAAAATAAAGGAATGAGGTAACTCTCATTCAATGGAAGTATTAACCCAGCTTGCAAAGCATCCCAGAGTTCAGTCGCAGTGACTGATGGAGATTTTGCGTTAACAGTAGAGAGAACATCTAAAGTGAATTTGTCCCCCACACAAGCCGCCAATTTCAAAACTTGTTGTGTAGTCTCTGGCAATTGTTGAATCCGACTTGCTACCAGTTCAACTACACTCTTATCTGTGATGCCAATAGCCTGAATCTCCTCAATGTTCCACTGCCACTCCCCTTTTGTTCCGCTAGACAGCAGCCTGGTAAAGTCAAATCTCAAAAGTTTTTCTTGATAAAGACTGTTGAGCAATTGCGTCAAGAAAAAAGGATTTCCACCAGTCTTATTCCAAATTAACTCCGCTAAGGGGTGAATTGTTTCTGAGTCATTCAATGTCTCAGAAATTAACTCTGTCACCTGGGCTAAAGAAAGAGGTTCCAGCACTAAATTGTTGAGAATAATCCCCGTTTCTTGAAGGTACTCTACTGTCTGCATTAAAGGGTGTGTAGAGCTAACTTCATGGTCTCGATAGGCTCCAATTAATAGTAAATATCTGCTATCTGGGTCAGTAGCCAGCAATTCCATTAATTTCAAGGTCGCTGAATCTGACCACTGCAAGTCATCGATAAATATGACTAATGGATGCTCTTTTTGCGCGAATACGTGGATAAATTCTTTGAATAGCCTGTTAAAGCGGTTTTGTGCTTCTGTGGGGGCAAGTTCCGCAACGGCAGGCTGTTTGCCAATTACCAATTCTAGTTCGGGAATCACGTCAATAATTACTTGTCCGGCATCGCCTAGTGCGGCTAAAAGTTGATGTTGCCAATCTTGTAATTTTTCGTTATTTTCCGCAAGTAACTGCTGGATCAAAGATTGAAAAGCTTGAATTAAAGATGCGTAAGGTATATTCCGTTTGAATTGATCAAATTTACCAGAAATAAAATAGCCCCGCTGTCTGGTGATGGGTTTTTGAATTTCGTTGACTACTGCCGATTTGCCTATACCTGCATAACCCGACACTAGAATCACTTCAATTTGGGAAGGGGAAGAATTTTCCTTGCAAGGATTAGCTACACGTTCAAACGCTGCCAATAGTTGGCTGACTTGTGTTTCCCGACCGTACAATTTTTGAGGAATCAAGAACTGACTCAATATATCTAAGTTTCCGGGTGTAAAATCGACTATCTTGTCTGTAGTTTCTAACTGATGTAAACAAATTTCTAAATCTGCCAACAATCCGCCGGCTGTTTGATATCTATCTTCGGCATTTTTCGCCATTAATTTTATCACAATTTGTGAAATGGCTGGTGGAATGTCTGAATTAATTTGATGCGGTAAACTTGCTTGAGAAGCTATGTGACTGTAAACTATTTCTAAAGGGTCGTTGCTCATAAATGGCAATTGACCTGTCAGCATTTCATATAAAGTGATTCCGAGAGAATAAAAGTCTGTGCGGTAGTCGAGGGTGCGGTTCATTCTCCCGGTTTGTTCGGGAGACATATAAGCAAAAGTACCAACTAGCGAGGTAGTATTATTAATTTGGGGGTTTTCTTTAGACAATCGTGAAGCAATGCCGAAATCTGTCAGTTTAATAATTCCTGTTTGGCTGTTGATGATGATATTGCTAGGCTTAATATCTTTGTGAATTATTTTTGGAACGTGCAGATATTCTAAGGCTTTTATGAGTTGGATGCCAAACCTCAAACAGGTGATGACTTCGAGCTTTTGTCTGGACATCAGGCGATCGAGAGATTCGCCCTCAAAGTCTTCTAAAAGCAAGCCGAGACGGTTATCAAAGGTTTCTAGGCTAAGGACTTTAACTAGACCCGGATGGTCTAAATGTTGGCGAATGCGATACTCGTGCTTGATCCGGGTAATTGCATCAAGGGTGGGATATTCAGCTTTGAGGATTTTGAGTACAGTTGTCTCCTGCTGGGTGGGGATTTTTCCTCGATAAATAATTGTTTCGATACCTTCGTGGAGAGTAGAGTGGATTTGGTATTGCGAGAGAAATTGCATGGAGTTCTCCTCTGAGTTGGAAATATATCTGATTCGAGTCGCTGTTCGCTGTTGACTGTGGGCTGTTGGCTGACGGCACGACCACCCTCAACCGTGAAAAGTCTTGACATAGCAACTGTTATATGATTAATTCAACCATGTACTTAGGCCAACAAAAATCAAGCTTTATTTACTCGAACAAGAAGATAATTTATAGATAAAATGATAGTATTCATGGAATAAAGCCATTTTGCTACTATTATTCTCCATTAATATCCGATCGACAGCGGACGGCAACCACACCCCTACTATTCGGCTCTCCCCACTGTCCCTACCCCTTTAGCAAGATACATTGTTAAAGAAGGAAATACACAAAAATTTACATCTATAATTTGTGTAGTGTTCCAAATCGCTCCTCACCAGCAGCGATACAGCCCTCGCCAAGACAGTAGGATAGAAAAAATATGTTTGAACGCTTTACAGAACAAGCCATTAAAGCAATCATGCTAGCCCAAGAGGAAGCGCGACGCCTCGGTCACAATTTTGTAGGCACCGAGCAAATTCTTCTGGGACTCGTCGGCGAAGGCACTGGCATCGCTGCAAAAGTATTACTGGATATGGGCCTCAACTTGAAAGAGGCGCGCAATGAAATCGAAAATATCATCGGTAGAGGTTCTGGGTTCCTCCCGCCGGAAATTCCTTTTACGCCCCGCGTCAAGCGCATTTTTGAGACGGCGCTGAACGAAGCGCGGCAGTTAGGCCACAATTACATCGGCACCGAGCACATCCTGCTAGGGCTGATTCAGGACGATGAAGGGGTGGCGGCGAAGGTGCTGCAAAACTTGGGAATTGATCGCCAGAGAGTCCGCACACAGGTAATTCGTGCCGTGGGAGAAGTCGCGGCGGTACCTGGAGGTAGGGGAGATAGCGGCGATCGCAAAATCCCGACTTTAGAAGAATTTGGCACAAACTTGACCAAGTTAGCCGCAGCCGGCAAACTCGACCCCGTAGTAGGCCGCGAAAATGAAATCGAGCGCGTGATCCAAGTGCTCGGCCGCCGCACGAAGAACAATCCAGTGTTAGTAGGCGAACCGGGAGTCGGCAAAACAGCCCTCGCCGAAGGCCTAGCCCAGCGGATTGTTAATAGAAACGTCCCGGAAATTTTAGAAGACAAACAAGTAATCAGCCTCGATATGGGTTCGCTGATTGCTGGTACAAAGTTCCGAGGCGAATTTGAAGAACGGCTGACGAAAATCATGGCCGAAATTCGCGCTGCCGGCAACATCATTCTGGTAATCGATGAAATTCACACCTTAGTCGGTGCAGGCGCAATTCAAGGCAGCATGGATGCCTCCAATATGCTCAAACCAGCCCTTGCCAGAGGCGAATTGCAGTGTGTCGGCGCAACTACCTTGGACGAATATCGCAAACACATCGAGCGCGACGCTGCCTTAGAACGGCGCTTCCAACCGATCAAAGTTGGTGAACCGAGCGTGGCTGAAACAATAGAAATATTGTACGGCTTGCGATCGGCTTATGAACAGCATCACAGACTGACAATTTCCGACGCAGCTTTAGAAGCAGCAGCAACACTGTCAGACAGATACATTAATGATCGGTTTTTGCCAGACAAGGCGATCGACTTAATTGACGAAGCAGGTTCCCGCGTCCGCGTGATGAATTCACAAACCCCGCCCGAAGTTAAAGAACTCAAAAAGCAACTGCCAGCAGTAACAAAAGAAAAAGATGCAGCAGTGCGCGAGCAAGACTTCGACAAAGCTGGAAAATTGCGCGATCGCGAATTAGAAATTGAAGCCGAAATCGCCGAAGCTACGATCAACAAAAGCCAACTCAAAACCTCTCCTGTCGTCACCGAAGAAGACATCGCCCACATCGTGGCTAATTGGACGGGAGTACCAGTCAGCAAGCTGACAGAATCCGAATCGGAATTGCTGCTGCACATGGAAGACACCCTGCACCAGCGCTTGATCGGTCAAGAAGAAGCTGTCACCGCAGTTTCTCGGGCCATCCGCCGCGCGCGGGTAGGCTTGAAAAATCCGAATCGCCCGATCGCCAGTTTCATCTTTTCCGGCCCCACCGGCGTCGGCAAAACGGAACTTACAAAAGCCCTAGCAACTTATTTCTTCGGTTCCGAAGAAGCCATGATTCGGTTAGATATGTCCGAATTCATGGAACGCCACACGGTTTCCAAACTCATCGGTTCGCCTCCCGGTTACGTCGGCTACGATGAAGGCGGCCAACTAACAGAAGCAGTCCGGCGCCGTCCTTACACGGTCATCTTGTTCGACGAAATCGAAAAAGCTCACCCGGATGTCTTCAACATGATGCTGCAAATCTTAGAAGACGGCCGCTTGACGGATGCTAAAGGTCGGACAGTAGACTTTAAGAATACACTGCTGATCATGACCTCCAACATCGGTTCGCGAGTGATTGAAAAAGGTGGTGGCGGTCTTGGTTTCGAGTTTACTGAAAGTGCCGCAGACGCGCAGTACAACCGAGTTCGCAGCTTGGTAAACGAAGAACTGAAACAGTTTTTCCGTCCCGAATTTATCAACCGCTTGGATGAGATTATCGTGTTCCGCCAGTTGAACAGGGAAGAAGTCAAGCAGATTGCGGACATTATGTTGCAGCAAGTCTTCAGCCGCTTAACCGAACAGGGTATTACTTTGTCGGTGACAGAACGGTTCAAGGACTTGTTAGTTACAGAAGGCTACAATCCCAGCTACGGTGCTCGACCTTTGCGCCGCGCCATCATGCGGTTGTTGGAAGATGTACTGGCTGAGGAAATGCTGTCTGGCAAGCTGAAAGACGGCCAAAAGGCGATCGTGGATGTGGATGAAAACGGTCAGGTTAAGGTAGTGCCCGATGGTTCATCTGAGCCGAAATTGCCCGAATTTGCATTGAGCCATTAATCGGCTCTAAAAACGGATAAATACTGTTGATTAAAAACCCGGTTTCTTAGAGAAACCGGGTTTTTAATTAAATAAAACCAGTTAAAAAAAAGCAACTTTAGGCAAGCTCCAAATCCTTATATAAGTCATTCCCCAATCTCAAATCTAAAATCTAAAATCGTATGAGTTTTGGCTCTTTTATCCCAACACATTATCTACAGCAATTTCTACATCTGGAAAAGCTAGAATAGATAAAGTCTGACCCCGCTGGAATCTTTGAATATTTTGGTATCCCGATGGAGAAGGTTCGCGATAAACTACTACACATTGCTCGTTAATATCTACCAGCCAAACTTCTACAATATTGTCTTCGGCATAAAGAGGAATTTTGATATTTCTGTCAGTTTCAGCGGTTGCATCCGCTACTTCCACAATGAGTAAAATATCCTCAGACTGAGGATGTCCCGATTCGTAAAAATCATCGCGCCGTCGCAGTAAGGAAATATCCGGTTCAGGTTCCGAGCGATCGTCCAATTCTACCGGATCTTGAACTCCAATGGTTACTCTCGATAATAAGCGGGTATAAAATAACTCTGTCAGACGCTTGACATGAGATGTATGCCTTCTACCGACGGCGGCCATTTGAACGATTTCTCCTCGAATCAATTCAACTTTATCATCTTTTGTCAAGATGCCAGATTTAATCATCTGATGATATTCTTTTACTGTGAACAGGCGCTTGATTAACTGAGTTGTCATCATTTATTTGGCGCTCCTTTTAGTTGCCCTTTTTCTGTTTCATCGCCTTTGCTGCTTTCACAATCTCAAATCGCGGCGCAAAAAAAGGAATTTTTACCTATTGATCTTAGTTTGCTTTTAAGGTATATTTTAGATAATGAAAGTAGTGAGTTAAGTTTTAAAATTGCCACTATTCCCATTATTAAATAATACATTGTCAAGCTAACAGTGTCAAGCTTTTTACCCAAAAAAAAAGGGCGATTTTTCAAAACTTCATCAACAAATAATCATAGGGTTAGGGTTTTGGTAAACCCACCCTAACCACCCAACAAAAGTTGATTAAGGGAAAATTTAATCCCACGATTGCAATTGCACAACCCAATGCTGCACCAAAGCAGAAATGCGATCACGCCGCGTTTCAAAAGTAGCAGCAATCCAGATAAACGCAATCCCAAAAGCCAGACCAATCGCCCATTTAATCAGCGGATAATCGAAGATTAGAACCACCAACTGATAGAAAACATTGATTAAAAAAAATCCCGTTCCCACAAACAAAAACGCCCGAACTCGCAGCGCCAAACCCGCGGCAATCGCCAGTAAACTAAAAGCTGCCGCAACTAAACCGTGGCTTTGCTGAGTCAAAAGAGGCATCCCGCAAATCAGCGCCGTTGCAAGCATTCGCAGAGTGTGGCGTAGCGGTTTTTGTGCGGGTAATTTGAGAGTGCGATCGAACTGAGTAATATAAAGGAAAGAAAGCCCCAAAGGAGTAAAAAACCACTCCGGCTGAGTCAATCCTATTTCCCCAAACCACCGCAGCATTATCCAATCAATTATCGCCACACTCACATAGGTAAAACGGACTTCCTGCCTTTCCCAAGCTAGGAAAACATAGAAGGCGGCAGCTATCAGCAAGCTAATCGGATAAAACTTAGCCGGACTTTCCAAAATAGTAACTATTGGAATCAGCGAAGCAATTACCTGCCAAGGTTTTTTTGACCAACCCCAGTTGTCCCAAGGCAAAATGTAAAGAAAATAGGCTAATAGAGAAGCGAGGGCAACTTTCCAAGGTCCCAGCGGCCCGGAAATATACTTAACTAAAGGCGTATTGATCCAATAAAGCCGGATGCCAAAGGCTTCTAGCCAGCCCAAGTAAATCCAAATTTCAGCCCATTGGCGATCGAGATTATTTCGCCCTTGCAAGAAAGCGTATTGAACTAATAAAGCACCAGTGACTAATCCTAAACTTAGGCCGGACTTAATATCATCGGCAGAAGCCCAAATCAGGAGCAAACTGCTCAAAACCCAATGCAGGTGAGCAAATAATTTTAACTCTGCATTAGTTAAATGTAAATAATTACTGAGCCAAGGAGATAAAATGCGATAGATATATGTTAAAGTTGTGCCGAGAGTTGCCAGGACAATTAAGCCGTCGCCAAAAGCTCCTCCCGGTGTTTGAAAAAGTTGATATAGTAGCGATTCGTAAGCAGCAACGGACACGCCACTTAATCCTAAATAAACCAAAGGTTTGAATTCTGGTTCCCGCCTACCAATGCCGATCGCAATTAAAGACGCACCTAACACAGTTAAACCAGTCCAATTCGCAAAAGTGTGCGATCGGAAAGTTAAACCCAATACCCCGTAAACCAAAGGTATAAAATGAATGCTAGGTAAATTTGTTTGAGTCCGGTGGCGGCGCCGCCACCAATCCCCCAACAATTGAGTAAACAATCCGAGAGCGATATTAGCAACTGCCAAATTAACCGTAGTGCGATCGACAAAACTCAAACCGACTGCTGTCAACAACTCCAAACTCCAAGCCAAGGCATAAATTGCCAGAGGGGAAATTTGGCGTAAACTTCGGAAAATAATCGCAGCCATTATCACCAAAATAGCAGCCAAAACTTCAGCAGAGGGCGGGGAAATCAATGTCCTGCCTGCGTAGAAGTCAAAGGAATAAAAAGTAATAGTTGTTAACAGCAAGCCGGCCAGTAAGATTGCCAATCCATCTAAAGAACGCTCGTAAATTTCAGCTAATTGAGAAGACTCAGGCAAACGGCTGGAAAAACGAACTATCCTGCTGCGAAGCAACCACAGAGACAAAAGTGCGATCGCCCCGGCAATTGCCCAAAGCCAACCAGACACAAAACCTAATTGATCGATCGCCGCAGCTACAAAACTCAAGCCAAACCCCACTCCAATTGCAGCCGCTGGCAATTCAACTAAATAGTAAGTATTAACCAACATTAATCCTGCTGCAAAGCCCAAACCAATTAACCGATATCCCGGAAAAGTAAAAATTATAAATTGTGCGAATATTAAGGCGATCGAACTAAAGGTACTGGCAACTCGTTTGTGAGGACTCTCAGTATATTTAGCAACAGCAGTCAAAGCCAAAGGAGTCACCAGCCAGAGCAAACTCCACTGAGAGCGATGAGTTGCAGTACCGAGAATCACATAATTTTGCAACAATATAAAGCTGAGTCCTGCTAATACTAAGCCCAGATACCAGGAACTTTGGAACCATGCAGGATGCCAACGGAAAAACGCAGAAGTTTCTCGGAAATTCGCCGCTTTCATCCAGACAAAAAATACCCACTCAGCCACCATAAAAATCAATAATATTGCCGACCAAATATTTGGTGGCTGGTTGGGAAAAAATAAGTCAATTGCCGAAGCGATCGCGCCTAAACCCATAATGTGAGTTATGGGAACCAAAATTACCGGATTTCCGTGTGGTTCAGCCGCCGAAGCCGACCTCGAAACTCGCCGGGAATTATCGGGAATTACGTATTTCCAAGTTATCCAACCTAAAATTAAAGTAGAGACTAATAAATTGAGCGATCGCCAAAACGGATTGACAAAACTAATAACAGTTAAAAAACTCCCCAAACCGAGAGCAACGTTTTCGCCAAAACTGGCAAGTTGAAACTTTCGCTTGCGGTAGAGCCACTCGGCCGCACTTACCATTAAAATTAAATAAGGCAATAGCAGAACACTCCAAAAAGCCCAAGGAGTTTCCTGAGAGTTTGTAAGCTGAGTTAAAAATGCCACAACTTGTGTTTTAATCCCTAAAGGAAGCAGTCGCCAAAACAGCCAAATACTTTGAAGTCCCACCGCCTCAAGCATTAGCAAATCAAACTCTTGCCCAAACCGCACTAAACGGTTATAAAAAAACCAAACAGCCAATCCGCTAACTGCGATCGCCTGTAGCGGAATGTCGCGAAAACAAACCAGCCACCCCAAACCCAACAAACCCATTCCCGCTAATTGCCATTTAAAAAAGTTGCTGGGATTTGGCTGGTCGGATATATTGTTTTCAATAGTCCCAGATGGCCGGGGTTGCTGCCAATCTAGCCATGCTAAAAGCACGCCACAAATCGCCAAAGCTAAACCCATTTCAGCGATATTTACATCCTTGACAAATATCGCTCGACCCAGTAAAATTCCTAACGAATAAGCTACTAAAGCCGCTTTTTTGTAAGTCAAAAAATCTCTGCTCAAACTGAAAGCAGCGGGGAATGTTTCAGTATTTCCCCCAAGTTGGATAGATTGCAATCGTTGTTGCTGAACTTGATAAACTGTAGTAGCAGCAGTTCCCACTGTACCCACATAAACCGCAGCCAGGGAAAAGCCGGTCAATGCCCACCCCCAGTGCAAATAACTCAATCCCAAGTGATTTAGGGCGATCGAGCGAGTGATGTTTTTTCCTGATAAGCTTTGATATTGATATTTGATAATCCGGGCAGTTATCCAAGTCAAAATAAGTGCCGCTGCGATTGCTACCGCCCAATCCCAAGGATACCGCCACAATCCAAAAGTATCCATTGCCCAAAAATTGATCGGCACTAGCAACAGTGTCACTTCTTGCAAAGTTTGAGCAGTCAAGTGCAAATTAACCTGTCTGTTGGCCCAACTGCTAATCGCCCAAAAAGTTAAAGTATAAGCTAACAAAACTCCGTATTGTCCGGCGGCAGGAAATCTTTCCCACTGACTGGCAGCTAAGACTCCAGAGGAGACAACTACCATGAACACCCCTAAAAACAACAGCCACACCACGCTAATTTCGGCCATTAGCGAGTGCAAAATTTGAGCGATAAAATTAGGGGTTGGAGTCGTTTCTGTGGGCCTAGCAACGCTTTCTCTGCTGCTAGGTACTGATTTTTGCGTTGATAAGGCAGGTACTTTTGGCTCGCCAATAGGAGCTCGCGGGTCCTCAATTTCAGAAAAATCTACAGCGGGCTCTCTGATTGGGCAGACTAAATACTGTCGGCACAATTCCTCAACTTCAGCGGGCGAAAGTAAACCTAGTCGCAGCCACGCATCTAAACCTGTCAACAACTCAGGATGCGACGCTAAGACGCTCAATTCAATTTTGCTCGATCGATCTTTGGGAGACGACATTGGCTTAAACTTGTACTAAGTACCTTCAAGCTATAGCCTAGATTAATGTCGATCGAACATGGCAACATTCCGCCATCGAAATTGGCACAATAAGTATTTATTACTAAAGACCTGTCGCAGCTAGTGTCAACCGGTGAAAAAATCCCGCTGATGGGCCTACACCAGCGTGCATCAGCGGTGAAAAACTCCCAATTAGGACACAGCAGCGGTGTCCTTACCGATCGACATATTTCAACAAAGTGTCCACACTAGCATTGTGGTCTATGAAAGAAAACAAATGTTTGAAGAGGAGTTTTCCATCTGCATCCAAAACAAACTGAGCAGGCAAAGGAGCACCTAAAGCCTGACCGACTTGATAAGCCCGAAAAACTTGACAGCCTGGATCAGAAAGCAGAGGCATTTTCAAGCCTAAATCTCTAACTACAATTTGGCTTTGGCGATCGTCGGTACTGGCAACCATCAATAATTCTATATTGCGATCGGCAAATTTTTCCCAGTTTTCATTCAAAGCTTTAATGTGAGGAAAACAGAAAGGGCAATATTGCTTTTCTGTAAAAATCCGTGTAAAAGCTAGAATTACCGGCTTATCGCCCCGATAATTCGATAGCCGCACTAATTTGCCATTATTAATATCCGGCAATTCAAAATCTGGCGTTCTCTGTTCCAGGTTAAGAACATTAGTCGCCGGAACAGGCAATAGATTTTGGAAAAACCGCTGATTTAACAAGCCGCTAAAATTAGTAGAAGTCAGCATATTTCCTAATTGGGTAATTGCTAATTGCTAATTAAAAATCCGGTTAAATGAATGCCCGTGCAGGTACGGACACGACACTGCCGTGTCCGTACAAATATAATCTGCTTAAACCGCAGCAAAGAATACCTTAGACTTGACAGGATCGGGAGTCATGGTCTTGTCACCGGGCTGCCAGCCGGCTGGACAAACTTCATCGGGGTGAGACTGGACGTGTTGGATAGCTTGCAGAGTACGGAGAGTTTCGTCCACGTTGCGGCCGAAGGCAAGATTGTTGATAGTAGAGTGTTGGATGATGCCTTCTTTGTCGATGATGAACAGACCTCGGAGGGCAATACCTGCTTCTGGGTCGAGGACGTTGTAGGCCGAACTAATTGTTTTTTTGAGGTCAGCAACTAAGGGATAGTTGAGGTCGCCAACACCGCCAGATTTGCGGTCTGTTTGTATCCAAGCGAGGTGAGAGAATTCACTGTCAACGGATACGCCGAGGATTTCGGTATCGATTTTCTTGAAGTCCTCGAAGCGATCGCTAAATGCTGTAATCTCAGTCGGGCACACAAAGGTGAAGTCCAAGGGGTAGAAGAACAGGACTACATACTTTTTGCCTTTATAGTCGGACAGTTTAACTGTCTTGAATTCCTGATCCACTACGGCTGTTGCTGCGAAATCGGGTGCAGCTTGACCAACCCGGAGGCATTCACTGGTCATAGATTTTGTTTCCTTTTTTACGAACTGTTACAAATATATCATACTCATAACGACTACAAGTATGTTCTAGAGAAATCAAAAAAAAACGCTCTCAAATTTGAGAGCGCAATTTTTTGGATTAAATAATGGCTCAGGCGGGATTTGAACCTGCGACCTTGGGCTTATGAGTCCCCTGCGCTAACCACTGCGCCACTGAGCCAAATCTACTTCACGATTTACTATCGTAGCACGGTAGGGCTAGCTATGTCTTCTTTTCAAGCAACACTATTTCTAATGACTTCCAGTAAAAGTTATGAGTTTTGGTAATCATTCAAAACCCATAACTTTCGACCAGTCGTTACCGAGAAGCGCTGGAGGCATCGTCGGGCAGTAAAGCCATTGGGTTGATAGCACCCTGTCCGGCGGGATGAATTTCAAAGTGCAAGTGCGGCCCGGTACTGAATCCAGTGCTGCCCATTTCTGAAATCTGTTCCCCTTGAGCGACTCTCTGACCCTTTTGGACCAAAATTCGGCTGTTGTGGGCATAGACAGTCTCAGTGCCGTCAGGATGGGTAATTTCCACCAGGTACCCGTAGCCGCCGTCGTTCCACTGAGCATAGGTAACCACCCCGTCTGATGCTGCCACAATTGGCGTGCCGATCGGCCCTGCAATATCAATTCCCCTGTGCATCCGTCCCCAGCGCCAACCGTAGCCAGAAGTCAGAACGCCCTTAGACGGCCAAATAAACCGGTTAGCCGACTGTTGTTTGCCGTTAGGCAGATAAGTATCAGGGCTCGAAAGCGGAGGCAGTTCTGGAGAAACCATGCGTCCCAAAGACGGGTTGCTTAGGGGATCGTAACCGTCGGCTCCCAAAGGAGCAGTTGCTACCACAGGCCGCTGCCCAGCAGAGTTCGGCGTCAGGTTGATCGGTTGCAGTTCCGCTGCGCGAGCGGGGTCTAAACGCTCTTGCTGCTGCTTCTGAACCTGCTCAGACCAGGCTCTCGATGGCGGTCTGCTGATTTCATTCTGCACCGCCTCAGTATAGTCGGGGGTGTAGAGATAGGGATTGGCACTTGGCATATCCTCAGACGGGTTGACCGAGGGCCCGTCATTTGGAGCCAGGGACACCGCATTGGCGCCGATCGAATTGCGCGAGGCACGATATTCCTCTCGCAGCCTGACAACTTCTGCCCTCAAGCGTTCGGAATAAGGGTTGAGAGATTCTGCGGTAGGGAGAGGCTCCGATTTCGACTCTGGTACAGCGCTAGTTGGCTCCGCATTTGAACCCTGGGCGCTAGTATTTGCCACGAAGCTGATCGGCTGCGGGTATTCTCCCGTAGCGATGGCGGTAGCAGTTGCACTGGCTGGCGAGGGCAGGGCACTGGTGTCAACTGCACCTGTAAATGTTGGTTCGCCTTGAAGATCCAGCTTCCGTGGATCGCTAATGGTTTGGGAAACTTGAGTCAGCGGAATGCTGTTAATTTGGGGAACCATCGGCGCTGAAATATTGTTCAGACCTTCCAGGTTCTCCAGGGGAGAGACAACAGGCACTTTGGGCGCGGGTGCTGCAACGCCAGCACCGGCTATTTCCGAGGTAGACGAGCTGGGGTTCAAAGATGCGGGAACCGAACTCGCCGCCCAGACAGATGTAGAGTTGGAGGCAGAATAAGAGGCTGCCGCCTGCACCCCTGGATTTTTAAACCCAACTTGGGGAATTTTCAGCCGTTGATTGACATTCAGCAAGTTGGGGTTGCCGAGCTTGTTAACGGAGATCAGATCTGTGGGCGATACGCCGTGACCTTTGGCGATCGCATCTAGCGTATCTCCCGGACGCACGCTGTAGAGAACCTCAGCCGGCGCGGCGGTACTTCCCGCAGGGGGGACTAGCACAGTGGGTGTTGCCAAAGACTGTTCAATTGACTCGAATGCTCGATCTGGCGATGCTGCTTGACCTCCCCCGGAATTGGGAATTACAGATGTGGCATCGAGGTCAGGAATATTTGTCCCAGTTGCATATCCGGGGGAGGTCAGCGTCGGTGCTGACTCCGGCAAAAATGCCGCAGGTGTAGATAAATTTGCTCCCCCTTCCGACCCGAACATAGTTCGACCCGATTCTGTGGTGCGGTTTTCCTGTTTTTTCAAACTGTCGATCGCCCCGTCTGCATTCGGGATCTCGATCAAACTTTGTTCCGGTACCGTCGTGACCAGCGGGGTCGCTGCGGGTGATGGCAGCGCTGTCATGGCTGCACTATCCAATGGCTCGGAGCCAGTCAGATTTAACTCTTGTTCGGGATTGACCGTCGCTGCGCGATCTAGCGAAGCCGATGTGCTATAGCCGGCGTTCTGTTGTGGTGTGGCTTCCGTCGCAGTCGGAATTCTGAGCTGTTGGCCAACTTGGAGTATGGTATCGGGTTGGATGTCGTTGGCAGTTGCTAGTGCCAACGGTTCAACTTCATAATCCCGAGAAAGCTCCCAAAGGCTTTGCCCCTCCTGCACCTTAACCGTCGCGGGTTCATAAGGTGACCCGGGCTGTTCGGCCCTGGAACCGTCAACTTGTGCCGACGTAGCGGGCCCGTTGGCCGATACTGGCTGTACTTCAGCGGTGGATTCTGATGTCGGTGCGAGTTCAGACGCGCGAGCGCTGTCTCCATTTCTCGGTAGCAGGATGCCAGAAGCACCTACCGATATTGCCAGCCCGATCGTGGCGAGAGAGCGAACTCTGCCTGTGCTGAGCGTTGTCTGTTTGGATGGTTCCGCAGAACCGTCTCTGTCGATTTCACTAGCCTGAACAGGCTTAATTTGGGGATATGTTCGTTTCAAAAAAACGACCTCCTACTGAGAAGCGCTAACTGTCCTTGGAAACACTCAAGGGGATCGCATGACGCTGAGTTTAAATCAACAAGCAAAAATATTCTGATTGTTGACAGCTATCATGCTTAGGCCAGATTACCTTGCTTTTTTAATTTAGACAAGCTCAAACCGTCAGAAATTTTAAAATTCTCGGTCAAACCTGCTGCAATTAACCCCACAAGCCTTACACCGTAATAGCTGGAACGAATACATAAAATCTTCGTTCCGGTAAGGCTCTGAACTCTCACCTATTATCAAACTTTAGGCTAATTTCCGGACAACCTACAACCGTATATTTACTAGATATAGTGTTCAGACCCAAGCTGGTACTCGCTCACGCCCTAAATCCCTAAAATCCTCTGTTTTTGTTGCTGAATCATCTTGGGAGTAATTTTGTGTTGCTGATAACAATCTGTTTTGGACTGAATAAAATATATTAATGTCGGCTATCTAGATTTTCACCCCTTTGATACAAATTTCTTATATTTAAATGCAGCTTTGGCAGCCTCCGGCAGCTATTAAATATCTATATATTTATGTGTTGATAATGATTTATCCCAGCTCCCCCAACTGTCGTTTAGCCTCAAATAAACCCACAGCGGCGCTGACGGAGAGGTTCAAACTCCTGACTCCAGGCTGGCTCATCGGAATAAAAACTGTGGCGTCGCAGGCATCCAAGACGAATTGGGGAATGCCTACAGTTTCCGAGCCAAACATCAGCCAGTCGCTGGGCTGAAATTGGAATTGCGCGTAATTGCATCGCCCGCCAGTGCTGAATCCGATCGATCGTCCCCCGCGCTGCTCCCGATAGGCCTGAAAAGCCGCTAAGTCTTCGTGGCACTGGAGATTGACGTAGGGCCAGTAATCTAAGCCGGCCCGTTTTAGGTAGCGATCGCTAATTTCAAACCCCAGCGGGCCGACTAAATGCAGTTCCGTGCCTGTGGCAGCACAAGTGCGGGCGATATTGCCAGTATTCGGGGGGATTTGCGGGTGAATCAAGACAAGTTGGGGCATGAAGCTAATTAAAAGCGAAAAATACAGCTCTTGGGAAATTTATAAAACTACCCACAGGTAGATATACCTTATAGCTTTTATTTATAACCTTTGTCGAACTCCATTGATTAAATATTCTGATTGGTTTTAAGGGCGGCGATCTGCAACTTTTGACAATCAAGCATCCAGGATATAAGCCCCCGGATTCATCCGTCCAGAAATAAAAAACCTGTATCCAATACACAAGCCCCCGAATTTATCCGTGGGGTCAATCTAAAATCTAAAATCTAAAATCTAAAATCGATTGACCGGGAGGTTCGGGCTATTTCTATTGGCTGAGTACGCATAGCCAGGGGGCTAGTGAAAGCCCCCATTATCATAACGGCGGGTACTTCAGGCAACTAACTGGGCGCACAAGTTGTCTTCTAGCTCCCATTCTTGGTGAGCCATCCCCTGAATCCCTTGCAGAATAATACTGCGGGTGTCCGAACCGCCCTCGTGTAGCTTCAACCACTGCTGGGCCGTGTTGCCTTCCCGGAGAATCTTTTTGAGTGGCGAGAGAAAGCAACTAAAGCCGCGTTTTTTGGCTATAGGCCACACTTCGCGGTAAATTTCCTCAATCCAATCTCGTGCCAGAATAGTTCTGCCGTCTTGCCAGTGAGTGAGTTCGGCATCCAAACTTTGCCGGGATGCAGCAATTTCGTTGGCGTCTGTGAGGGCAACTAAGTCTTCGTTGCGGGTGGCCGCAGGCAAGGTGCTGAGCTCTAAAGGGTCTAAGCTGGGGTCTTCCATCATCTGCCAGATGCGAGCTTCTAGTAAGGCAGTAATGGCCAACAAAGCCAGAGGATTGACTTCGAGGTCGCAAATTCTCAGTTCGAGGCGATTGAGACAGTAGGGGCGACGATCGCCATTTGGTCGCACTGCAGACCACAAATGGCGGACGTTTTGCATAGTACCGAGTTCTAGCTGTTCTTCAGTCCACTGAATGTAATGCTTGTGACTTTCAAACAGGGGAACGATGGCGGGAGTTTTGGGAAACAAACCCCACCGAGTCGAATGATAGCCCGTCACTTCGCCGTCGAGGAAGGGGGAAGAGGCGCTCAAGGCAAGGTATAGCGGTGCTTCGACGCGGGCGAGGCGGATGGCGCGCATCAGCATTTCTGGTTGGGAGATGCCGATGTTGATGTGAATGCTGGCGGTGACGACTTTGGTGCCGTAGGTTTGCTCGATGTAGGTGTGGTAGGGGTTGTTGGGATCGGATCGGTAAAATCGATCGCTCCCTCCGAGAGACAAGGTACTTCCCGGCAGCAAGGTATAGTCGCCCAATTGTTTTAAATACTCGCGCAGCCGAACTCGTGGCTTGACTAAGGCACACAACAGGCGATCGTAGCTGCACAGCGGGGCGGTCGTGTACTCCACATTGCGGCTATCAGGCTCCCGGACAAATCCCTCTAGATCGGCAACTATGCGATCGGATAGACCGACAACCTCACCTTCGGGAGTGCCGGTATACATTTCTACTTCAAAGCCTTTTGATAGCAGCACGTTTGTTCCTCAGCTAAGTTGAGTGCTAGTTTCTAGTATCCCAAAAATTGACCTGTTCATACTATCTTCCACGGGGCAGAGTTGAAATTTTTCGCCACTGGCACTGAAACCGGATTTTTCGGCGTCCGCTAGTTTGGGCGTTTGTTTCCTAGTTGGGGGCCTGCCACGACAAATACTCCCCTGGCAAAGAGTTTCCGAGGCCGTTTTAGAGTCAAAAATGCTGTTTGTTCGATCGCCGACGTGTTTTATTCGGCATTCGTGACGATCGAACTTATGGTGAATAGAACCCACTCCTGCCTCAGTTCGACATCTGTTTTCTGTCTTGAGGGGGATAGCCACAGATAGATCTTAGATGCGATTCTAAAAGAGGGCTCTGCAATATTTTTGAGCTATACTATTAACCCCTAAAAATCCCTGTGAAAGAGCAAGAAAAAACCCCTCCCAATTTTTGGAATATGCTAAGCAATTTAGCCTTAGTCCGGTTTTTGCTTTTATTTGCTTCTGGTTGGGCTGGACTGCAACTTTTAGCTTACTTTGAAACAGCAGTCGCGGTTTTCACCATTGCTGCACTCGTGGCTTTTTTGCTCAACTATCCAGTGCGAACTCTCCAGAGATTTTTACCGCGAAGTTTAGCTGTCGCCTTCGTTGTCCTGCTCACCCTTTTAGTTTTTGGCGGTCTCACCGTCACCGTAGGGGTCACTCTTTTATCTCAAGGACAGCAATTAATTGACAGCCTGACTGAATTTGTGAATGCTCTGGCGCCTCTGTCTGAGCGCATCGAAGCATTCCTGCGGGCGAGAAACCTGCAAGTTAACCTGCGAGTTATTGAGGAACAACTGCGAAATCAAGCTTTATCTGGAGTTGTTTGGAGTATTGCTTTCTTACAAGTATTTTTAACCAATTTATTGAATTTAATATTAATTATGGTAGTGGCTTCTTTCATGTTACTTGATGGAGAGAGGCTGTGGCTGTTAGTTCTCAAATTTATACCCCGACACCTGCACAGGCGTTTAAGTTTAACAATTGAGCGAAACTTTTTAGGATTTTTTCAGGCACAAATTCTGTTAATGTTATTTTTGACAACCGCTAGCTTTGGAATTTTCCTACTGTTAGATGTGAGATTTCCTTTAATTTTAGCATTTATTATCGGATTGTTTGATTTAGTTCCGGGGATCGGAGCGACGCTGGGAATTAGCTTAGTGTGTTTTATTGTATTGTCTCAAAATGTGTGGCTATCTTTAAAGGTATTGGCAGCTTGCATTGTTTTGCAGCAAATTCAAGACAACCTTATTCATCCCAGACTGATGCAAAATTCCCTTAACCTCAATCCGGTAGTGGTATTTTTTGCACTGTTAGTTGGGGCAAGATCAGCAGGACTTTTAGGTATATTTCTGGCGATTCCGCTAGCGGGAGTGATAGTTAGCTGGTTTGACATTGAAGAAATGCAAGCGGAAAGTTAATGGATACTGCCCTCCTATTTTATAGAAAATCAGGCTGAAAAATTCAGTTTTAACTTGCCGACTAGAAGTCCCATGCTTTAAAAACTCTCCTGTGCCCAAAGCGCAACTAAAAGTAAAGAGAAAAAAGCAACTTAGGGTACACCTTACTGGGTCAAGTTAATGAATAAATTGCAAGTCAGTAGGAAATCTTTCTTCTTCTGGTTCTGGATCATAAATGTAATCGCAGTCAAAACGCAGAGCTTGAGAGTGGCGACTGATAGAAAATCCGCAATTACTCACCATTTCTGTAGTAAAAGTTGCCATCACTAACTCAATGAGCCTTCTGTAGGAAATGTTAGGTAGTTGAACGTAATAGGTGCGTCTGGCAAAAAAGATTCTCTCATCTTTCGGGAGAATTATGCCATTAATTCTGTGGGCGTGTTGAATCGGCTTGATGTAGGTTTCAATAAACTGCGACTGATTTTTTTGCAGTCTCGCTAATCTTTCGTGTTGCAACCAGCTCATTTGAAACACAATTTTAATAAATTCAAAGCCCAAAATGTAGTTAAAAACATTATTACGTTCTTCTGTACTCAAGACGAAGCGGAGTGCTGATTCTAAATATTGGTCAGTTTCTCGGAGCGATTGTTGAGCTGAGTGGATATAAAATTGTTTGATGTAGCTTCTTAAATCTGATTCGTTTAATTGTTTTTTGACCCGAAATCTGATTAAATACTCTTTGACTCGGTGTAGAGTATCTACATCTTCAAACATTTTTGAGACTAAACCGTCGGCTGTATAATTATCTAAAAATTCTGCTTGCAAGTCGGGAGTAGATGCACACAATATGTAGCAGAGGGACAAGACATAGCGGCGTTGGTTCCAAGGCAAGCTTTGGGCCCATTCTTTAACTTCTACAGGGAGTTTTTGGAGCACGGTATCTGTGTGGGGGAGTTGAGCAAGGTCGGCATATTTATGTTTTTGTTTAATCATTGCCTGAAACCTTATATTAGTAAGTATACAGAGTCGTAGATCGCAGATGATGGGAGAGGGGAGCTGCGAGGGAGGACTGCCAGTTATTCTGTCTTATTTTCTTGCCATCTATCTAAATATACATTCTGGAGGGAACAGAGGGCGTGATCTGTCTCACGCTTTAGCGAGTTTTAAATCACAAATGCTAGCTCTTTGCATCACATTTTGCGACTGTGAGTGTCACTCATAAAACTTATTCATGTCACCGGATCAACAGTGGGTTTCGTTGAGGATTAAGTCGGGTGATTCATAAGTTTTTGTTAGTAATGATTACTGAGATCAATCATGAACTTGACTACAAGTATTTTCCCGGAAAATCAGTGCCAAGACTTAACTTTTTGCGATCGCCTCGTGCAACAAGTGCGACAGTGGCTTGATAGCATTGCCGTGGGAGAGCCACAAGTAACTCAGTGGTGTGCCAACTTATACCCGCACGGTGTCCTTTTGAGAGAGATATTCCGTTATAGGGACACCAGCTTTTCCACATACCGCCTATGTGCAAGCTTAATCCTGTGTATGAGGAATTAGTGCGGCTGCGTTTTCGATCGCCCTCGTTTTTTCCTAACCTATACGGGGAAGATGTAACGCCGTAGCTAATTGAGGGGTGTCATACCTCGATCGCCCATTGATATCAATTATTTATGGGGTCTGTCGCTCTGGTAGTTGCGAGAGCCATAATTTAAGCCATAATTGTTGATAATATCAATGGATGCCTGTCGATAGGAGTGGGTATTCATCGTGGCGCTTAAGCCAAAAATAACATCTAACTGTAGCAGCAAAAACAATAACTATAAAAATAATTTAATAATCTACATGGGCTCAGGGAAGTGAATATGTTTAACGCAACTGAACTGCTGATTAAGGCTTTTGTCAATCGCCTGATTGAAGGCTACCGCCACACTTATGGCGGGTTTAAATCTGACTATGGCGAAATTATTGCTTGGGTGGCGAGTATGGCTTTAGAAAATATTGCTAATAGCGATGCTCTTTACCATAATGTCGAACACACTATTTTAGTGACCTTGGTGGGACAAGCAATTCTGGGTGGGAAGCACATCCGCGAAGGGGGTGTTTCCTGCGAAGATTGGCTGCACTTCCACATTGCTTTGCTATGTCACGATATCGGGTATGTTAAAGGTGTTTGCCGACAAGATAGAAGAGATTTGGGACTGTATGCGACGGGAATAGGCGACCTGAAATTAACGCTGCCTCCGGGGGCGACGGATGCTAGTTTGATGCCTTATCATGTCGATCGCGGAAAAATGTTTATTGACGAGCGTTTTGGCGGTCACAAACTGATTGATGCTGAGCTGGTTAAGCATAATATTGAGCTGACTCGTTTTCCAGTTCCTGCAAATGAAGATTATCAAGATACTGTAAATTATCCTGGTTTAGTTCG
Source organism: Microcoleus sp. T3_A4 (assembly GCF_036700465.1). NCBI lineage: Bacteria > Bacillati > Cyanobacteriota > Cyanophyceae > Oscillatoriales > Microcoleaceae > Microcoleus > Microcoleus sp. T3_A4. The sequence goes on along the minus strand of NZ_JAUBOY010000017.1, from coordinate 54,220 downwards.
GGCTGCTGATTTAATTGGTCAGTTGAGTGATCCGCGATATTTGCAAAAGATTGCGGCGCTGTTTTACGAGTTTGAGGAAATTGGGCAAAATCGGGTTTTGGGCTATCAAAATCCGGGGGAGTTGCGGGATGGTTATCCCAAGTTTTATTGGAATGTGGTTTATCGGTATGTGAAGGATGCGATCGGCTATTTGGAACTGACGCAGCAGGGGAAACAAATTGTTGCTAATTTGAGCGCGAATGTTTTTCGGGTGGAGCATTCTCAGGTTCCAGAGTCTGCGGTGGCTGTAGTTAGCTAGGGTTGGGGTGGATGTAGCGCGATCGTTCTTTTCAACTGATTCGCGGTCAAGGTTACTTTAAGTTAAAACCTGTAATTGCTTTGACAATTACTGATCTTGAAATGTTTGATAATGACCAAGAAGTAATCTCTAATTTTGTGTTTAAGGAACAAAAGCGTTTATTTGATGATGTCGAGCCAGAGATTGAACTAATACAGCGTATTCCAGGTTTGTGAAGTGTAGGGACACGGCACTGCGGTCTTCCTACGAGGAGCTAACTAGAGGCGGGTGTACTTCATAAATATGGAATCTGCTGTATTTATTGAGTTGCCAAAATTCAATAAACAATTGGATGAGTTAGAAACTTTGACTGACAAGTGGATTTATTTTAGGAAAAATGCTCCCAGCTTGGAAATAGTGCCGTTAACAATGGAAACAGTATCGGAAATACAGCAAGCCTTTGCGATTGCTAATGAAACTAATTTGAATCCAGAGGAGTTGGCAGATTTAGAAGAACGCGAAATGTTTATTGTCGATCAGCAGGGTGTCTTGCTCAGGGGAATTGAAAAACGAATTGCACAAGCCAGAGAACAAGGCATCGCAGAAGACAGAGAAAAAGGAATCGCGCTAGGAATGAGAGAAAAGGCTTTAGAAATTGCTAGGCAACTTATCAATGTCCTTGACAATCAAACCATTAGTCAAACTACTGGTTTGAGCGTTGAAGATATCCAAAACTTGCGGGAGGAATGAAAGGAAGGGAAAAAGTACGATCGCACAATTAGTACACATTTTCTCGCTACTAGGATCAGCCTGGTAGCACAGGTTTTTGAGTCTCTGCCCCTTTGATTGAGAATGAAGCCAAATATTAACTCTCATCCACATAATACTCAAGGATGAGTCTGCCCTCTCTCTAAAGGAAGATTTCATTAAACCAGGAAATTCCGTATGATGCTGTAAAAGTCAGTCAGAGGGGAAAGCTATCTCCGACTCTAGCTCCGAATAACTGACCAATCTTACAATATAAAAAAATACATCTCATGACATCAGTCACTCCCAATCAAACTTCCTCTCAATACGAAGTTAGCGAACCCGAAGAAAAAATTGAGTCTCTGCTAGAAGAAGTTAAGCCAGAAAGCGAAATCGATTTAGAATTCCTCTACACCAGAGACATTGAATTCCGACAAGAAACAATTTATTTCATTGTAGTCGATCGCTTTTACGACGGCGACCCCGCAAATAACGAAGGCCCCAACCCAGAACTTTACGATCCAGAAGGGAAAGATTGGGGCAAATATTGGGGCGGCGACTTGCAGGGAGTTATCGACAAACTCGATTACTTAAAAGATATGGGAGTTACCGCAGTTTGGCTGACTCCACTGTTCGAGCAAGTTGAAGCATTATTTGTCGAACAAGCAGCAATTCACGGCTACTGGACTAAAGATTTCAAGCGACTAAATCCCCGCTTTATTGCCACAGGCGACAATCCTTCTATTAACCAAACACAAGAAAGTAAAGATACGGTATTTGACAAATTAGTATATGAGTTGCACCAGCGAAACATGAAACTCGTGCTCGATATTGTCTGCAATCACAGCAACCCTGATTTTAGCGGTAAAAAAGGGGAACTCTACGACGACGGCGTAAAAATAGCTGACTTTAACGACGATGAAGATAACTGGTATCACCACTACGGCGAAGTCAAAAACTGGGAAGATGAATGGCAAGTTCAAAACTGCGAACTGTCGGGTTTAGCAACTTTCAACGAAAACAATATTGCATACCGCAATTATATTAAGTCAGCAATTAAACAATGGCTGGACAGAGGTGTTGATGCTTTGCGGGTTGATACAGTCAAGCATATGCCTATTTGGTTTTGGCAGGAATTTAATGCTGACATTTTAACACACAGACCTGATGTTTTCATTTTTGGCGAATGGATTTACAGCGACCCTAGAAATGATCGTTCTGTGGAATTTGTCAACGAGTCGGGGATGACTATTTTAGATTTTGGTCTGTGCGTGGCAATTCGAGAAGTATTGGGGAAGGGTGCGGAGGCGGGATTTAAGTTAGTCCAAGATGTCCTGAATTTGGATCACCGCTACTACGGGGCGACGGAGTTGATTACTTTTATTGACAACCACGATATGCCGAGGTTTCAGTCGTTGAATCCCGATCCAGAAATGCTGCATTTGGCGATATGTTTAATTATGACGACTCGCGGTATTCCCTGCATTTATTACGGCACTGAACAGTATCTGCACGATGATACAGATGGGGGAAATGACCCCTACAACCGCCCCATGATGGAAAAGTGGAATACTGATGCGCCGATTTACCGAGATGTGCGGTTGCTGTCTGGATTGCGGCGACTGAATCCAGCTATTTCGATGGGGAGTCAGTGGCAAAAATATCTAACTCCTGATGTTTATTGTTACGTGCGCCGCTATCGCGATTCCGTGGTGTTTGTAGCGATGAATCGTGGCAGTTCTGTTACAACAATTGAAGAGGTTGATACTGAGCTGCCTGATGGAGAGCATACGGAGGTTTTATCGCGCCGCAAGTTTGAAGTTAAAGACGGGATGCTGTACAACCTTGAGTTGGGTTCGCAGGAAGTAATGATTTTTAGCCGCGTCGGCGAGCGAGTTAAGGCGAAAACTATTGTGCGGGCGCAGCTTAACAGCGTTAGAACTCAGCCTGGGGAAAGAATTGTGGTGATTGGAGATTGTCCTGAACTGGGGAATTGGGATATTAGTAAGGGTTTCCCGTTGGAGTATATCAATACTAATACTTGGTTTGGGGAAATTCCTTTTAATGAAAGTGCCGGGAAGTTGATTTCTTATAAGTATGCGCTGCTACGGGAAGGACTGTCGCCGCTGCGAGAAAATCTGGTTTGTCGCCGCTGGGTTTTAGTTTCGGAAGGGACGGTGAAATGGCGGGACAAGTGGGCGAGTGGACGGGAGTCTTAATAGTTTTGATTTCGGAGTTTTGGGTGAAACTGTTTTAGGCACAGAAACCGGGTTTGATGAACGAAAATACTTCCTTAAGGCTTTCGATTATCTTTTTCAAACCCGCTTTATTTACTAGGTACGTAACTGCTGTGAGATTTAATTAGGAACTGCAAATCATAATTTATTACTTTTTAAATATGACTTAGGTAATAAATAGTTGGGCTTTTTATCTATATCAGTAAGGTGTGCATTGTGCATCCTGCGGACGTGATTTATGGTGCGCCGAGGCGCACCCGCAACTTCTGGACTAAAACATTGACATAAGGTTCGCTGCTGTGCTGGTTCATAACCCTTTCGTACCCCCGCTGCGCTTGAGATTCAGCTTCTTGAGGATTTTTTAGCAAATGGACGATCGCCTCGCGCAAACCTGCTGCATCTCCCACATCTACGACTTTGGCAATATCCGGGGCCGCTAAATAATCGACGATACCTTGAGTCCGAGTAATGACGACCGGCCGCTTGCAGGCCATTGGTTCCAGCAAAACCTGCACTCCAACAGCATATTTATTGTCTACCAAACAAACTGCAATTACGTCTGCATGGCGGTAAAGCTGCACTAAATCCGGCCATTCGTAGAACTTGCGGGACATATTTTCTGGCATAGTATCGGGGAAAGCTTGCGATAAAGCCTTAGCATTTTTAGAAAAACCGCTAATTTTTACCGCAAACGGTGCTGATATTTAGGAAACCGGGTCGATCGACACCCGCACGCAAATCCTGTACGAATCAAAAACAGTGACACAGGCCGATCGATTCCATCGATTCCAAGGACTTAAGCTTTTATGCTGAAGTTAGCTAAAAAATTTATGTTTAACCTCATGTATATTTCTCCAGAGCAAGACCAAAAAATCCGCTACACCCTGCGCGAGTGCGGTCAAGAAGCTTACAAGCTAGCAGCCCAACCTTTTGAAGTTTCTGAGAAAGGGCCCAACGACTACGTGACGAGTATCGATCAATACCTAGACCGACAACTATCGGCAGCATTTAGCGCTTTGTTTCCTGAAGATGGCAGGATCACCGAGGAAAACAGCGCCTCCAGAGCAGCTTACGGGGCTAATTACCAGCGCCTCTGGTGCATCGATCCCCTGGACGGGACAGAAGAATTTATTCGGGGAAAACTACACTACGCTTCGATGGTGGGGCTGCTGCTTGAGGACGAACCGGTGGCAGGCTGGCTCTACGCCCCGGCTTTTGACCAAATGTATTTTGGGGGCAAAGATTGGGGATTGTTCCAAACTGTCGGAACCCAAGCGCCGCAGCCGATCGCGCTGTGCAAACCCCCGGCTCTGACAGCGGAAAATTGTAAAATTATTCTCGGAGACAAAGACCAGAAAAACTACGCCCAAGCGATCGCCCAAAGCATCCCCGGAGCAGAATTTTACTCGCTGGGCAGCTTTGGCTTAAAAGTGATGGAAGTTATCTTCGGTCGAGCTGGTTTGTACCTGTATCTCAACGGCAGAGTTAAAGTGTGGGATACCGCCGGCCCTCTGGCTTTAGCAAAAGCAGCCGGATTGGTTTGTTGCGACTTGCAAGGTCAACCGCTGAGGTGGACTAAAGATGCGATCGAGCCGGAGACTCTGGCCCACACCCAGTCAATCGCGATCGGCTGGCCGGAATACATAGAACCTCTGTTGGGCAAAGTTCAACAAGCAGTGGCAGGCTTGTAAACCCGTTTAAGATTAAAGAATCTGCCAATTTTAAGTGAAGCGCGCCTCTGCACCCTTATCATCAATTAAAGGAGCAACGGATTGTTTGTGTTCCCAAACATCGATCGTTCCCTAGCTGTTGGGTGTCGCCTAATCATATTTCCCACCTCCGCGAGTTTGCATGAAGACAGAAGCTTTCAGTGAGCTATTCCCTCTATTTAAGGGTGCTAACCCAGAAACCTTGGGAGGGCTGCTATCAAATGCCGTCAAGCACGAGTATCCCCCGGGCCGAGCTGTGGTGATGGAGGATTCTTGGGGCAACGCGATTTACTTTGTCGTGTCCGGCTGGGTCAAAGTCCGGCGCCTTTCAGACGATCGAGCTGTATCAATGGCTATTTTAGGACGAGGTGCCTTCTTCGGCGAAATGGCCATTCTGGACGAATCTCCCCGATCGAATGACGTGCTTGCTCTATCGCCCGTGCGGCTGCTCAGCGTCACAGCTCAGCGATTTATCCAAACCCTGTTTAAAGATCCGCAATTGCACCACCGGATGCTGCAACTGATGGTACGGCGACTCCGCCAAACCAATCTCCGCTATCAACTCCGAAACCGCCAGCCAGCGGTTAAACTAGCAAATACTTTAGTCGAGCTGGCAGAAAACTACGGTCAGAAAACTGCTGAGGGCAAAGATATCTTCAATATTCCTTATGAAGACTTAGCTGATGTGACAGATATCACCCTAGATGAAACCAGCAAAATTATGGAAAAACTCGATAGTAAAGGTTGGATCAAAATCGATCCAGACCGCGAAACTATCCATTTGATCAACCTCAAGCACTTGATTAATTTGGCAAGTCAATGACTGATGTTACTTATGAGGATACCTCGTCCGCTGCCGGCCACCGTCAGGTGCAATTAACAGCACCGACAATTCAATATTCGGTGGCGATGCCCAATCCTGAATCCCATCTCTTTGAAGTAACTTTGCGCGTGCAAGGTTGGTCGGAGCCGGTTCTGGATTTAAAAATGCCTGTCTGGACTCCCGGTTCTTACTTGGTTCGAGAGTACGCCCGCCACCTGCAAGATTTTAGCTCCCAGGCGGGCGATCGAGCTTTACCTTGGCACAAAAAAAGCAAAAATCACTGGCAAATCGAGACCGATTCGGTGTCAGATGTCACGGTTCGCTACCGTATTTTTGCCAACGAACTGACAGTGCGAACCAATCATTTAGACTCGACTCACGGTTATTTCAATCCAGCGGCTTTGTGCTTTTTCTTGCCCGGTTTTGAGCGCAACTGCTACACGGTGAAGGTTGTGCCACCGCAGCCCCAATGGCTCACCGTTACTACTTTGCCACCTGTTTCTGGCCAAAATCTTACTTTCGCTGCTGTGGATTTTGACACTCTAGTAGACAGTCCTTTTGAGATTGGCTATCACGAAGTGTACGAGTTTGAAGTGATGGGAAAATCCCACCAGCTAGTTGTTTGGGGAAAAGGCAATTTAGAACCGGAACGGGCGATTCGAGACATCCAAAAAGTGATCGAAGTCGAGGCAAAAATGTTCGGCGGTTTACCTTACGAACGCTATGTGTTTTTCCTGCATTTGTCCAGTTCTGGTTTTGGCGGTTTGGAACACAAGGAGAGTTGCACTCTCAACTATCCGCGTTTTGGTTTTCGGGCTAAGGAAAAGTATGAACGCTTTATTCAGTTGGTGGCTCACGAGTTTTTTCACCTGTGGAATGTCAAGCGCATTCGACCGAAAGCTCTCGAAGTATTTGATTACGAAAAAGAAAATTACACTCCTTCTTTATGGTTCTCTGAAGGCACTACCAGTTATTACGATTTGGTGATTCCTTTTCGAGCGGGTCTCTACAGCGTGAAAGGTTTTTTCCAAGGTATGGCTAAGGAAATTACTCGCTTGCAGACGACTCCGGGGCGGAACGTGCAGCCTCTGAGTGAGTCGAGCTGGGATGCTTGGATTAAACTTTATCGCCGGGATTCTAACAGCGACAATTCACAGATTTCCTATTATTTGAAAGGGGAAGTTGTTTCATTTTTGCTCGATTTGTTGATTCGAGCCAGACACGGCAATGAGCGATCGCTCGACGATGTGATGCGTTTGATGTGGCAGCAGTTTGGCAAGGCTAATTCGTCTGAAAATGGCGATTTTGACCTGAAGTCGGAAACAGACGGCAAGTCGGCGCATTTGACATCAAACGGAAAGTTAAATTCTGCTTCGCTGCCCGCAGAAATAGGCTTTACTCCCGAAGAGTTGCAAAGTGCGATCGAGTCCGTCGCCGGCATCGATTTGAGCGACTTTTTCGCGCGCTATATAGACGGCACAGAAGAGTTACCTTACAACAAATATCTCGAACCTTTCGGGCTGCAAATTTGGGTAGATGAAACTGACAAAACGCCTCGCATCGGTTGGACGTTGGGAGCCGAAAACGGGCGGGAAATGGTTAAATTTGTCGAAATAGGCTCTCCGGCACAATTGGCGGGAATTGACGCTGGGGACGAGTTGCTGGCGATCGAAGGTTTTCGGGTAAATTCAGAACAAGCAGGCGAGAGGCTTAAAGATTATCAGCCGGGGGACACAATAGAGGTGACAGTTTTTCACCAAGACGAACTGCGGACTCGTCGTGTGACTCTCGCCCCGCCCCTGCCTGGCCGTTACTCGATCGTGCCTGTGGAAAAGCCCACTACTATTCAGAAACAAAACTTTACTGGATGGCTGGGAGTTCCTCTATCAAAATTGTGACATAAATGAAGGGGAACCGGAAAGAAAAAACTAGAAGGAATCAAGCTGAACTCCCAATTCCCAATTCCCAATTCCCAATTCCCAATTCCCAATTACCAATTTTGATTATGCAAACCCCACCTCCTCCATCAATTACCCCCCGCCAGATGAATCTGCTGAGAATTGTTGCTTCTATGGCATGGGCAGACGGCGAACTCGCTACCGAAGAAGTTAATTTAATCCTCGATCGCTTTTGTCGTTTGTTTGCCCCAGATACCGACGGACAACAAATGCAACAAGAACTGCGGGATTACATCATGCAAAATATTCCCCTTGATGAGTTGATCGGTCAACTAGAAACTCAAGATGAAAGGGAATTAGTCCTGCAACTCGGCTATGAAGTGATTTCTTCTAGTTCTCGCACTCCCGATGAACCCAAAATTAACGCTGAAGAAGCCGCAGCTTATCACAAATTAGTGAAGTTGCTGAATCTTTCAGAGGATGTGGTCAAGCGTATTGAAGCTGAATCATCGGCTGCAGATACTTCAGAGGGAATTGTCGAGAAGATGGCTCACAAATTAGAAAAGTTCATCAAAGGCTAGTTAGTGACTTGCGCGCGCTTGGCTTAAAAACCCGGTTGATTCCTAGATTTCTCGTTACTCAACGTGGAATTTTTCGTAGAAACCGGGAATAAGCCTCCTATACCTAAGTCTTTTTAGGTAAGTATCGCACTCATATTTTTATGAGTGAAACTATTTATAAATAAAGCTGAAGGGAAATAAACCGGCTTGTGAGTCCCAATTTCCTACGATATAGTAACAAAAAAACACGGGGAAGTTGAGCATATTTTTCATCGCCGGGAACGGTAACAGAATTTGCGATCGCCCTTCCCGCGCGCTGCCTTACCCTTAACGATAATTAGGGACTTAGGCAAAGCCTAAATCCCTAATTTATCTACCGATTTGGGGTGCTCACTGAAAGTAATATCGTTTCCGGCTGCATCAGAATAATAAAATCGAGTCAACAGTCAACACTCAACCATTCAGTTTTTCGACCCGCCCGTCAACAGTCAACAGTCAACAGTCAACAGTCAACAATCATTTCTGAGTACAACCGGAATTGATATGAATCCAACCAGTCATTAGTGCGGTAACTTGCTGAGGGCGTGCCAAGTTCTGTAGCCGACAATACCATCTTGGGGTAAAGCCATGCTAATTTGCAATTGTCGCACTGCTACATCTGTCATCGGCCCGAATAATCCGTCAATGAAGCCGAAATAGTATCCATTCATTTTCAAGACATTCTGAACAATTTTAACAGCATTGCCAGAACTGCCCTTCATGAGGGTCGGCATATTCACAGGTGCACCAGAGTATAGTGCTTCCCAAGTGAGAGGGCCCACAATTCCATCTTCTTTTAAAAAGACGCGGTGTTGATAGCCTTTGACCGCGTTTTGAACTTGGACGCCGAAAATACCGTCAATCGGCCCGAAATAATATGCCCAATGATATAGAAGCTGTTGTAGTTCCTTGACAGCTTGACCTGTTGAACCCATTTGTAAAGTGGGTTTGTTTACTCCAGTGGTTTCAGCAAATGCCAGACTTGATTGAGCAGTAGTATCGGCGACAAGAGCCATAGTTTCATTGTTCAAGCTTCTTTCTTCGGTATACATAATGTGGTTCCTCTCAACATTTAAGTTTTCGTCTTTGATATTTCAGGTATAACTGGTGGGATTTGTGGATGCACAGTCACTTTTTGGAGTGTCACTCATGTGAGTGTCACTCGTTTGAGTTACCCGTGGGTTTGTCGTCAGGAATGCAAGTTGTAATATTTTTATGAGGACTTCTGTCGTCACTACAAACCAAGGGGTAAGGTGCGCGGTGGACACCTACCCAATACAAAGATGCGAGGTACGCACCCTACCCATTACTGTTGATTGTTTACTCGGCAAACTCTCGCAAAGCTGGAATTAAATACTGTGTCAAAGTAAAGGCATCTACTCCTAATTCCGTCCGTTCTTTGGCCGCCAGGATTCCGGCTTGAGCGTGCCACCAAGCTGCTGTTGCTGCAACTGATTGGGGGGGGGATTTGCGGGCGATCGCACTTGCTAATAGTCCCCCTAACAAGCCTGTAAGAACGTCGCCGCTGCCGCCTCTGGCGAGGGCTGGGGTGCTTTCGGGATTGAGGTAGGTGATGGTACGTGAAGCGTAGCTATCCGGTAGGGAATCGTCCTCATCCTTCCAACTTATGCAAACTCTGGCTCCCTTGAGCAATATCGTTGCACCGCAAAGCTGAGCTGCTGCTTGAGTTCCGGCAATTCGATCGTCGCCCGTTCGATCGGCTAAGTCGGGAAATAAACGCTTGAATTCGCCAGGGTGAGGCGTGATAATTGTCAGTGCTGAACGTTCCGACAAAATCGGGACTGTGCCGAGTTGAGCGAGGATATTTAAACCGTCAGCATCTAAAACCAGAGGTCGATCGCTCTCCAGTACAGATTCTACAGCTATTGCCGCTTCCAATGTCAGACCTGGCCCTGCGGCGATCGCATCATAGGTGCCCAAATCAATTGCTACTGGCAACTCGCTAATTGCACCGCTTTGGGTTTCGGGACATCCTATAACTAATGCCTCTGGTAACTGACTGCTCAACATCGGTTTAATCGACTCAGGAACAGCAATTGACAGCATTCCGATGCCGCTTGCTCTTGCTCCTAATGCTGCCAAAATTGCGGCTCCGCTGTAGCGGCGGGAACCTGCAATAATTAGTAAGTGACCATTGGTGTATTTGTGCGAAATTGGCGATCGGGGTAACGGCAAATGCTGAGTTGCCGAGGCTTGTGTAATGCGTTGTATTGCTGGCGTTTCACCCAATATTGCTGCAATATCTGCTGCGGGAATATCAAAATCAATTAATTCGGAACTCCCGATATATTCTAACGCTCTATCTTGCAGAAATGCCATTTTCCACAAACCCAAACATAATGTATGTTTTGCCCGGATTGCCGTCCCCAAAACTTCTCCGGTATCTGTATGAATTCCCGATGGAATGTCTATACTTAAAATGGGTATGTTTAAATTATTTATTTCGTCAATAGCTGCTGCGGTAGCGTTATTAATTTCTCGTTCTAATCCAAAGCCAAATAAACCATCTACGAGCAAAGTGCAGTTTTTCAGATTTTCAATTGTATCAAGAAATGAAATATTTAAAGAACGGGCATAATCAGCGTGATTTTTTGTTAGTTCTTTTAGTTTAGAAAACGGGCAGTAAATAACTACTTGGAAACCTTGAAAATGCAATTCACGCGCCACAACCAAAGCATCGCCGCCGTTGTGCCCGGGCCCAACCAATACGCCGATAACTGGCAATTGAGAATTAACAAGATTTTTCCCTTCTTCCCTTTTCCTTCTATCCGTTAAATCCCGTACATTGCTAGTTGCCGAACTTCCTTCCACTTTCAAAAGCTCCTGAATGCGTAGGGCAATCAGTCCCGCGACTTTTTCCATTAAAGCTGCGACTGGCATTCCAGCAGCAAAGATTCTGGTTTCTATTTGCCGCATTTGGTCGGCGGTGACAACAAATTTTTGAATAGTCATATTAGTGCTAAAATTTCAGCTAACAGCAGCAGTGGCAGGTTGTAGTATACTTGTGGTATAATAAATTAGCTCGATCGAACTAACTCACAGTAAAATAGCAATTTCTCTCAGAATCATGAACAAGATTGTTGTAGGCCTCTCCGGCGGGGTCGATAGTTCCGCAGCAGCCGCAATTTTACACCATCAGGGATATGAAGTGGTGGGTTTAACGCTGTGGTTGATGAAGGGTAAAGGTCAGTGCTGCTCTGAGGGAATGGTCGATGCAGCTAAAATTTGCGAAGATTTGGGCGTTCCCCACCACATTGTTGACAGCCGCGAGGTCTTTCAGGCAAGTATTGTCGATTATTTGGTGGAGGGTTACAGTGCAGGAGTTACGCCTTTGCCTTGTTCGCAGTGCAATAAAACTGTGAAGTTCGGGCCAATGCTTAAGTATGCTCGCGAAGAACTCGGAATTGAAAAAATCGCTACAGGCCACTACGCTCGGATTACTTACAATGCTGATACGGGTCGCTATCAGTTGCTGCGGGCGATCGACCCTGCGAAAGATCAGTCTTATTTCTTGTATGATTTAACACAGGATTTGTTGGCGGGTACGGAGTTTCCTTTGGGGGAAATTACCAAGACAGAAACTCGCAGAATTGCGGCGGAATTTGGCTTGACAACTGCTGATAAGCCGGAAAGTCAGGATTTGTGCTTGGTGGAAAGTAACGGTTCGATGCGGGCTTTTCTGGATAAGTACATTGCGCCACAAAAGGGTGACATTGTGGACAAGTCAGGGCGGGTGCTCGGACAGCATGACGGCGTGCATCACTACACAATCGGCCAGCGGAAGGGACTAGGGATTGCTGCACCGGAACCGCTATACGTGATTGAACTTGATGCTGCTGGCAATCGGGTAATTGTGGGCGATCGACAGTTGGCAGTAGAATCTGAATGTACAGTCCAGAAAGTGAATTGGGTTTCTGTAGCTGCGCCGACGGCTCCGATTCGGGCTCAGGTACAGATTCGCTATCGATCGCACCCTGTCCCCGCTACAATTATTCCTGTGGAACCATCCCAAGCAGAAGAAAAAGTCGGCGGTACAAGAGTTAAGTTGATTTTTGACGAACCGCAGTTGAGCATTACCCCCGGACAAGCGGCTGTTTGGTATGACGGGGATGTGCTGTTGGGCGGTGGCATCATCGAAAAAATTGGGTAGAAACCCCGTCCTTCTAGGACGGCTTTACACGGTGTCGTAGTATAATTTCAGTGGTCAATGACCCACCCGCGACGATGGAGACATAAACCCTAACACCAAAGTTTGCGATGTTTCGCAACGGGGAAGAAAAATCGGTAGACCGGGAAAAGAGGATGGGGCAATGAAATATGCATCCCTTGAATCAAAACGACAAAGAAATTCTTCTGTGGAATTTCGATACATAAAAACCGCTGGGCTAGCGGAGTTAGTCTGTGGAGCTAACATAAGACCATAAAACTCCTTGTGGGTAGAGGCAGTTGCTATGAAACAGAAACCTAAATCGTGAGGTTTGGGAATCACCGCGCCTTTAGGTCGGTGAGGATGTCAACGAAAGAAACCAACTCCCAAATTAAGGCAAGGGGCGGGCTAGAAGCCCAACCCCTACTCCCCACCAGAAACTTCCCACAAGAAAATTCACACTTTTTGGAACAGGCATCTTGCCTGTTCCAAAAGGAAGTTTATCTTTGATTTCACAGACTCAAATTTACCTAGCTAACTTTTTTTCCAAACGCAAGATATTCCCCCTAGCATTAGTGCGGTAAACCCAAGTTTGCCTACCATCAGAAACCACAACCCGCCAACCTTCGACAATCATTTGACCGCAAATTTCATCCGCTTTCGAGAGTCCTAAACAAGTATTCGGCCAACTTTGTCCGCTTGATTCCGTTACTTTCAACTTGTCCGCAGCAATGCCAGTGGATCCCGACAACTCTCGGCGAACTGCTTCTGCTACGGTTGCGGGCAATTGCTTCGGGGGATTTTTGCGCGTACCCTCGGCCAAATTCCCCGGTTCGGAAGTGAGTGTATTAAGTGCCAATACCGAATAGCTGATTGTTTGGGGCACCGCGGCTGAGGAAAATTGCTGCGCGGTTTGCTGCTGTTGCCTTTCCAACTGGGCAAGGGAATCTTTGAGGGCGCCCGCGTTAGCCGCAGCGGTGTGTCTTAGCGCCGGATACATTTCCCATACCAGAATTCCTGTCAGCACCAAAGCCAAGATTACAGGATTGGGCTGCTTTTGGTCTCGGTGTTTATTTTTTTGAAGTTTATTTTTGGAGATTCTTTTCATCATACGCCCTCTGCCTCACTTTACACAATGCGCGATCGCTCCTGAACACTCAACTGCAGATACTTATTTAGACACTATTGCTGGTGCTATTGGTTCCTTTGTGCAGAACCCACTTGACTGCTGGTTGCTGGTGCGGCGCGAGTATTTCCTACTCGCTGCCGGCAGTTGTGCTTCAGGAAACTTGCACTACCCAGTTATTACTTAATTTTTACTTTTTGTCTCAGGGTATTAAGAAAAATTTATGCTTAAGTAAATATTCTTAAAAGCCTCTAATCCTGCCCCCCAATCCCAGTACAAATTACTATTCTTCGTTCCAAAACTGCTAAACGTGTTTTAGACTGTGGGAGGCGAGCTGAGCCAAGGATATCACAGGGATGCCACAAAATTTGTTGCAAGAGGACGAAAACGCCTTAGAAATTAAATCAGCGATAGCTGATTAATTGTCTTAGCATTGTGGTTTTCTAGAGCGATCGTCCCCGAAACTACTTTAGTAGCGATCGCTACTTTTTTAGTATAATCTTATTTAAATTTATCAATTATGAACAGAAAATCCTTGGCTATCGATTTAATGAATCGGCTGAGCTATCCTCAAAAATTTACCTTAATCGGTTTTCTATTTGCAATACCGTTAACCTTGGTCATGTACCTGCTGATTTCCGAAATTAACAGCAGGGTTGATTTTTCCCAAAAAGAAATCTACGGTAATCAATACCTGCGCCCACTGCGCCAGTTGAGGGAATACCTACCTCAACTTCAACTCTTAAATTATCAGCCTTTAAATACAAATTTAAGCCTACCAGATACGAGAGCCGATTTAGAAGCTAAGATGGACGCGAACTTTCAATCCCTGGCTAATACAGAGCGCCAGCTTGGAAACATACTAATGTCCAGTGAAAAATTTAATACTATTTATCAAGATTGGCAAAACTTCAAACTTCGCCGCAGTCAGTGGAGTTTAGAAACTTACGATTTGGTATATCAACGTTTAGCGGCCGACATTAATAGACTGAGCGCTCACGTCGGCGATACTTCTAATCTAATTTTAGACCCCGATCTTGATACCTATTATTTGATGGATGCTACCTTGCTGAAGATTCCAGAAATCCAAAAAATCTTGTCAGAGATTAGGCTTATTTCTCAAACAAACAGCTTGCGTTCCTATGCCACACCTGAAGAAAGAGCGAAACTGATTACTTTGGCAGGCAAATTGAGAGAACTTAATCAGGATTTAGCAATCAATATGGAGGTAGGATATAGCAATAATCCTCACAGGAATCTGCGACAGAAATTAAGCGACGATGTGACCAAATTTAACTCCGTAGTAGAGCTGCTAACTGGGCAAATAGATAAACTGATTTATCCCACAGCCTTAGTGGAATATTATGCCTATATCGATGGCAGCGATCGAGTTCTGAATTCTAGTTTTGAACTGTGGGACAAAACTCTCAATGAATTAAACTTTCTCCTGCAAAAACGCAGTGATAGTTTTGTTGCCAAAAAACGCATAATTTCTATTGTTGTGTTAATAACCTTAGCTCTAGTTATTTATTTATTTGTAAGTTTTTACAGAAGCGTTATGCAAACTGTATTTGTCCTTAACGAAGCTGCAAAAAAGATGGCAAGCGGCAATCTAGACCACAAAATTATTTTGGATAACAGAGATGAACTGGGGCAAGTTGTGGGTGCGTTTAACAAGATTGCCGATGCCTTAGTTGGTGCAAATCAAAAAATTACTGTCCTCAACGATCGCCTAAAAGCTGAAAATATGCGAATGAGCGCCGAACTAGACGTTACTCGCAAGATTCAGCAGATGCTGCTGCCGAAAGACCGAGAACTCAATGCAGTTGTGGGCTTAGATATTGCGGGATTTATGGAAGCTGCTGAGGAAGTAGGCGGCGACTATTACGATGTACTCCAACACAAAGGTAGAGTGAAAATTGGCATTGGAGATGTAACGGGACACGGATTGGAGAGCGGGGTTTTAATGATTATGGTTCAAACGGCAGTGCGAACTTTGCTCGCTTACAATGAACCAGACCCAGTAAGATTTTTAAGTGCTATTAACAGTGTAATTTACGATAATGTGCAGCGCATGAAATCCGATAAAAACGCCACCCTTGCTTTGCTAGACTATGAGGAGGGGATGCTGAAGTTGAGTGGCCAGCATGAAGAAATGATTGTTGTGCGGTGTAACGGTTCTGTCGAGCGGTTTGATACAATCGATTTGGGTTTCCCGATCGGGCTGGATGTAGATATTGATGAATTTGTTGCTGAGAAAATTGTGCATTTGCGTTCAGGAGATGTGGTTGTACTATACACGGACGGGATTACGGAAGCTAAAAATATGGATAAAGTGCTTTATGGTTTAAAGAGGTTAATTGAGGTAGTAGAGATTAATTGGCAGCGTTCGGCTGCCGAAATTAGGCAGGCTGTAATTAAGGACGTGCGATGGCACATTGGCGAACAAAAAGTTTTTGACGACATCACATTGCTGGTACTGAAACAAAAATAACTATTTGGATATGCCTCCTAAAGTTTAAAATATATTCAGCGAGTCCCCTCATCTCAAACTTTAGCTCTCACATCGATATGACTCAGATTTTCGGAGATTTCATCGAGCAGCCCGCTAGCCAAGAATACTTAATAATTGGATTTTCTCCAAGTTCGGTTCCTCTCAAGCAGCGGTGGCGGAACAACGGTTTGTCGGCGGATTTTCTGGCTGACTACCTGACGACTTTTTTTCCGGGCAACCAAGATGAACCCTCGACAATAGAAAGACAAGCTGAAATAAAAAGCGCTGTTAGCTACATTGCCAACGAGTTATTGGAAAATGCCATGAAGTTTAATGATGAAACCTTGGAGTACCCGATCGCTATTAAACTGCAATTAGAGAGCGACGGAGTGATTTTCTCAGTTGCTAACAGCATCTCTCCCCAAGCGGTGGACAAGTTTCAGGCTTATATTCACCAGTTGCTGACCTCCGAGCCAAGCGAACTTTACATTCAGCGGTTAGAAAAAAATGCTGCTGACGACAACTGTACCAATTCTGGATTGGGTTTGTTGACCATGCTCACCGATTATACCGCCAAACTTGGCTGGAAATTCCAGACCGTGCACAAAGACCCGGAAGTAATTGCGGTGACAACTATGGTGCAATTAACAGTATAAGCAACGCTAGCGATCGATAATATCGAAGGGACTTTTTTTTGTGGCTATGGAAATTTATACAGAAGATTACCAGATCTGTTACGATCCAGCAACGGCAACCGTGAGTTTTATTGGCTCTCTAAGGCTAAGCGGGCCTGCAGAGTACGCGCCGATAGCGCAGTTGCTGACTCAGGTTGCCGACGTGGAACCGACAAAAATTACCCTGAATTTTGAGCAGTTAGAATTTTTGAACAGTTCTGGCATCAATATGCTATCGAAGTTTATTATCCATGTACGCAAAACAGCCAAGGTGCAAATGGCGGTACAAGGCTCTCAAAGCATAGGTTGGCACGGTAAATCTTTGAGAAATTTCCAGCGCCTGATGCCTGGTTTACAGTTGGAATTTCTCTAGAAATACGATTACTTTTAGGGTGCGAGATGTTGAGCAATTTTTTGTTAGTCAAGGCGCAAATTCTCGAGTTATGCTGGAAGAACAACCATCTAGAGAACAGCTACTTTTAGAGATAGAAAGATTGCGCCAGCAAGTGGAAGACTTGAAGGAGGAAAAAGCGGATCTGGAAATCTTGCTGGAAACTACTGCTCAACATTCCGATACGGTTGAAACAGAGTTGCGATCTCGCGCATTCGAGGCGGTGCGCGAAGGCGAAATCAAGCTGGCTCAATTTCTCGAAGCGATTCCCATAGGTGTGCTCGTGCTGGATTCTCAAGGCAGACCTTACTACGTAAATCACGCCGGAGAGCAGTTACTCGGCCAAGGAGTTTTGCCCTTAAATTCAGTTGAGGATTTGTCACAAAGTTATCAAATTTATATTGCGGGAAGTGAGACTATTTACCCTTTCGAGAATTTGCCGATCGTTCGAGCTTTGAGGGGCGAAAACGCGACGGCTGAAAATCTGGAGATTCATCAATCCCACAAGAAAGTTCCCCTGGAGATTTGGGGAACGCCAATTTTTGACGAGAGTGGCAAAGTTGCTTTTGCGATCGCAGTTTTTCAAGATGTCACGGAACGCAAAGAAGCTGAAGCGGATCGCCATTTATTTATTAAGAAACTATTTGACCTGAATCAAAACTTGGAAAAATCCCTGGATGCAGAATCAGACTTAACTGATGCCTATGGGCGATTTGTGCCTCACCAATTTCTAAATTTGTTGGGATATGAAAGTATTATAGATGTCCATTTAGGCGATCAAGTGCAACAGGAAATGTCGGTGCTCTTTTCGGATATTCGCGATTTCACGACGCTTTCGGAAACTATGGATCCCCAAGAGAATTTTAATTTTATCAATGCTTACCTTTCGCGGATGGAGCCTGCGATTACTAGCAATAACGGGTTTATTGACAAATACATCGGCGATGCAATTATGGCTTTGTTTAGTGACTTTGCAGATGATGCAGTGAAAGCGGGTATTGCAATGCTAAATATCCTGAAAAATTATAACGAATACCGTCAAGGCGTCGGCTACATCCCGATTCAAATTGGAATTGGCATTAATTCGGGTTCTTTGATGCTGGGGACAGTCGGGGGTACAAGCCGAATGGACAGCACTGTGATTAGCGATGCTGTTAATTTAGCATCTCGCATTGAAGGATTGACCAAAGATTACGGCGTACCTCTGTTAATTTCTCAGCAGACTTTGGAACGGTTGCGAAATCCCACAGATTATGCTATTAGAATTGTGGATAAAGTACAGGTAAAAGGAAAATCTCAATATGTCGTAGTCTATGAGGTATTTGATGCAGATCCGCCGGAAATTTTGTCGGCAAAGCTAGCAAATTTGTCCGTATATAATGAAGCTATGTTACTGTGCGATCGCAAGGACTTCCGAGAAGCGGGAAAATTATTTGAAGAGTGCTTGCGAACAAATCCCAGCGATCATGTAGCTCGCATTTACCTGAAACGCTGTCGGGATTGGCGATCGCTCCTCAAAGGAATTTAAAGCAAGCTAGTCTATTTGAGATTTGAGATTGACTCCATATAGCAATCCTCGCATCACTTGTGAATTTCTTACTTTCTCCCTGCAGGTTCGGGGAGAGTTGGGGTGGGTGAAAAATTTACGACTCCTGTAAGGATTGATATATATCTTGAGAGTGATGACTGACCTCTGGAATCTGTCAAAGGTGTAAAATATAAACAGCTTTATAGCTGTTACTTCTGAGGCTTCTCAAAATAGAACGGCTGAGGGCGGAACAGCCAGCGATCGGTAATTTGGTGCGAGAACGGCGGCCAGCGCTGAACCTGTCTCAGAAAAAGTTGGCGGATGAATTAGGGATGACCTTTTCCACGATTAATCGTTGGAAAAAGGGATACGCTACGACTTCTCGCTTGCCACCCAAGCAAATTTACATCTTGCTGGATGAGTTAGGTGATTCGCCAGATGCAACGGCGAATGCAGTAAGGCACAGCGAGCAAGATATTTTTCGGATAAGGAGTAAAAAGGGTGAGTGTAGAGGGAATCAACAGCATTTTCAGAGATATTCGACTACTTCCCTATGGTGTGGCGATTCTCTCCGTGGTTCTGGCACTGGGGCTAACCCGATCGCTTTTACCGTGGCTCTACCCAACCACGATGCCCCTGTTTTTCATCGCGGTGATGGTGAGTTCCTGGTATGGCAGTTTCGGGGCTGGGCTTCTGGCAACAATTTTATCGACGCTGGCAATCAACTATTTTTTTATTGAGCCATTCTATTCCTTACAGATCGCTAATGTAGAGACAATTGTTCGGATCGGTATGTTTTCGATCGCCGCAGCATTGAGCGCTTCACTCAGTTTATCGTGGCGCAATGCTCTAAAAAATGCGAAAGCAGCCTTGCAAAATTTACAGGAGGCAAGGTTCCTAGAACAAAAAGCCCAGGTTCGGGGCCAAGTAGCACAAACTGCGGCGATTGAGGCACAAGAACAGCTAGAAACGGTACTTTCTAGCATCAACGATGGGTTTTACATCCTCGATCGCGATTGGCGCTACACCTATGCCAACGATCGCTACTGTGAAATGGTTGGAATGCCGCGGTCAGCGATTCTGGGTCAGAACGTTTGGGAGTTATTTCCCGCTGCCGTTGACACCGATGCTTATGTGCAGTTTCATCGGGCAATGCGCGAACAAACGCCACTCCAGTTTGATTATCTGTACTCACCTTGGAAGGGTTGGCATGACCATCGAATTTACCCTTCCCCCAGTGGAGTGACCGTTTTGCTTGCTGACATTACCGATCGCAAACAGGCAGAACTCCTCCTAATCGAGCAGAAACGACTGCTGGAGTCGATCGCCTTCGGACAGCCACTCGACGACTGTCTGGCAGCAGTGTGTGACTCAGTATCCAGGCTGAATCCGGGTACCCGCGCGGGCTTCCTGCTAGCGGATGCTCAGCGGTTAACTTTTAACAGATCCATTACTCCAGACTTTCCACCATCTTTTGCTGAAGGACTTCAAGATGCTCCGATTAACGATTTGTGCATTGGAACCTGCGGCGAAGCAGTGTATAGCGGTCAGCCAGTGACCTGCGCCGACATTGCCAAGGACGATCGCTGGTCGCAAGCATGGCGAAATTTATGCGTGGCTCATGGCATTCTAGCCTGTCATTCTCAGCCCGTGTTCAGGCACGACAATCTACCTATGGGGTCGCTGATGCTGTGCTTTAGCGAGGCGCGGATGCCGACTGATTGGGAACATAAACTTGCGGAGTTCGGCACCCAAGTTGCCAGCATCGTCTTCGAGCGCGATCGATCATTCCAGGCGTTGCGTGAGAGCGAAGAACAGCTCCGACTGGCTTCCGAAGGCGGCAATTTGGGTTTGTGGTATTGGGATATGGAAACAGACACCCTGAGTTTGACGGACATAGCCAAAGCGATGTTTGGTTTACCCGTCAATACGGCAATGTCGATGCAGGTGTTTTTAGAAGCCGTGCATCACGACGATCGCCCATTCGTTCACACCGTCCTCACTGAGCTAAAAACGAATCAAGCGCATACTGAAATTGAGTATCGGACGCTGTGGGCAGATGGCACCGTTCGTTGGATTTTGGCAAAGGGCGATTGCGCCTACAACGCTGAGGGCATCATAATTTCGACGCGGGGCGTATTAATCGACATCAGCGATCGTAAACAAGCCGAAGAAGCGTTGCGTCAAAGCGAAGAGCACAGTCGGAACATTCTAGAGAGCATTGATGATGGATTCTTTTCCCTTGATGAGAATTGGCATTTCACTTACGTGAATCGGTCAGCGGAAATTCTGCTAGACCGCACTGCAGGCGATCTGATTGGCAAGAATGTGTGGGAAGAATTCCCCGGACTCAATGGCAGCGAGTTTGAGCGGGTTTATCGGCGCGTGGCAAACGAGCGCGTGGCTTTGTCAGTCACGGCGTTTTATCCCGATCACGATCGGTGGTATGACGTTCGCACCTACCCTGCCGCGAAGGGGATTACCATTTATTTCCGAAATGTCACCGATCAACAACTGGCGGAGGAGGTATTGCAACAACGAGAAGCAGAACTTCGTTTAGTCACCAATGCCGTGCCTGCCTTGATTTCCTTTGTAGACTCAGGTCAGTGCTATCGCTTCAACAATCGAGCATATGAAGAATGGTTTGGACATCCGGCAGCGCAAATCTATGGCAAGCACCTTCAAGAGGTTTTAGGCGAAACTGGGTATGAAGGGATTCGTCCTTATGTTGAGCAAGTCTTGGCAGGACAGGAAGTGACCTTTGAAACCCAAATTCCCTACAAAGATGGTGTAACCCGTTATGTCAATGCGACCTATGTTCCCCGCTTCAATAGCCAGGGAAAAGTTGAAGGGTTTGTAGCACTGGTCAACGATATCACCGATCGCAAACAAGCCGAAGCCACACTACGGGAGAGTGAGGCAAGGTTCCGGCTGATGGCAGATGCCGCCCCTGTGCTGATTTGGATGTCGGGCACCGATAAACTCTGTTATTACTTCAACCTCCCGTGGCTCAACTTTACCGGACGGACGATCGAGCAAGAAAGGGGTAATGGCTGGGCAGAAGGAGTCCACCCCGACGACTTTGAGCGCTGTTTAGACACCTATGTGACTAGCTTTGATGCCCGTCAACCGTTCAAGATGGAATATCGTTTGAAACGCTTTGATGGCATATACCGTTGGGTGATGGATGAAGCTGTTCCTCGTTACGGATTGGAAGGTGAGTTCTTGGGCTACATCGGCTCCTGTGTTGATATTGAAGACCACAAACAAGCTGAGGAAGCGTTGCGCGAGAGTGAATCCCGCCTCCGTCTGATCTTTGAAAGCGCCAAAGATTATGCCATCTTCACCCTCGACCTTAACGGCATCATTGCCAGTTGGAACTCAGGGGCAGAACGGCTGTTGGGCTATACCGAGACAGAAGCAATTGGTTGCTCCAGTCGGATGATTTTCACACCTGCAGATAACGAACAAGGACAAGCCGAGTACCAGAGGCAAACGGCTCTACTGCAAGGACGGGCCGAAGACGAACGCTGGCACGTTCGCAAAGATGGGAATCACTTTTGGGCGAGTGGATTGATGATGCCCCTGCTTAATGAAGCGAATTCTTTGCAGGGATTTGTCAAAATCATGCAGGACAAGACCGCACAACGGGAAGCAAGTGAGCGACTGCAATTGCTGTATGAAACTACCCGCGATCTATTGAATACAGAACAGCCTCTGGCGTTGATGCACGCGCTATTCCGCAAACTTGCAGTGCAACTCGATCTGCACTGTTACTACAACTTCATGGTGGAAGAAAAAGACAACCACCCGATGCTGCATTTGAGAAACTACGATGGCATCTCTGAAGAAACAGCGCAGGCGATGGCATGGATCGAATTAGGGGAATATCTCTGTGGACTGGTTGCCCAAACGCAGCAGCAAGTTGTCTTTAATCAAGCCCAACTTTCCACTCATCCGAATGCTAAAGCCGTCTGTGAAATGGGCCTCACGGCTTACGCGGGTCAACCGTTAATCGCTCAAGGGCGGTTATTAGGAACGCTCTCATTTGGCAGTTTGACTCGGACGGACTTTACGCCTGCTGAAATCGATCTGCTGCGATCGACCTGTGACCAAATCGCGATCGCTCTGGAACGGGCAAATCTGAACGATTCACTCCAGCAGCAAGCGGAACAGCTAAGACAGGCAAATCGGATCAAGGATGAGTTTTTAGCGGTACTATCCCATGAATTGCGATCGCCCCTCAATCCCATCCTGGGGTGGACAAAGCTGCTGCAAACTGGCAAGCTGGATGCGGCCAAAACTGCACAGGCGTTAGCGACGATCGAACGCAATGCCAAGCTGCAAACTGAATTGATTGAAGATTTACTTGATGTCTCGAAAATTCTCCAAGGCAAGCTCAGTCTTAATATTCGTCCAGTCGATTTAGCTTTAACTGTGGAATCGGCGATCGAAACTGTTAATTTGGCTGCTGTTGCTAAATCCATTGATATTCGGACTGCGTTAGATCCTCAGATTGGACAGATTTTGGGGGATTCGGGCCGTTTGCAGCAAATTGTCTGGAATCTTGTTTCCAATGCGGTCAAATTCACCTCAACCGGGGGGCGCGTTGAGGTGAATTTGACTCGTGTTGGCAATCACGCTCAAATTACTGTGGCTGATACAGGGATTGGCATCGCACGGGAGTTTTTACCCTACGTGTTTGACTACTTCCGGCAAAAAGATGGCGCTACAACCCGCAACTTTGGTGGCTTGGGATTGGGGCTGGCGATCGTGCGGCATCTAGTGGAACTTCACGGCGGTACCGTTGGGGCCCAGAGCCAGGGTGAAGGGTTAGGGGCAACCTTTACCGTAAGACTGCCTCTATCAGGGAAGGTAAGACAAGAAAACTCTCTTGCAAGACTTTCGGAACGATCGACTGCGGATGAACCGTTATCCGGGATGCGGATACTTGTGGTAGATGATGAGCCGGATATGCGAGAGTTGATTTCCTTTTTGCTAGAAGATGCAGGTGCAGAGGTACTGACTGTTGCTGTCCCTCAAGAAGCCGTCACAGCGTTGACTAATTTCCAGCCAGATGTCCTTTTGAGCGACATTGGAATGCCGGGGATGGATGGCTATATGCTGTTGCGGCAAGTGCGAGCCCTGCCGCCAGAACGGGGTGGGCAGATTCCCGCGATCGCCCTGACTGCCTATGCGGGTGAGTTTAATCAACAGCAAGCTTTGCAAGCTGGATTTCACCGACATCTGGCAAAGCCGATCGAACCGGATAAATTAATTAAGACGATCGCCGCGCTTCTTAGCAATAACAGTCATCGCCCAGCAAGCTCTAAGGATTGATGCGATCGAGTTCAAGCCGATCGAACATCACCAAGCTTTTAAGTTGCTCTGGTTAGGCAGCGATATTTGCATTAAAGGAGAATCTATCAATAAATCCGGTTTCTAGTCTAAGAGTGCGTAAGTCCTGATAATATAATCAGTAATTTGGAGTGTCAAAAAAAGACGATGAGAATCAACAAGCTGCAGCCTAAAATATTTATAAAACCTTCAGTGATTAAAGCTATAGCTCTGTTCTGTCTGTGCTGCTTGTTAACTGCAAGTTGCGGACAGGGATCACGTCGATCGGTGACTGCGAGCGGCGAAAATGCTAATAACCGCGTTACTATTGGCACAACCTTGAAATTGCGGACGATCGATCCTGCGGACGGTTACGAAACCTTATCAGGACAATTGCTGCGAAATTTGGGCGACACTCTCTACACCTACGAGTCTGGAACTACAAAGTTAATCCCGCATTTAGCGACAGCAATGCCAAAAGTTAGCCAAGACGGATTGACATATACAATCCCCTTGCGTCAAGGAGTTATTTTTCACGACGACACACCGTTTAACGCCGCTGCAATGGAATTTTCCTTGCAGCGGTTTATCAAAAATGGTGGCAGTCCGGCTATGTTGTTGAGCGATGCAGTAGAATCGGTAAAAGCCACGGGCGAATACGAATTAACTTTTCAACTCAAAAAGCCTTTTTCTGCTTTTCCTTCCCTGTTGACATTTTCCGGTATGTGTGCTGTTTCTCCGAAAGCATACGAGATTGGACAGGGTAAATTTAAACCCGATACGTTCGTGGGAACTGGACGTTACAAGCTGGCCAAGTACGGCAGCGATTCTCTCAAGTTTGACGTGTTTGAAAAGTATTGGGGGGAAAAGCCGGTTAATCAAGGAATTGACATTTTGCTGCTTTCTAGTTCGTCAAATTTGTTCAATACTTTTCAGACTGGTGCCGTTGATGTGGCTTATTTGTCTCTGGATGCAGACCAAGTTCAAAGCTTGGACGAGGGAGCAAAAAAAGGGAAATGGCAGGAAATCGCGGGGGAAAGCAGTACGGTTAATTACATAACGCTGAATACCAAGTCTAAACCGCTGGACAAGTTAGAAGTCAGACAGGCTATCGCAGCAGTGATGGATCGCCCGGTGATTAACGAGCGCGTACTGCGGGGACAAGCACAACCGCTTTACAGTCTGATTCCCACAAACTTCGACGTTCAAAAACCAGTTTTTAAAGAACTCTACGGTGATGCCAACACTACAAAGGCTAAGGAACTTTTAACGAAAGCGGGATACTCGGCCACCAATCCTTTCGTTCTGCCAATTTGGTATGCTTCGGCTTCCACAAAACGAGCTTTAGTGGTGAGCATGATGGAGGCGCAAGCTAAACTCAAAATGGACGGGATAATGAAGGTAGAAATTAACAGCGTGGAATCTCCGACTTTGTTCCAAAACATAGAGAAGGGAATTTATCCTGCGGTTTTAGTGGATTGGTCCGCCGACTTTTTTGACGCTGACAATTACATCCACCCGTTTTTAGATTGTGCGACAGGTTCCGAGGCGGGGGGCTGCTCCAAGGGTCAAAGTCAAAGTCAGGGTTCGTTTTATTATAGCGATCGGGTAAATCAACTGATCGACAAGGAGCGCAAAGAAACAAACCCTGAAACCCGCAAAGCCCTATTTGGCGAAATTCAAGACATACTGGGTCAAGATGTACCTTTCATCCCTCTTTGGCAAGATAAGGACTATACTTTTGCTCAGAACAGCATTACCGGCGTCCGTCTCGAACCGACGCAATCTTTTCCTTTTTGGTTCCTGAAAAAGCAATAATTCTTTACAAGAATTTCTAGGAGTTGAAACGTCAATAATTATTGCATAGTTTGTGCACAATAGGGTGATGATTGTCACAGTTTATCAAAGAGACTGATCACCCTAACCTCTTTAATGATGTGGGATATTATTAAAAGAGAGATATTGCTGAGGGTGGGTATATGAAACTTGGAATTTTAACAACAACAGGGCTGCTGATTGCGATGGGTTTGGCATCGGGAGTAAAGGCAGAAAACGTATCCCACGTCAAGCAACTATTAGAAACTAAAAAATGTAGCCAATGTGACTTGACAGGAGCGCAGCTTGCTGGTATGGATCTGAGCGGGGCAGATTTGAGCGGTGCGAATCTCAGAGGTGCAAATTTGAACGGTGCAAATTTGGACGAAGCCAAGCTGAACGAAGCAAATCTGACACAAGCTAAATTGCAAGGTGCGAGTTTAATTGGGGCTAAAATGCACGGGGCTAATTTGGAGGGTGCTGATTTGAGCCGCGCTAATCTGAGTCTGGCGGGTTTAGTGATTGCCACTTTGAAAAATACCAACCTCACCAGCGCTAATTTAATCGGCGCTAATTTAGAAAGCGCCAATTTGGCGGGTGCGAACCTGAGAAATGCTCGCCAGTCTCTAGCGAATTTATCTAATGTCAGCCTCAGAGGTGGCAGTTTGGCGGGAATAGACGTACAGGGAGTCAACTTGCGGGATGCAAATTTGACCAATGCAAATTTGAACGGTGCAAATTTGAACGGTTCGGACTTGACAGGTGCTAATTTAAAGAATGCCAATATGGCAAATGTAGATTTGAAAAACGCTTCTTTGCCGTAGGACGATCGCCAATTGCTATATCAAATTCTGGTGCTTAACAAAGTTAATATAATAAGGTAGGGGCAATTGTGAAATTGCCCCTAAGTTTTTAATTGTAGGATTTATCTTGTTTCCGGTCGCTGCGTAGCGTAGGTCATTGTTCGGTGTGCGAACCTTTTCCCAGGCGTCTGCGATTGGTTCATATTTGGATCTAGGATCAATCTGCCTCGTGAGCATCTTGGGCGAAACGGATAATGTCATCATCGCCGAGGTATTCACCATTTTGGATTTCAATCATCACCAGGGGAATAACGCCTGGATTTTCTACGCGGTGAGCAGTATTCATGGGAACGTAGGTTGACTGTTTCTGCATGAGAATCGTCTCTTTGTCGTCGCAGATAACTTTAGCGGTACCGGAGACGACAACCCAGTGCTCGCTGCGGTGATAGTGCATTTGGGTGCTGATGTGATGCCCCGGCTTGACTTCAATGCGATTGATCTTATAACGATCGCCCGCGTCTATGACTGTAACTTGACCCCAGTAGCGGGTTTGTGTGCGATCGTCAATTTTTTCGCTTGTCTCCACTGTTTCCACCATCCTGTTTATCTCGCCAACGGTGTCTGTAAAAATATCTGTAGTTCAAAGTATAGCAGGGATTGGCTAAGTGCGATGGATTTAAAGATTACTCAATTAGCCGCCACTCGCGAGCATCAACAAATTGCGACAAATGCCCCACATTTGTTGTAGCAATTACCACCTCATGGCCTTCACTTGCCTCCAATATTGCTTGCGCCGCCAAAATCACATCACCGTCAAGTGCATTGGCTTCTGCGGTTGGTCTTCCTCTCATTCTCGCTTGTGCCCACAACTGAGCCGCTAAAAGCATTACCTCGGTAGTCAAAGGACGGTAGGGGATTTGCGATTTAAGTTGATCGAGTCGTCTAATACCTGCCGTTTTACCTGCACGAATTAATTCGCGCCTCACCTCATAGTCAGCAATTTCAGGAAGCATGACAATGTAACCTTTCAGTGGCAAAGATTGCAGCCAAAGTTGGCCCTCTTGATATAAAGGAGAGTCGGCTTTTGGATTTGTAACAATTCCTAATGGCCCCGAATCTAACAACACTATTCTGCTCATGGAATGCTCTTATATATGCACGGGGCTTTCTTCTAGTGCCTTGCGGAGAACTTCAGCGGTTTCTGTTTGCTCCTGTTCATCTCCATCATCTACCCAAGACTGTAACAGCTTGCTCAGAGCTTCGTGCTGCTGTAAAGGATCGATAATTTCTGGTTTTTCGTTATCCTCATTTCCTTCCTTTAGCCCCGCTCGCATTGCTCTGGTCATAGCTTGATTTCTGTTGATACTTCCCTCCTTCGACACTTTAGTAAAATCTACATTTTCAGGTGTCTCGGCGGGTTTCGACAATCCTGGCTTAACTGTCACAGTTTCCAGAAATAACCTCATCATTTTAAGCAAATTAGGCCAATATTCTCTCGGAGTTTGCTGAATTACACTGAGAAACTCTACCATTTCATTACCAATGCGAATTGCTGGCGCTGAAGTTGGTGTCTCTGGGTTTTCAGTGATTAAATCTCGTTCAGACATACTTTTTTTCTCCTCAATCGGATTTATAGGAATTGGCAGGTCGATATCCTGGATGGGAATTAGAGATTGGCGATAGAGTTCGACTCTACTTATATTGTAAACAAAAGACGGGGATGATTCATCCAGATTATGGACAATTCTTGAACCGCAGATCTCAGCGGATGAACAGAAATGTACGCAGATAAAATTAATTCATCTGCGTACATCTGCGTTTATCTGCGGTTCAAAATAACCATCTGAGTCAGCTTCGATGATATTACTTGCTCAACACACCATCAGGAATCCCCAAAATATCCTCAATTCGAGGCATATCTTCCAAAGCAATCACTCGCCCTTCATCCTCAAAACCAGCAATTTGATCGAAATTCAAATAGCGATACAAATCACCAGCAAAAGGATCGATTCTCTTCGACACAATGTCATTGTATTCTTGGACTGTAGGAATGCGACCTAACAGCGAACAAACAGCAGCCAGTTCTGCCGAACCGAGATAAACTTGAGCATCTTTGCCCATGCGGTTGTTAAAGTTACGAGTAGAAGTTGAAAAAACCGTTGTCGCATCTTTAACCCGCGCTTGATTGCCCATACAAAGACTGCAACCGGGCATTTCTGTACGCGCTCCAGCGGCCCCAAAAATGCTGTAATAACCTTCTTCTTTGAGTTGCTGTTCGTCCATGCGAGTTGGCGGACAAATCCACAGGCGAGTTTTCACTTCCCCTGCACCTTCCAATACCTTCGCTGTGGCGCGGTAGTGACCGATATTTGTCATGCAGGAACCGACAAATACTTCGTCAACCCGATCGCCCGCAACGTCACTCAACAACTTAACATTATCCGGGTCATTCGGAGCAGCCACAATTGGCTCTTTAATCTCGTTCAGATCGATTTCGATGATTTCAACGTATTCCGCATCAGCATCCGCCTCCATCAGCACCGGATTAGCCAGCCATTCCTCCATCTTCGCCACCCGGCGCATCATCGTCCGCGCATCTTGATAGCCCCGCGCCACCATATTTTTCAGCAGCGCGACATTGGAGCGAATGTACTCGGAAACAGTCTCCACGCTCAATTTAATCGTGCATCCGGCGCAAGAACGCTCGGCCGACGCATCGGTCAATTCAAAAGCCTGCTCTACCTTCAAATCGGGCAAACCTTCAATCTCCATAATCCGTCCAGAAAAGATGTTTTTCTTGTTCTGTTTCGAGACTGTCAGCAAACCTTTTTGAATTGCCACATAGGGAATTGCATTCACAACATCCCGCAGCGTTACTCCCGGCTGCAATTCGCCTTTAAACCGCACTAATACCGATTCCGGCATATCCAAAGGCATGACGCCCAAGGCAGCAGCAAATGCCACCAATCCCGAACCTGCAGGAAAGGAAATTCCCAGGGGAAAACGAGTGTGAGAATCGCCGCCAGTTCCCACTGTATCTGGCAATAACATTCGGTTCAGCCAAGAGTGAATAATGCCGTCTCCCGGCCGCAAAGCTATGCCGGCGCGCTCTGCCATGAAATCGGGCAATTCATGGTGAGTTTTGACATCAACTGGTTTTGGATAAGCGGCGGTGTGGCAGAAACTTTGAATAACCAAATCAGCGCTAAATCCCAAACAAGCAAGTTCTTTCAATTCGTCCCGAGTCATTGGTCCGGTGGTATCTTGCGAGCCGACTGTTGTCATTACTGGTTCGCAAGATGTACCGGGACGAACGCCTGACAAACCGCAAGCTTTGCCTACCATTTTTTGTGCTAAAGTGAAGCCTTTGCCCGTATCTACTGGGATTGTAGGACGGGTAAAAATAGTGCTAGGTGCTAGTCCTAAAGCTGCGCGGGTTTTGTCGGTTAAAGTGCGTCCAATTAATAGCGGAATTCGGCCACCTGCGCGAACTTCGTCTAGAATTGTGTCAGGTTTGAGGGTGAATGTGGAGATAATTTCTCCGGCTTCGTTGGTGATTTCGCCTTTGTAGGGATGGATGGTAATTACCATTCCTGTTTCCATTTTGGAGACATCGCATTCGATCGGCAATGCACCGGAATCTTCAGCGGTATTGAAGAATATCGGGGCGATCGCACCTCCTAAAATATAACCGCCACTGCGTTTGTTCGGCACAAACGGAATATCATTGCCAATGTGCCAGAGCACGGAATTAATCGCCGATTTCCGTGACGAACCCGTACCGACAACATCACCAACATAGGCTACGGGATGACCTTTTTGCTTCAATTCTGCAATGGTTTGTAAAGCCCCAGGCATCTTACTTTCCAGCATCGCCAAAGCGTGTAGGGGAATGTCCGGCCGCGTGGTAGCATGAGGTGCAGGCGACAAGTCGTCAGTATTGGTTTCTCCAGGAACTTTGAAGACTGTAACGGTAATCGCTTCTGGCAATACAGGACGGCCTGTAAACCACTCGGCATCCGCCCAAGAATCGACTACCTGCTTGGCGTAGGGATTGGTATCAGACAAAGCTATAACGTCGTGGAAAGCGTCGAATACTAACAACGTTTTGCTCAGTGCCCGGGCGGCGGTGGCGGGAATGGCGATTTCGGCAGTGGGGTTGAGCAAATCGATTAAAGATTGGACGTTGTAACCGCCCATCATTGTCCCCAGCAGGTAAACTGCCCATTTGGGAGCAATTAGGGGGCTGTGGATTTCGCCTTTAGCAATGCCAGTTAAAAAACCAGCTTTGACGTAGGCGGCGCTGTCTACTCCGGGCGGGACGCGATCGCGCAATAATTCTATTAAGGTTTCTTCTTCTCCAGCCGGCGGATTTTTCAGCAGTTCACACAGTTCCGACGTTTGCTGGGCGTCTAGCGGCAGCGGTGGAATTCCCAAAGCGGCCCGTTCGGCAATGGTACGGCGGTATGATTCAAGCATTTCTCCTCTCTCCTCGGATAGTATTCGGTGGTTGGCAAGTAGGTGACTTTACTTTTTAGATTAGGAGCTTCCGCTGCACATTGGGTAAAGTACCTCGCTCTTATCAAAACTTAACGCAACTTTAAAAACAGTAGATTGTCATACCAAAGACAGATGTGGTCTTTAAGGGGAGAGCAGGGTATCAAACTTCAGCCGAGCAGTTTAGGGGCCTTCAGTTGCATAGTTCTGGTTAAGATTAATGTGTTGTGGGCTACTGTAGATCGTCCTCTGCATCTGAAATCGTCATTTACCAATAATCTGGACTGTTTTTAGTTCGTAGTTTGAAACCCTTGATTTTCCGTTGGTAGCTCGATGGGCGAATCGCCTTGAAACTTTTATTCTACGACTGCTAATTAAAAACCGTCTGCAGTATTGATTGACCACAAGTTTAAAAAAGTTGTCCTGCTAATGGATCGATTAAACAATGGAAAGTTTTATCCCTGAAAACTCTGAAAACTGTCACGCCTGGGCCTCCAAGCCAGACTTGTACAAAGAGCTGCAAGGAACCAAAGAATTACTGCTGACGATCGCCAACTCGATGCCAATACCCCTGGTCGTGAGCAGTCTGGCGGACGGCACAATTCTTTATAGTAACGATTTATGTCGTCAGGCTTTCGGGTTCACAGGATTCAAGTCGATCGACCGCCACAAAGCTGAAATGCTCTACCACAAACCTGCAGAGCGCCAGGAATTGCTGTTGCGGCTCGCCCGCAACGGACACGTCCGCGAGACAGAAGTCCGGCTTAAAAAAGCTGACGGCACCCTGTTTTGGGCGAGTGTATCGATGCGGTATCTGACATTGGTGTCGGGGAAAGCTGTTCTGTCGGTGTTCACCGACATTACGGATCGGAAGCGAGTGGCCGCCAAGGAGCAAGAATTGCTCACGTCAATCCACTCGCGAGCCCGCCAGCAAGCGGCCGTCGCTTACTTGGGGCAGCAGGCCCTGGCCGAAACAGATTTGTCCGCACTGATGGACAAAGCTGCGGTTTTAATTGCTCAAACCCTGGACGTTGATTATTGCCAGGTGTTAGAACTGTTGCCCTCTGGTCATGCTTTTATGCTGCGAGCGGGGGTTGGCTGGCAGCCGGGCCTCGTCGGCAGCGCTACTGTTGCCGCTTCTCCCCGATCGCAAGCAGGTTACACATTGCTAGTGGGCGAACCAACGATCGTCGAAGATTTGCGGGTGGAAACGCGCTTTAGCGAGTTGCCGCTACTGCATAACCATCGGGCAGTCAGCGGCGTCACTGTAATTATTCCCGGCAATCGGGGACTGGGGAGGAACTGGGGACAAGCAGAACCAGCGAACAGTTCATCCTCCCCTGCCTGGGGTATTTTGGGAGTTCATACCAGTCAAGGGCGGGTTTTCAGTCAAGATGACGTTTATTTTGTAGAAGCGATCGCCAACGTGTTAGCTGCGGCGATCGAGCGCATTATATCGCAAGAGCGCTTACAAATGATGGAACGGGCGATCGAAAGTTGCAGCAACGGCATTGCAATCACCGACGCAACCGTTGCAGATAATCCGATTATTTATGTCAATCCCAGTTTTGAGCGGATTACGGGTTATCGCAGAGACGAGTTAATGGGAAAAAATTGCCGATTTTTGCAGGGTACAGACACTGACAGCCCCGCTGCCAAAGAATTGCGAATTGCGATTGAAGAAGGCAGAGAATCTCAAGTTATATTACGCAACTTTCGGAAAGACGGCACGCCTTTTTGGCACGAACTGTCGATCGCTCCGGTTTACAACTCGCGGCGACACTTAACCCACTTTATTGGAGTGCAAACAGACATTACCGACCGCCAGCGTTCGGAAGAAGAATTATTTTTAAATTCTCAAGCTTTAGCAGCTTTTAGCGCTAATCTCAAACACTTGCACCGGATTACAACTTATCATTATCAAAACTTTGAAGAACGGGTTGACGATTATCTAACAGCGGGCTGTTTGATGTTTGGACTTTCTATGGGCATCATGGCTGAAGTTGACAACGAGACTTTTATTGTTCGAGCAGCGAAAAGCGATTTAGAATACTTCGTGCGAGGCTTAGAATTGAACCTCGGCGATACTTACTGCGCCGCAGTCATTAAACTTAACAAAACAGTTGCGTATTCTCATATAGGAGCAGATATTGAGATGCGCGAACATCCGGCTTATCGGAACTGCCAGTCGGAATCTTACATCGGAACGCCGATATTTGTTAACAATCAAACTTACGGTACGTTAAGTTTTAGTTCGCCAGAAATAAAAAAAAGAAAGTTCAAGTACGAGGAAATAGAAATTATAGAATTGATGGCTCAAAGTATTGGTAAAATTCTGGCGGTTCACCAAATGGAAGTCGAACGCCAGCAAGCTGAAAAAGAGCGATGCGAATTGATAGTATCTCTCAAAGAAAGTGAAGAACGCTATCGCCGTTTAGTAGAACTATCTCCCGAAGCGATCGCCGTTCACAGTCAAGGGAAAATCGCCTACATCAATGCTGCCGGCGCAAAACTCCTCGGTGCGAGTTCTCCCGAAGCGCTGATTGGCTTTCCCATATTGCATTTCGTCCATCCAAACTATGTGCAAATAGCCACAGAGCGCATTCGGCTAGTCGAGATAGAAAATCAGCCACTCGACCTTGCCGAACAAAAACTGATGCGGCTCGACGGACAAATAATAGACGTTGAAATGGCCGGCATCCCCGCTATTTATCAAGGCTCGACGGCCGGCCAGATTATTATCCGAGATGTCACCGAGCGCAAGCGAGTAGAACGGCAACTGCTGCACGGCGCTTTTCACGATGCGCTGACGGGTTTGCCCAACCGGGTTTTGTTCATCGACAGGCTAGGACAAGCCATCCGCCGATCCAATCAGTCCCCCGATTACAAATTTGGTTTACTTTTCCTAGATTTAGACCGCTTCAAAGTAGTTAATGATTCTTTAGGACACGTTTTAGGAGACAAACTGCTAATCGCCCTCGCCCAGCGACTGCAAACCTGCGTCCGGGTTTCTGATACCGTCGCCCGACTGGGGGGAGACGAATTCACCATCCTGCTAGATCACATTCAGAGCCTCAGCGACGCCACCCTCGCAGCTAAAAAGATCCAAAAAGAACTGACGAAGCCGTTTCATCTCGAAGGGCACGAAGTATTTACCACCGCTAGCATTGGCATTGTTTTCAGTCGAGGCGAAGTCACCGCCAGTGGCGAATCGAATCAGTACACTCACCCGGAAGAATTCCTACGCGATGCTGACATCGCTATGTACCGCGCTAAAGCTTTGGGTAAGGCCCGTCACGAAGTGTTTAATTTGGCAATGCACGACCAAACTATGTCGCTGTTGCAGTTAGAAACTGACCTGCGGTTGGCTATTTTGGGCAAGGAGGAATTAGGAGAGAGCAAGGATCAACGTTCGCACTTTATTGTGCACTACCAACCGATTGTTTCGATCGCCAGCGGTGCGCTCGAAGGTTTTGAGGCCTTGGTGCGCTGGCACCACCCTGTTCGGGGTCTAGTTCCGCCGTCTACTTTTATCCCTGTAGCTGAAGAAACAGGTTTGATCGTGCCTCTGGGAGCCTGGGTGTTGCGGGAAGCTTGTCAGCAATTGCGGATTTGGCAAGAAATGTTAACCGAGCAACAGGGAAGAAGTCCAATGGAAGTTGGAACAATGCCCTTCGACTCGCTTCGGCTGCACTCAGGGCAAGTCGCTGAGGGTAACAAGAAGGAAGAAGGCGCTTCGATTTCGCTCAGGGTAACAACAGGGAAGATGGCAACGGGCAATGTAGGGGAGTTTAGTGATGTAACAGATACAGGGCATGAGGAACACGGAACTTTTACTGACCGTACCCCCAGTATCGGTCACAGGGAAGAAAGAATCAGTAAAAAATTACCAATTCCCTGTTACCAATTCCCGATTAGCGATTTCCACTCATCTATTACCAATTCCCAATTCCCAATTACCAACTCTTCGGCTACGTTCAGTACAACTTCCCAGGTACCAATTCCAAATTTTAAATTACCAATTATTGCTCCTTCGCAATTAACAATGAGCGTCAATCTCTCTCCTAAACAGTTAGGTATGCCGAATTTAATCGAGGAAATCGATGAGATTTTAGCAGAAACTGGCTGCGATCCGAGCTGTTTAAAATTGGAGATTACTGAAAGTGCGATCGTGGAAAATGTCAAGAAAGCCAATATTGTGCTAGCCGAATTAAAAGGTAGAAATATTCGATTGTCGATCGACGATTTCGGTACTGGCTATTCGTCTTTGAGTTACTTGCACCGTTTTCCGCTGGATACACTGAAGATCGATCGATCTTTTGTGAGCCGCTTGGGGGCTGTCGAAAACGGTGACCACGGGGGTCAGCCTTTGCAGATTGTGCGGGCGATCGTAACTTTGGCTCACAATTTGGGATTAAATGCGATCGCCGAAGGTGTAGAGACAGCCGAACAGTTAGCACAGCTTCGAGAACTCGACTGCGAATTAGCTCAGGGATATTGGTTTTCTAAACCTTTGGAAAGTTCTGCCGTGACAGAAATCTTGATAAATCTGGGTAATATAGCAATTATGGACTGATTGAGGTACAGATTGGTAAAGGGTGCCTCACCCCGTGAAGACATTTTTGCTACAAACTCCTAATCTCAAAACTGATGCACCAGGGAATAAATGGTGCATCCAAATTAGATTTTAGGTGATGATATCACATCTGTTAGGATCGGAATTCTTCCTCTGTGGTAATCCGCCTTAATCCCTTGTCATCGGCGGTTAATACATTCTCTTTTTTAAACCGCAGATGAGGGCAGATTAACACAGATTAACGCAGATGAGTGATGCCAATTCACTATGAAGATACACTAAATGAGGCTGATGTCTTTTTGGTTGGAACTATATCCTTAGCGTTATATTAAATGCAGCTTCATAGTAAATTGGTATGAGTTCAATTCCGCTTGTAGCGTCCGTGATTGTTGAGTATTGAGTGGATTTTACGCCCGACTATGCTACCGGATTTTATCTGGTTTAAAATTACACAACTGACGCACAGTAACGCTTTCGCAATTGCCAATTGCCAATTACAACTTACCAATTCCCTATTAACAATTAGCTTTGAGGGGAATCTCGATCGCCAATTCTGTACCCTGTCCCGGCGAAGAAGTGCATTTCAGCGACCCGTTGTGTCTGTCTGTAACAATTTGATAGCTAATTGACAAGCCCATCCCAGTGCCTTTACCGACAGGTTTAGTGGTAAAAAACGGGTCAAAAAGCCGAGTGCCGACAGTCTCCGGTATTCCCGGCCCGTTGTCAGCAATCCGAATGATTACTTTGCCCGCTGGCGATATTTCAGTGCGGATGCGGATGTTGCTGGGCTTTTGCCGCATTTCCTCAGCAGAACGGCGCAGATCCCGTTCTTCCAAAGCATCCAAAGCATTGCTCAAGATGTTCATAAATACTTGATTTAACTGTCCGGCATAACATTCTACTAAGGGCAGTTGAGCGTATTCTTTAATCACCTCAATTTCGGGATGATTGTGTTTAGCTTTGAGCCGGTGCTGCAAAATCATCAGGGTGCTATCTATGCCCTCGTGGATGTTGACGGCTTTCATTTCGGCTTCGTCCATGCGGGAAAATGTGCGGAGAGAAGCAACAATTTGTTGAATTCTGTCGGCACCGACTTTCATTGAAGAAAGCAACTTTGGCAAGTCTTTCATCAGAAAGTCGAGTTCAATATTGTCTACTTCCTCTTGAATTTCCGCGACTGGATCGGGATAGTAGTTTTGGTAAAGTTCGATCAGGTGTAGCAAGTCTTGGGTATAGTCGTTGGCGTGGCTGAGATTGCCGTAAATAAAGTTAACTGGGTTGTTGATTTCGTGGGCGACTCCTGCCACAAGTTGACCGAGACTTGACATTTTTTCATTTTGAATTAACTGCGATTGAGTGCTGGTTAATTTCTGCAAAGTTTTCTCTAATTCGCGAGCTTTATTGCGAGTTTGGGCGTAAAGATCGGCTTGGTTGAGAGCGATCGCCAATTGAACTGTAACTGCTTGCAATAATTCTACTTCGCCCTCACTCCAGGGTCGCACAGCAGCGGAGTGGGCGCAGGTAACAACGCTCACTACTCCCGAAAGTGCCTGTATCGGAATTGCCAACACAGATCGGTAGCCCAGAGAGTTAAGAGACTTTCTCCAAACATGATCTGGCACTGTTTCGACATCATCCACCAGCAGCATTTCCATATGCAAGAGTTTTTCTCCCATAGAACCTAAGTCGGAAGCTTGATAGCAACCTATTAAATCGGGAAGTTCGGGGAGGCGAGATTCTTTAATAATTTCCCAGAAAGCATCCTCCCCGTCGCCACGATACCAGGCAAAATTGCAGCGATCGATCTGCAGGAAAGCGCGAATTTCTTGGACGGCGACAGCAATGATGCTGTCGAAATCGAGGGAATTGCGAATTTGAGCGGTGAGACTGTTGAGCAATTTTTCTCGATCGGCCTGCTGTCTGAGTCGGGCTTCCGATCGTCTCAAGGCAATTTCTCCCCGCTTGCGATCGGTAATGTCTTCGGTGACAGCTAATAGATATTGCGGTTTGCCATCAGCATCGAGTATTGCGGTTTTCTTCGTATGAAATATGCGAGTATCGCCTTCTCTTGTTTGAATCAGTTCTTCGGGAATGTCTACAATTTGCCCGCTGGCGAGGGCTTCCCGGTCTTTGGCGGTAAAAAACTCGGCTTGTTCTCTGGGGAAAAAGTCGTAATCATTTTTGCCCCTAACTTCTGCTTCACTGAAACCGAGCAACTCTTGGGCCGCCGGGTTCCACAGTACAAATCGCAAGTCTTCTGCTTCTTTGGCAAATACTCCTACGGGTATGGTGTTGAGCACAGATTCCATAAACTGTTGAGCCTGTTGCAGTTCTGCTTCTGCCTGTTTGCGATCGCTAATATCTCGGACGTTGGCAATGACCCTGAGATTGCCGTTGAGATGAATTCGGGACAGGGCAATTTCTGCATCAAAAGTTGAACGGTCGTTGGGACGCCTTGCTTTCCATTCCACGCGACCTGTTTCGCCGGCTAATACTCTTTCCCAAAGTTCTTCCATTTGTTCAATGGGATTGTCGCCACTTGAATAGTCATTTTTAGTTGATAATTTTGTTGCTTGTTCCTGGCTCACTCCGTACATTTCTAACATTCGATTATTGACATCGAGAATATTTCCTTCTAAATCGTGAATGAAGATAGCATCGTAGACATTGTTAAATATGGTTCGCAGGTTTTGCTCGGAAACTTGCAGCGCTGCTTCTGCCTGTTTGCGATCGCCAATTTCTTGTTCTAATTGGGTGACTGCTTGGGAAAGTTCGGCCGTGCGCTCGCTCACTCTGTCTTCTAACTCGACTGCTGCTTGCCGCAGTGCTGCTTCGGCGGCTTTGCGATCGGTAATATCGATCACCGTACCGAACAGTTTTACCACCTTGCCGTTCACATCGGTTTCCGCTTGGCCAACGGCGTTCACGTGTCGCAAGATGCCGTCGGGACGGTAAAGGCGAAAGTCAAAATCAAAAGGGATGCCTGTTGCGAGTCCCCGCTGCACTTGAGTTTGCCACAATTCCAAATCTTCTGGATGAATCAGAGCGACCTGTTCGGCTAGGTTGGGCGCGATGGGGGCCGGTTCGAGTCCGAAGATGCGAAAAAGTTCTTCCGACCAAGTGAGGGTTTCGGTGGCTGCGTCGAGTTCCCAATTGCCGACGTGGGCGAGTCTCTGGGCTTCTTGTAGCTGCCGCTGGCTATTGCGGATGGCGGTTTCGGCAACTTTGCGATCGGTAATGTCGAATAATACCCCGCAAAATACGATTTCGCCGTTCTCGCTGCGGGTGGGCATGGAGTCGCCCTGCCACCAGCGAATCTCACCGTCGGGCTTGACTAACCGCCCTTCGTAGTGCCACAGGGAGAGGTTTTCTACGGCTTCGTTGACGGAGGCGATGTAGCTTTCCAAGTCTTCAGGGTGGACGCGGGAAATGAATGTATTCATGTCTCGCATCATTTCTGCTGCTGTGACGCCACTGATATATTCGATGCGATCGCTCATGTAGTCAATGCGCCAAACTCCGTCACGGTTGCAAAATTGGAACAGAGCTCCGGGCATGGTGGCCGCGATCGTCCGAAACTTGGTTTCGCTGGCCGTGAGGGCGGCAAAAGTCTGGCGCAGTTCGGCCGTGCGTGCTTCTACTCTGCGCTCTAGTTCTGCGTTGGCGTGTTGTAAGGCTGCTTCTGCGCGCTTGCGATCGGTAATGTCGGTGGCTGTACCGGTGGTGCCGAGGAAGTTTCCGGTTTCGTCGTAGAGGGCAAGGGCGTTAAACATTAAATGTTTCATGCTGCCGTCTTTGGCGATTTGGGTGGTTTCGTACTGGAAAAGTGATTCTCCGGCAAACAACCGGGCGAAAACTTCTAAATCTTTCTGGCTTTGTTCTGGTGTCACAAAGTCGGAGAACGGCCGACCGATCATTTCTTCTGGTTCGTAACCGTAGATGTACTTAACTGCTGGGTTGACGAAGGTGTAGCGCCCGATGGCATCGACCGACCAAATCATGTCTTGGGAGGTTTCTACCAGGCTGCGGTATTTGCTTTCGCTGGCTTGGACGGCTTCTTCTGCTTTTTTGCGTTCCGTCATATCGCGGGAGACGCCGACAGTCATGACGATTTGGCCGTCTGCGTTGCGGATGGGTGTTTTGACAGTGCTGAACAGCCGCACTTCTCCGTCGTAGCGCGTCACCGGTTCTTCGGAAATTTGCAGAGTCTGTCCGGTTTCAAAGACGAAGGCGTCATCTTTGATGTACTGGAGAGTATTGTCGGTATCGGCGAAAGGTGCGTCTACGATGTCTTGAAGCTCCTCTTGAGTCATGCCGTAATAGTCGCGGAATGCTTGATTTGCCCAAACAATTTTGGATTTGGGGCCTTTGACTAATACCATATCGGCGATCGAATCGAGAATTTGGTGATATTTTTGCTCGCTGTCGCGGAGTTTCTGCTGTGCCGCTTCGATTTGTGCTATTTGCCTCTGGGTTTGCAAGTGCAGTTCGGCTTGGTGGATGGCAACTGCTAAATGGTCGCCTACTTGTCTGGCAAATTCGATTTCGTCTTCTTGCCACTGGCGGGGTTGACCGCAGGAGTGAATGCACAGCAATCCCCACAGGTGTTGCCCTTGCAGTAGGGGTACGACTAAGTTGGCTCGGATTTGAAATCGCTTGAGGATTTTGAGGTGACAAGGACTCAACCGGGCTTTGTAAATGTCCGTGACTGCTTGAACGTATCCTTTGGCATAGTTGGCGGCAAATTGTTCGCCGAAACAGTAGTCGCGGACTCTTGCTCCCAAAGATGGGCTGTATTGGGGCAGTACGTCTTCGGACACTACTTCGCCTTCATTCCATTCGGATTCGGGAAGAAAGCGGTAGACGGCGACTCGATCGGCATTTAGGAGTTGCCGAACTTCGGTGGCTGTGATTTTGAATATTGTTTCTAAGTCTAGGGATTCACGAATTTTGCTAATAACTCCCATCAGCGCTTGCAGCTTTTTGAACCAGGTTTGAGACTGCGTTTCTCTTTCTAGGTGAGCTAGTTTCTCGCGCAGGTTGCAGACTTCGTGATACAGGTATTCATGAAACATAATGCTTTTTATTTAGTTATTTTGCGTTTTGGTATCGAGGTTGATGGCATCTCAATAGCGCTCTGCAAGTTGAGCCTGGTAACTCAAAAAGGCAAAGAACCTATTCTCCTCCTTCTGCTAGCACTTAGCAGCTACTCACACTGCATTTCCGTATTTTTTCGAGATTTGGAGGTCAATCGACCATCTTAGCTCCCGTATATTTACTGAAAAAGTGGCATAATTTGCTACTTGATTAATTGTCAATTATTGATAATAATGCTAACAAAACTTACACATAAACCCGGTTTATTAACGTAATTAACTCAGGGAAACTCCGAAAGTGGAAACAAGAAACCCGGTTCCATTGCGCGATCGGGAGGAGCGTATCGGGAGCATCTCAATGAAAGCAGGCAAGGTAGAAATTGGAGTTTTGAGGCTCTCTTGCTGCGGGGAAAGAGGAAGAAGGAAGAAGCCAGAAGAAGTGTTTTTACAAATATGAGATGCTCCCAGTGTCTCTGACTAATTTTGACATTTTTTTGGCTCGCCTTCGGTTGCGATTGTCACCTTTTTATTATTACCGCCAAAAGAATAAATTTCGTATAAACTCGCATTTCGCTTTCTACCTCTAAAGTGCAACCGTGTGGTTCTGGCATATAGCAGTTCTCAATCTTGGTGAGGTATACCCTATGCCGACGGATGCCTATGCCGACGGAGGCCTATGCCCTATGTCCGCTTATCAAGCGTGCACCTCATGTTACTGAGAAAGGCTATACTATGGCGAGTGAGAGATCACCCAAAACCAACTGCTGGTTGGTTTAGTAAAGAAAAAATGGAAGATTATTGCTGAAATTTTTAGAGAAATTTCGATGCCATTGTCGCGAAAAAAAATTAATTGCTTTTGCAATTTTTTGCTCTATTACCACATTTTTGATAGTACAATGTTGTGTTTATCTATCAGTTTTTTGCTACCCATTTTCTGCTTGTTAAATACAGAATAACAAGCATGATTAAAATATTTATCAAAGCGAGGTTTAAATCCTCGAAGCCAACTTACGAAAGAGCGATCACACTGTCATACTCAGTATAAATTATTATATTGAAGCGACGAGCGATCGGCTGCTGCGATCGACGAATTGCTACAAGCTTAAGCTGTTGTGCATTTAAATAGGGTGTGAGAATTTGGTGAAAGGGAACAGGAAACGGGAAACGGGGAACAGACAATATGTAATTTAAATACTCGACAGCTTAAGAAGCAGTTTTCAGTATTGCCTTCGCTTCCTCAATATTTTGGGCAACTAATTTGCCCGACTCGATAAAGGCTGTTCTTTCAGTATCGCTGAGTTCGAGTTCCACTATTTGTTCGACTCCCTGATATCCCAGGCGGCAGGGCACTCCTAAAAAGATATCTTGCACGCCGTATTCGCCGTGCAAATAAACGCAGCAAGGCAAGAGTCGCGACTGATTAAATAAAATAGATTCTACCATCAAGCAGACAGCAGATGCGGGTGCAAAATAAGCACTACCAGTCTTCATCAATTCTACAATTTCTGCGCCGCCGTGGCGAGTCCGCTGTACGATTCGATCGATCGCCCCAGCATCCATAAGTTGATTGATGGGAATACCGTTGACAGTAGAATAGCGGGGCAAAGGAACCATCAAATCGCCATGAGAACCGATGACAGTTGCATTGACTTCAGCATTTGAAACGCCCAATTCCATAGCAATAAAAGTTTGAAAGCGGGCGGAGTCGAGAACTCCTCCCATCCCCATGACTCGGTGTTTTGGCAAATCCGCAGCTTCCCAAGCTAAATAAGTCATGATATCTAGGGGATTTGTGACTGTGATTAAGATTGCTTCGGGAGAATGCTCGATCGCCTGTTTTGTGGCTTCGGTGACAATTCGAGCATTGATTTTAATTAAATCTTCCCGATTGATACCGGGTTTGCGCGGCACTCCGGCCGCAATTACTATGATATTTGAGTTTGCCGTATCTGTATAATCATTTGTACCGATAATTTGGCGATCGTGGCGTTCCACTCCCCTGGCTTCCATCAAATCCAAAGCAACACCCTGCGGCCAACCCTCCACAATATCTAGCAATACTACATCTGCCAGATTTTTCTCAGCAATTCGCTGGGCTAATGTACTGCCGACTTTGCCTGCACCAATAATTGATACGCGGTTTAATGGAGAATTCATTGGATTTTAGATTTTAGGTTTTAGATTTTAGCTTAATTGGGGAAAGGTGCGCGGTGTGCACCCTTCGCTACATTAAGAACAGTGAGGTTTAGTTGTGGTGAGTTACTGAAAATCTTCGAGTTGGTCTACCCGCAGCCAAATATTCGGGGTGGGAACTTTGCCAAATTTGACGAAGGCATAGTCGCCGCGAACATCCATCACTTCGCCCTTTGTTTCAAATATATAGGAGGAAAAGCGCTGGTCGCTGGCTTTGGCTTCTAGACTGTTTTCCAATTTTTCGCGTACAGCGCGAACTATACTGCCTTTCTTGATTGCCATAACTTGCTTTGTTTAGTTTAAAAAACTATACAAATTTTAATCTAGATTTGGCTGCAAAGTCACTCGGCGATGGAAATCGCTACTAAACAAACAAAGTCCGCCTACGCGGACTAAGGAATAAAGGAGTGCGATTCGTGGGGTACATCTAAAATCTAAAATCTAAAGCCTAAAATCTATTGACTGCTTCCTATGTCTGACAAATGGGGCAAAAATGAGTCGATCGCCCTGCTAATTTTATACGTTCGATGGTTGTGGAGCAAGTGCGGCAGGGTTGACCGGCGCGATTGTACACCCAAGCTACGCCGCCGTAGTTGCCGTTGACACCTTGGACGTTGAGAAAATTGCTAAAAGTGGTGCCACCGGATGCGATCGCCTTCTGTAAAACTTGAATAATAGCTGTATGGATGCGCCCAATTTGCTCTGCGGTCAAATCCGCGCACAGAGTTGTGGGCATCACTCCCGACAAAAACAAAGTTTCGTCTGCGTAAATATTGCCCAAACCAGCTATCAGTGACTGGTCTAGCAAAGCTGTTTTAATGGGTCGCGCCCGCCGGTGCAGCTTGCGGGCCAAATATTCTGTTGTAAACTCGTCTGAAAATGGTTCGGGGCCTAAGAGTTTCAGACCGACGACAGTGCTCGAAACCTCGGTTTCTGCCGGCACGTACCACATTTGCCCGAAGGTGCGCTGGTCTACAAACCGCAATTCTTGGTTTCCTTCAAAAAATAGCCGTACTCGCGCGTGTTTTTGCAGGGGTTCGGATCGGTTCACCCACAGCAGTTGTCCCGTCATCCGCAGGTGCACGCCCAACCAGCCGGCTTTTGAAGGAACGAGGAAGGAAGAAGGAAGAGTGGAAGAACTTGGAGTTTGAGCCCTAAATTCTCCCCCTTTCCCTTTTTCCCTTTCTCCTTCTGGGAATTGAGATAGTTCTGCCAGGAGGTATTTGCCGCGTCTGTACCAGCGGGCGATCGACTTTCCTTTGAGTTTCGTCAAAAAATCGGTCGCAGAGATTGAGCGGGCGATCGTGCTGTTTAACAACACGTCGCCGCCCAACATTTCTCGATCGAGGGTTGCTTGATTCAAACCCCGGCAAATAGTTTCAACTTCTGGCAGTTCTGGCACAATTAGCGTTGTTCTGTTCCTTGATTTGGCGAACCTTCGACGCTGCCGGCCACTTCGGAACCGGGTTTGCTGTCGGTTGAAGTTTTCGGCTGCTGGGGGGCGCCACCGCTGCCGGTTTTCCGCGTTTTCTCGTCCAGCGTGGTTTGTTTGCCGCCGGAAGCTACTGGAGTCCCTGTTTTCGCTTTTGCTTTGGGTGCTGCTACTTCCACTAATTCGCTTTGGGCGAAGTTGTTGGTGTTGACGCCGGCATAATTTACTTTGTCAAAGCGAACGATAACTGGGTATTTAATGCCGCTTTG
The DNA here is from genome assembly GCF_036700465.1 of Microcoleus sp. T3_A4. Taxonomy (NCBI): domain Bacteria; kingdom Bacillati; phylum Cyanobacteriota; class Cyanophyceae; order Oscillatoriales; family Microcoleaceae; genus Microcoleus; species Microcoleus sp. T3_A4. The sequence goes on along the minus strand of NZ_JAUBOY010000017.1, from coordinate 9,531 downwards.
GTCTACCGTAGCAACGGTGCCCACTTCTTGATACCAGAAGGATTCTTTGCGGAGAATCCGAACTGTAGAACCGCGTTGAACCATGAGCTTTGTTTCCTTTGCGATGAATAAACGGATAAAGCCATTTTTTTTACTCTAGTCGATCGCGCGACGCATTTGAAGTCTGCAACGAAATTTTTACCTGTCGCGCCGTTTTTTGATCTGCTGTTTGTAAAGAAAAGTAAATACTTTGCTAGGGCGATCGCTGGGGTTGCAAAATAAATAAACCCACATTATCCGTCAAATAAAACCCGTGGGAGCGAGTTGAAAACAAACTTTACAAATAGTTGTGAATTGCTACAGTTAAATGTTCTGGGAAATTCTGATAAGTCATGACTGAACCTCACGCCACAGTAATACTCGCGATTAGTGCCGACGGTAAAATTGCAGATGCAGTGCGATCGCCCGCGAGATTCGGTTCTGCCAACGACAAAGCCCACCTCGAACAGCAAGTAGCAGCAAGTGACGCGGTTTTGTTCGGCAACGGCACTTTACAGGCTTATGGGACGACGATGAGAGTGATTTCGCCGGAATTGGTCAAACAGAGGGAACTGCAAGGGAAGCCCCCACAACCGGTGCAAATTGTATGTTCGCGATCGTCTCAATTTGAACCAAACTTGCGGTTTTTCCAGCAACCGGTGCCTCGCTGGCTGCTGACAGGGCAAGACAGTAGGGAAACGGCATTGCCGTCTCCTCTTCCTTCTTCCCTCTTCCCTCTTCCTTCTTCCTTCTTCCTTCTTCCTTCGATGTTCGATCGAATCATCTATGCAAAAACCGCAGGTGGAGAGATTGATTGGATTGATGGGTTTCAACAGCTAGCAAGCTTCGGTATCAAACGCTTGGCGATTCTGGGCGGGGGAAAACTGGTAGCCTCTGTGCTAGCTGCAGGCTTGGTAGACGAACTTTGGCTGACGGTGTGCCCGTTAATTCTGGGCGGGGCGGATGCACCGACACCTGTTGAGGGAGAGGGTTTTTTGGCGGATTTAGCCCCGAAATTGGAGCTTTTGGCGGTTAAACAGGTGGGACAAGAGGTGTTTTTGCATTATAGATTCGGGGCGGGCTAGAAGCCCACCCCACAACACTTGTGTGGCACAGGCATCTTGCCTGTGGCGGGCTAGAAACCCACCCCACAACACTTGTGTGGCACAGGCATCTTGCCTGTGGCGAGTAATTACACAAGCAGGGGAGATTGTATTAACTTAAATGAAGTTCGATCGCTCTACGCACAAATCTCCCTATGCTGAAACAGCCAAAACCTGAATATTCTGTAGCCTGGATTAGCAAAATAGGCGAAATCCCGCAAGTGTCGTGGGATACCTTGGCGATGCCACTAAAAACTCCATTTCTGGAATGGGATTGGCTTAACAATCTCGAAGTATCGGGCAGTGCGACAGGTAAAACCGGTTGGCTACCGCATCACTTAACAGTCTGGCGAGACAAACAGTTGATTGCTTGCGCGCCACTTTATGTCAAAAGTCACAGTTACGGCGAATTTGTATTCGATAATCAGTGGGCGGATTTAGCTCAACGTTTGGGTGTTCAATATTATCCCAAATTGATGGGAATGACGCCGTTTACTCCGGCTGAAGGCTATCGGTTTTTGATTGCCGAGGGAGAAGATGAAGACGAGTTAACTGGAGTAATGGTAAGCGCGATCGACCATTTTTGCGATCGCCACAATATCTCCGGTTGCAATTTCCTTTATGTCGATCCAGAATGGCGCGAAAGAATGGAACGCCACGGTTTCAGCAGTTGGCTGCACCACAGCTATATTTGGCAAAATCAAGGCTATCAAAATTTTGACAATTATTTAGGCGCATTTAATGCCAACCAGCGCCGCAATATCAAACGCGAACGCAAAGCAGTCGATCAAGCTGGTTTGTTGATAAAAACGCTGACAGGTGATGAAATTCCCCAAGCCATGTTTGCTCAAATGTATACTTTTTATGAGAATACTTGCGACAAATTTGGTTGGTGGGGAAGCAAGTATTTGACTAAGCGATTTTTTGAACAGTTGCACCACAATTATCGCGATCGAGTTTTATTTGTAGCCGCCTACGACAAGGAAGATGAGAGACAGCCGGTGGGTATGTCTTTTTGTTTGTATAAGGGCGATCGGCTGTACGGGCGTTATTGGGGCAGTTTGCAGGAAATAGACTGCTTGCACTTCGATGCTTGTTACTATACGCCGATCGAATGGGCGATCGATCGGGGCATCCAAAGCTTCGATCCCGGTGCGGGCGGGCGGCACAAAAAACGGCGCGGCTTTCCAGCTACGCCCAATTATAGTTTGCACCGATTTTATAACAACCGTCTGGCGCAAATTCTTAAGTCTTATATCGGTCAAATCAACGAAAGAGAACAAGAAGAAATTGATGCCGTCAACGAGGATTTACCTTTTACTAAGTTACCTCCTTTGTTACTCGGCGATTGACGGTTAACTGGGAATTTGGAATTGGAAATTGGGAATTAGTAACAGCCCATCGGTGTCAACATAATACTAAAACCCTGTGTATAATATCTCGTTTGTATCGAAGTTTCGACGCTCCTAAATCCCCCTTAAGAAAGGGGATTTTGAATGCTCTTCCCGCTTTATTAATGGAGTTAGAGGGGAAGTAAGAATACTCTTATCCCCCCTTAATAAGGGGATTAGGGGGCATCGAAACTCAACGATAAACGATATTTATTAGGGATTTTAGTCTTAAGTTGACACGAATGGTAACAGTCAACAGTCAACAGTCAACCGTCAACCAATTAACCAATTAACCTAATTCAAAAATACCCTCCCATCTTCCTGAATTTCCAGAGATTTTGTATCAGCGGCAACCTCAGTTGTCGCGCCGAAACTGACTTGCAACATTCCCGGCATCGCGGTTGCTTGGGGGCGAACCAGCACCAATCCGCCGTCTGGGCGCTGGTAAGTGAGGGTTATTGGTACTGGGAGGGTTTGAAGCAAAATTTCCGATTGTTCGCCGAGAGTGCGCGGCTGGGTAACGCCTACGATTTGATAATTGATGACAGCATTGGTGGTATTCACCAGTTTAATTACTATCCCGCCTTCGGCAGGCGTAACTCGCGCACTGGGCAGTGGGAAGCGGGGAGGCGCGTCTGTGGGTGTAGATGGCATCCCGCTGGGGTTCGGACTCGCAGCCGGAGTTGGTTCACTGACGGGTTCTTCAGTGGCTGCGGGAGTCTCTGAGGGAGTCTCTGCGGGTTGGGAAACGGGTTTTCCTTGTTGGGGCGGGGGGCCGCCGGCTTGGGAAAGTGTTGCGAGACTAACGAGTAAACCTCCGCAGGTGGCTACTAGCAAGCTGATTTTTTTAAACGGTAGATTGTGGCGAAACATAAATAACTCCTCACAAGTTCGATCGAGGTTTTCCAACAACGTTTATGTTAATCTATGGCGTAAATGAATTTTAATAGCTGGGTTTGGGCGCGAGGTAGGAAGAATAAGGGTTTGAGGGGTAGATTTTTTTTAAACCGCAGAGGGCGCAGAGGGCGCAGAGGAAGAGAGGAAGAGGGGAAGTTTTAAAGGCGGAATTGTTCTGATTTGTGGGCGGGGAGGGTGACGGTAACGGCGGTACCTCGATCGACCTGGCTGTCAATGCGGATTTGGCCGCGGTGATTTTCGACAATTGCTTTGGCGATGGCTAATCCTAAACCGGAACCGGCGGCGCTGCGGTGGGTGCGGGCGGGATCTGCGCGGTAGAATCGATCGAATAAATGTGGCAGGGCTTCTGTGGAAATTCCGATGCCGGTGTCTGTTACTTTTATTTGCAGCGCTGGATTTAACATCGGCGAATTTCTTTTGTTTTTAGCTGCCACATCCAACTCTACTTGAATTTGACCTCCAGAGGGCGTGTACTGCACGGCGTTGCTGACGATATTGGTAAAAAGTCGGGCTAGTTGATCCCAGTCTCCCAACAGTGTAAAGTTGTCGTCAGCGTTGGGCAGATCGACAATTTCCAAAGAAAGAGAGAGATTTTGGGTAGTGGCGATCGCCTGTTGTTCTTCAATTACCTCCATCAGCAAAGCATCGAGGGGAACTTCAATCCACTGCTGCTGCACGATACCGCTATCTTGTCTGGCTAAAAATAACAAATCGTCAACCAAGCGCCCCAAGCGGCGGGTGAGGCGTTCGATAACTTGTAGCTGTTGATGTTGCTGCGGTTCGATATCCGGTTCCGCCAAAGCTACTTGGACGTTAGTTTGAATAGTGGCGATCGGATTTCTGAGTTCGTGAGAAGCATCAGCAGTAAACTGTTTGAGACGCCCGTAAGACTCCCGCACAGGTTTCATAGCCAATCCCGACAGCAGCCAGCCAATAGCTGCAACGCAAATTAGAGTTAAACTCGCGCCCAAAATCAAATCAAGAATTAATTGGCGGATGGGTTTTGTCACTTCAAACCAAGGATGGCTGACTCGCAAATATCCCAGAACTTGGCGGCCACTTTGTACTCGCTGCGTTACTTGTCTGAGGGAATAGTGTTGATCGGACTGTAACTTATTATTAATTATCCAAACTGTTTCGCCAGTACGGTTAGCGTGAATGGGAATATTCAGCGGTTCCGATAAAGTAGACCACAGCAATTCGCCCGTAGGACTGAACCATTCTAAATCAATGTGGTCGTCTTCTACTGCATCAGTGCTATCTCGAAAACTCGCTTGAATATTAACTTGCAATTTATTTTTATCTGTGGTACTAGGGAAAGTTAGCGGTTCGATAACGAGAGTTCGCTCTATTACTTCGACAACGTGATGGAGGGTGTCATCAATGCGATCAATCAAAGTAGTGCGGACGTAAAAATAGAAACCTGTGGCGAATACAAGTAACAATACAGCAGTAACGGCAGTGTACCAAATAGCGAGGCGGCGGCGGGTAGCTTGAAACATATTGCGAAGGAAGTTCGGCAACTGATTTTGTAAAGGATTCAACTGATTTAACTCATAGGTTCCACCATTCTCAATTAGCCTTTTCGGAACAGGCTTTTCGGCCTGTTCCACAAGAAAATCTATTCTTTGTGGAACAGGCCGAAAAGCCTGTTGCTGATAATGGTGCAACATCTCAGTTTAACCAATTTAATAACTATAACCTTCTTCTTCTCTTTTTCTCTTCCTTCGTGTCCTAGCGCGAACGCGCCGCTTCGCTAACGCGCCTTCGCGGTTCGTTTAAAAAAAGCCTTGTTCGCCAATCATCCAAAAAAACTCAAACAACTTTCCCTTCTTGATACTTCAGACAGATGTCGAGAGAGCTGTCACCATAGTATTCTAATCGCGAAACTTTTTAGGTATAAAGCCTGTGAATAAATTTTTATTTCGAGCCGCGATCGGGCTATTAATGGCATTTTTTGGGGCAATTACCTATTTTACAAACGACGTACAAAATCCGGTAACAGGAGAGAGACAGCGGGTGCAGCTTTCTCCCCGCCAAGAGATAGTTTTGGGATTGCAGGCGCGAGATAAAATGGCTGCTCAGCACGGGGGGCTTTATCCCAGCGAGAGTATTCAGCAGTATGTCGATCGAGTCGGCGAACGAATAGTCAACGGTTCGGCGGCGAAACAAGCGGGTTATCCGTTTCAATTCCACCTGCTGCGAGACCCCCAAACTGTCAATGCTTTTGCTTTACCGGGGGGACAAGTTTTCATTACTGCGGGGCTGCTGCGGCGGCTAAATTCGGAGGCTCAGTTGGCCGCTATACTGGGGCACGAAGCCGGTCACGTTGTGGCGCGCCACGGTGCAGAACACTTGGCAAAACAGCAGTTCGGCAGGTCTTTGGTAACGGCGGTTGGGGTGGCTACTAGCGACGATCGCGGGGGTGGTCAGCAGGCAGCATTAATTGCTCAAGCTGTCAATCAAGTTGTCGGTTTGCGGTACGGTAGATCGGATGAACTTGAGAGCGATCAGCTCGGTTTTCGGTTTATGACCGAAGCTGGTTACGATCCTAGAGGTATTGTTGAGGTGATGCAAATTCTCGGTGCTGCTAGGAAGGGCGAAGCGCCGCCGGAGTTTTTGAGTTCTCACCCCAACCCTGAAAACCGAGTGCAAAAGTTGCAAGCTTTAATCGCACAAAATTACCCTAACGGCGTTCCAGCTAATTTGGTGTCTGGACGCGATGAGTTTGCTAAAAATGTGTCGGGCGGTTAGCAATAATTGCATCGGGCTTTACAAAAGTTATTGCTAAAGGCGGATGGAAGTTCGGCTGTAAGTTGGGACGATCAACTTAATGAGCGATCGAGCAATTGGAAAGTTGAAAACCATGATTGAATCTTGGATGATTATCGGCGGCGTGACTTTCTTAGTCGCCTTCGGTACTCTGTTTTTTAAACTGCGCGATATTAATTGGGCCGTCAAACTTCAAAGACCGGATTGGATGTTTTTTGAGCCTGCTATTCCGTTAATTTGGACGGCGATTTTTGCTTGCGGGGCCGGCAGCGCTGCTGTCGTGTGGGAACAGGAGCCAGGGAGCCTTAAAACATGGCTGTTGATGGCTTTATACTTGCTTTTAGAAATTGTCACAGTTGCTTATATTCCTGCTACTCTCAGAGCCAAAAGTCTGAAAGTAGGGACAATTTTGGGAGGGGTTGGCGAGATTTTGGGAGTTGTGCTGACGTTGGCTGTTTTGCCGATTTCTCAAACCGCAGCTTTGTTACTTTTGCCTTACGCGATTTGGGGTGCGATCGGCACTTATACTACTTGGGAAATGATTCAGTTAAACCCAGAAGCTGCATAAATATTCGGTGATCTTCGGCGCACCCTACATACTATAACGCTCTTCTCTTCTCTTCCTTTGTGTCCTTACCGTCTTCGCGGTTCGTAAAAAACATTGTTAATAATAGCAAATCCGTGCTAGCGGGTTAACCCACCCGAAAAAGTGAGGAAATCCGCTTAACAGTGTGTGGGTATTTGATGAGAAAATAGATGAATAAAACAGCTTTAAATCAAAGGATGACAGCTATCAATGGCCATTAAAGACCAGCCCCAACCACCTCGTTTTCGACAAATTAGCAATGTCTTGTTATTGCTCTCAAGTTTGTTTCTGCTGGCCAACATCTTTTTACCGAATTTGTTCGGCCCGCAAATTCCGCAAGTGCCTTACAGCTTGTTCGTCCATCAAGTACAAGAACAAGATGTAGTCCGAGCTTCGGTAGGTCAAAATGAAATTCGCTACCAACTCAAAGGCGAAGGCGATCAACCAGGTCAAGTGCTGTCAACTACGCCGATTTTTGACCTGGAATTGCCTAAACTTTTGCAAGAAAAAGGCGTTGAATTTGCGGCAACTCCCCCTGCCAAAAATGGCTGGATTGGCAGTGTTCTAAGCTGGGTGGTTCCGCCGCTGATTTTTGTGGCGATTTTTCAATTTTTCATGAACAGGCAGGGTGGCGGGCCTCAGGGTGCGCTCTCGCTCGGCAAAAGCAAAGCTAAGGTCTATGTAGAAGGCGAATCGGCGAAAATTACTTTTGCTGATGTGGCTGGAGTAGAAGAGGCTAAAACTGAATTAGTCGAAGTTGTTGAATTCCTGAAAACTCCCGACAGATTTACGGCAATAGGCGCACGAATTCCCAAAGGCGTGCTGTTAGTCGGGCCTCCGGGAACTGGCAAAACTCTGTTAGCAAAAGCAGTGGCTGGTGAAGCTGGCGTACCCTTTTTTAGCATCTCCGGTTCGGAGTTTGTGGAACTGTTTGTAGGTGTTGGTTCTGCCAGAGTTAGAGATTTATTCGAGCAGGCTAAGAAACAGGCTCCTTGTATTATTTTCATTGATGAATTGGACGCGATCGGCAAATCTCGTAGCAGTAACGCTAGCTTCGGTGGGAATGATGAACGCGAACAAACTCTCAATCAATTGTTAACTGAAATGGATGGTTTTGCTGCGGGCAATACTACGGTAATTGTGCTTGCTGCAACTAACCGCCCGGAAAGTTTGGATGCTGCTTTGTTGCGTCCTGGTCGTTTCGATCGCCAAGTTTTGGTCGATCGCCCGGACTTATCTGGCCGCGAAGCAATTTTGAACATTCACTCTCAAAAAGTGAAGTTGGGCCCGGATATTGACTTGAAGGCCGTCGCCACTCGTACCCCCGGTTTTTCGGGCGCAGATTTGGCAAATTTGGTCAATGAAGCTGCTTTGTTGGCGGCCCGCAACAAACGACTAACTGTAGCGCAGGAAGACTTTTTTGAGGCGTTTGAGCGCGTTGTAGCTGGCTTGGAAAAGAAAAGCCGGGTGCTCAACGAAAAAGAGAAAAAGATTGTGGCTTACCACGAAGTCGGGCACGCGATGGTTGGTGCTGCACTGACCGGCGGCGGCGAAGTGGCCAAAATATCGATCGTCCCGCGCGGTATGGCAGCATTGGGTTACACGTTGCAAGTACCGACAGAAGACCGTTTCTTGTTGGATGAATCGGAATTGCGCGGTCAGATTGCTACACTGCTTGGAGGGCGATCGGCTGAGGAAGTTGTGTTTGGTAGCATTACTACTGGCGCTTCAAATGACTTGCAAAGGGCGACTGATTTAGCTGAACGGATGGTGACAACTTACGGGATGAGTAAGGTGTTGGGGCCTCTTGCTTACGATCGAGGTCAGCAAGCAATGTTCCTCAACGATGGTATGGGAAATGCCCGCCGTGCGGTTAGTGCTCAAACTGCTGAGGCGATCGACCAAGAAGTGAAGGAAATTGTCGAAACTGCACATCAGCAAGCTTTGGATATTCTGAAAGCCAATCGCGAATTGTTGGAAACAATTACGCAGAAGCTGTTGGAAACTGAGGTGGTGGAAGGCGATGCACTTCACGAATTCCTCGGTCAAGTGCGGCCTTTAGATAAGGTTGCGGCTTCAGTTTAATAGGGTTTAATCAAACCGCAGATGAACGCAGATGATTCCAAATCATCTGCGTTTTGCGATCGCACTCCACGATGAGCCGACGGAAACAGACAACGGCAAACTGACAAACCCGCGTTTGTGCGATCGCAAGTAATCGTATTAAGGGAGAACAATCACAGGGCGCTCTCCCTTCGCATCAAATACCTTCTGATATCATGTCCGGTAGTATAACCATAATTAAGGCGCAACTTGGGGCCACCAATGGAAATTTGTCAAACCTCGAACTAAGTCTTGCTGTTGGAGTAATTGTTGGCAGCGATTAAATAAAATTTCCTCTAATTCATCAAGATTTTTAAATGTTCGATTAGCAAGAGGCTCATTTGTAAGCGGCCAAAGTCTTTCTGCAGGTTGAAGTTCTGGAGAGTGAGAGGGCATTTCTATAATATGAATGCCCTGCGGTACATCAAGTTTTTTAGCGGTATGCCATCCAGCTTGATCCAAAGTCAATACGACTTGTTTATTTTCCCCGACTTCAAAATGTTGCGCGAAATCGGCTAAAACTTGATTAAAAATTTCGGTATTCACAAAAGGTAGAATCCACCAATATGTTTCTCCAGATTGTGGGTGAACGAAGCCATACAACCATAACCATTTAAATCGCCAATTTACCGATGCTACG